>JAWXBZ010000051.1:0-6854 GCA_034440375.1 Candidatus Eiseniibacteriota bacterium
ACTGCCAAACAGGGGAACGACCAGGGGCGGGGTCATCAAATTCGCCGGATCCCATATCTTGATCGCGTCCTCCTGGCTGACACAGACGAAGGCCCGCCCGGCCGTGCCGGCGAAAACGACATCCGTCGGTTCGTCGCCGACCGGAAGCGTGACGCGCACGTTCATTGTCATAAGGTCGACGATCGAGATGTTGTCCGACAGGTGGTTGACGACCCAGACCTCCGTGGCATTCCGGACCCGGACCGCCACGGGCTCCAGCCCGACGGGCACCTCCGCTTCGATCGAAAGGCCTTCGGGCGTGATCCGGTAAATGGTCAGCCGATTGTCCGGCGTGTTGCAGGCGAAAAGTCGGGTCCCGTCCGCCGAGAGAGCCAGCGGATGGATCGGATGACTCTCGAAGTTGGTGAACGTGTTCGCCAATACAGGGCCGGCCAGGCCGAGCAGGACAACAGTGACCAGCCGGAACGAAATCTGACGTCCGGACCGGTCCAATCCGGCCCGCCTGTCGATCCGATTGCCTGGAGTCGGCATATCGTCACTCCTCCCTCTTGGTGATCCATTTCATTGAGGCCGGGTCGGTTGACGGCCCGATTCAGTGTACAGCACGAGTCTGACCATAGGCTCGGCGGTCCGTTACAGACGAGTTTTGGGGGACCCTTGCTGGAGTTTGTTGCGGTACCGTGCCCCGCCATGCCGACATCCAGCGTTCGATGGTCGTCGTCGCCGCAGCTCGATGAGGCTCCTAAGTCCAGATGCAGCTTGACGCTCCTGAATCTTCCCGGCTATCCTCTTTGCTCTCGAAACCCCCCTCCGTCCCGACCCGCGGACCCACGGCCGCTTGGCCGACATCCGCAATTCAGGAGACTCAGGTTCATGGCATTGCTCGACGGTGTTTCCTACAAGGAGTCAATCCTCGAGACCATCGGTAATACGCCGCTGGTCAAGTTGAACAAGGTGACCCGCGGGCTCAAGGCCACCCTGCTGGCCAAGGTGGAATCGTTCAATCCGGGTGGCAGCGTCAAGGACCGAATCGGCATCAAGATCCTGGAGCAGGCCGAAGCCCAGGGGCTGATCAAGCCCGGAGGCACGATCGTCGAGTCGACCAGCGGCAACACGGGCATGGGGCTGGCCATCGCCGCGGCGGTCAAGGGGTATCGGGCCGTCTTCGTCATGCCGGACAAGATGTCGCTGGAAAAGATCAATCTGCTAAAGGCGATGGGGGCGGAGGTCGTGGTCACGCCGACCGCGGTGCCGCCGGAGAGCCCTGACTCGTACTACTCCGTGGCCCGCCGGCTGGCCAGGGAAATCCCCAACGCGTTCCTGGCCAACCAGTACTTCAATGACGACAACCCGCTGGCTCACTACGAATCGACCGGGCCGGAAATCTGGAAGCAGACTGCCGGCAAGATCACCCACTACATCGTGTCGATGGGCACGGGCGGTACCATCTCCGGCGCCGGTCGTTATCTCAAGGAGCAAAACCCGAACGTCAAGGTCATCGGTGTCGATCCCGAGGGGTCGATCCTGCGGGACTATTTCTACACCAAGCAGATGACCGTGGCCCGCCCCTACAAGGTCGAGGGAATTGGAGAAGACATCATCCCCGGCACCACCCATTTCCAGTACATCGACGAGATCGTCAAGGTCAACGACCGCGAGTGTCTGAACATGGCCCGGCGTATCTCACGCACCGAGGGGATTCTGGTCGGCGGTTCCTGTGGCGCGGCGGTGGCCGGGGCCATCAAGTACCTGCGCGACAAGGATGAGAACACGCTGGCCGTGGTCATCCTGCCCGACACCGGCGAACGCTACCTCTCCAAGGTCTACAACGACGCCTGGATGCGTGACAACGGCCTCCTCGAACTCGAGGACGTGACCGTGGCGGACGTCCTGAAATCGAAGCGCGGGCGTCTGCCGGAACTGGTGACCGTCGATGCGGCCGACACCGTTCGCCGCGCCCTCGATTTGATCCGCGAGTACGACATCACGTCCATCCCGGTCTTCCTCGACGGCAAAATGGCCGGCTCGATCAACGAGAACACGGTGATGCGATCCGTGCTGGAGGCGCCCGGCGTGCTGGACGAGCGGGTCGGACGCCTCATGGAGGCACCGCTCCCGATCGTTCAGGCCGAGGACCCCGTACGCGAGATCATCAGCATCCTGGCCCGGAAGTCAGCCTCGTCGGTCCTGGTCATGGAAAACAACCAGGCCGCGGGAATCATCACCCGCACCGATGTGATTGGATTCGTGTCGCTGTGATGGATCCTCGCCGGCTGAAACGGTCGACTTCGCACTCCGATTTCCTTTGGACCGGCTTCGCCACCGCCCTGACCGGGCTATTTCTTGCGCTGGCGGCCTGTTCCGGGCTTGATCCGACTCCCGAGCCGGACCCGATTGATCCCAATTCCCCCTGCGCCACCGGGCCGACCGTGTTCAACACCTTTCCCAATGGCTTTGGCCCGGTTGGAACGGACACGACGCTCGAGATAGCCACCTGGAATATTCAGAATTTTCCGAAGGCGGGCACCGGCACCATCGACCGGGTGGTCGAGATCGTCAATACGCTCCGGATCGACCTGTACGGTCTTGAGGAGATTGAGGACACGACCCAATTCCGTGTGTTGTTGAACCGGCTTCCGGACCATGCCGGGGTTTACTCGCCGGACGTCTACGGATTTGGCAACTATCAGAAAACCGGATTCCTGTATAACAAGTCGGTCCTGACCATGAACTATCGGCGGGTGCCACCCGAGTTCCTGGGAAACAACTTCGCCTTCCCGCGGCCGCCGCTTGAGGCCGATTTTACGGCCCGCGGCAACGGCCATGAGTATCACTTCCGTGCCATCGTCATGCACCTGAAGGCGGGCAAGGACAACGCGGACGACCAGGCCCGGCGAGTGGCGGCCACCACGATCCTGAATAATTACCTGGAGGCGCGGGCACTGGCGGAACCGGGCATCGACTATGTGCTCCTCGGCGATTGGAACGATGTCCTGACCGACACACCGATGGAACTCAACACGTTTCGCGACTTTCTTGCCGACCCGTCCAACTTTCTCTTTCTGTCGAAAAGCCTGACGTCACGCAATGACATGACCAGTCACCCGATCGGGCTCATCGATCACATCATGGTCAATCGGAGTGCCTGTCCCGAGTTTTCGACGGGTCGAATCGGCACGCTCCGGCTTGATCTCCTCATCACCGGCTACTCGAGTTTCGTTTCCGACCACCGTCCGGTGGTGGCTGTCTACCGCGCCTTCTAGGATTCCCGCGGTGGCTTCCGCCGCACGGAGTCCCTGTGTCTGACCGCCGCCGGCGGATTTCGGAGGAATCAATGGGTTTTTCGACGGACGCCATCCATATCGGGCAGGAGCCGGATCCGACGACCGGAGCGGTCATTCCCCCGATCTACCAGACCTCGACGTACGTCCAGCAGGGGATCGGCGACCACAAGGGATACGAGTATGCCCGGACGCACAACAAGACGCGCGAACACCTCGAGCGCTGCATCGCGGCGCTGGAGAAGGCCGAGCACGGCTTCGCGTTTGCCTCCGGGATGGCCGCCACCACGACGCTGCTGCATCTGGTCAAGGCCGGCGAGCATGTCCTGGCCGGCAACAACATGTATGGCGGCACCTATCGCGTGATGAGCCTGGTCTTCGCCGACCACGGGCTTCAGTTCAGCTATGTCGACATGTCAGACCTCTCCGCGGTCGAGGCGGCCATTCGGCCGGAAACCAAAATCATCTGGTTCGAGACGCCGACGAATCCCATGATGGGGCTGGCGGACCTCTCGGCCATCGCCGCCCTGGCCCAAAAGCGCGGAATCCTGACGGTCTGCGACAACACGTTCATGAGCCCCTACTTCCAGCGGCCGCTGGAACACGGTATCGACATCGTCTACCACTCGACGACGAAGTTCATCAACGGCCACTCGGACATGGTCGGTGGCCTCGTCCTGACCAGTCATGCGGGCTCGGCGGAGCGCCTCAAGTTTCTGCGCAATGCCATGGGCACCATACCCGGCCCGTTCGACTGCTGGCTGGCGTTGCGCGGCGTCAAGACGCTGGCGGTCCGCATGGATCGTCACGATGCGAACGGGCGGAAAATCGCCGGCTGGCTCAAGGAGCAGTCCCGGGTGTCGCGGGTCATCTATCCAGGGCTTCCGGATCATCCGCAGCATGAGCTGGCCAGGAGGCAGATGAGCGGGTTCGGCGGCATGCTGGCTTTCGATGCCGGCAGCCTCGAGAACGCCAACCGGTTCCTCAAGGCCGTCAGGATCTTTTCCCTGGCCGAAAGCCTCGGCGGGGTTGAGAGCCTCATCAGCCACCCGGCCTCGATGACCCACGCTTCCGTGCCAAAGTCGGATCGCGAGGCCCTCGGCCTGACCGATGGCCTCGTCCGTCTGTCCGTGGGGATCGAGGACATCGAGGATCTGATCGCCGACCTTGAAACCGGCCTCAAGGCCCTCTGAGGAGTTGATGACGACACCAACTTCCCGTTCCGCCGCGGACGCGAACCCTTTTGCCGGGCTCATGCCGGTGCGGCTCTGGGAACTGTTCGCCGAGCTGACCACCATTCCGCGCCCCTCCAGGAAGGAAGAAGCCGTGCTGGCCTGGGTGGATGCCTGGGCCGCCGGCAGGGGCTTCGAAATCCGGCATGATGCCATTGGAAACCGCCTCGTTCGGGTGCCCGGCACGGCGGGGAGGGAATCGGCTCCAATCGTGGCGTTGCAGGCCCACGTCGACATGGTTTCCGAGAAGCACTCCTGGAGTACCTGGGATCCTGACGCCGGGCGAATTCTGATCCAGAGGGAAGGGGATTGGCTCACCGCTCCGGAGACGACACTCGGGGCCGACAACGGCATCGGCGTCGTGCTCATGATGTATATAGCCGAGTCGACGGATGTCCCTCACGGACCGCTCGAACTCCTCTTCACGGTGGACGAAGAGACGGGGCTGACCGGGGCCGCTCAACTGGATCCATCGCTGATCACCGCCCCGACGCTGCTGACTCTTGATTCCGAGGAGGATGGAATTCTCTACATCGGATGCGCCGGCGGCGCGGACACGACGCTTCACTGGAAGGGGCAAAGCCGGTTCGTGCCGGACGGGTGGCGCGGCGTATCGATCAGCGTGACCGGGCTTGTCGGCGGGCATTCCGGTGGCGAAATCCATCTCGATCGAGGCAACTCCCTCAAGATACTGGCGCGGACGCTGCGCGAAATCGGGGTGCGTACTCCCTTTTGCATCAGTGCGGTCAGTGGAGGCAACAAGCGGAACGCCATCCCAAGGGAAGCGCGGGCCGAACTGGCCCTCCCGCCGGGACCGGACGCGATGGTCCGGGTGGGGGAAGCCGTGGCGGCTTCGCTCGAGGCTGCCCGGGGGCATTACGCCACGCGCGAACCGTCGGTGGCCATTACGTCACTCCCGGGGGCTCCGCCGGCGTCGGTGAATGACGAGGCGTCCACGAAGCAGCTGGTGGCCCTCCTGTCGGCGATTCCAAACGGTGTCCTGGCCATGAGCCAGTCGATTCCAGGCCTGGTCGAGACATCGACCAACCTGGCGGTTGTCACGACGAAGCCCGCCGCCCAGGGCGGCGAGGTCTCGATCACGTCGTCGTCACGTTCCTCCGACCGACAGGCGATGGAAGAGGCGGTCGATACCCTGGCTTCGATCGGCGCACTGTCCGGCTGCCGCATCGAGAGTTTCGACAAGTATGGCGGCTGGAAACCGGCGCCCGAATCCAACGTCGTCCGCCTGGCGGCGGAGGTTCACCTTCGCCTCTTTGGCGTCGAGGCCCCCATCACCGCCATTCATGCGGGCCTTGAGTGTGGCCTGTTTGCCGAGAAATTTCCGAAGATCGACATGGTGTCATTCGGTCCGGACATTCGGGGGCCGCATGCGCCGGGGGAGCGGGTGTCGATTTCCTCCACGGCGAAATTCGTGCGATGGCTGGGCGGGGTGCTGACGGAGCTGTCCGGGGAACGTTTGACGTGACCTGTTTGATCTGATGCTCGAACTGACGAACTGCTATAGCTCCAACGCGCTTCGAAGCCCTCGATCGATCGCGCGCATGGCCGTTGGGGGGATCGCGCCCACCCGCAGAGCGAAGTCAGCCCGATCGACCGTCAGCACTTGACTGGTCAGGGCGACCGACTCACGCGGCAAGGACGTTTCTCTTCGCGCGAGACGGATGTGACCCGGCACTTTTTCCCGATCAAGATTTGAAGTCAGCGGGACGATCAGGATCGTCCCGATCCGGCTACGATTGAAGGAATCGGATTGGACGACGATCACCGGACGCCGATAGCCGGGAGATGAGCCGGTTGGGTCGGGAAGGTCCGCCCACCAGACATCGCCGCGTTGAATCACCAGACCTCATCATCCCGCAGGGCCCGAGCCTGCAGCTTCTTGAGAATCGGATCGAGTCCGGGCCCGGGTTCCGGATAAGCCTCGTTGATCTGGTCGGTGATCAAATCGGCACGTCGCCGCGCGATGAAGTCAGCAAGGGCCCTGGCATAGAGCCCGCTGCGGGTCGTCCCAAGGTCTTCTGCGAGCTTGTCGGCAGCCATGAACAGTTGGTCCGGAATTGAAACGGCAGTTTTCATACCAAAAGTATGACTAATATTATACCTGACGTCAAGATCAAATGGAGAGAGCGAGGGGTGGAGGAAGCCTGCAGTTTCGCCACCATCTTGTTGCGGACCCTTCCATGCGCAAAACGTCCACTCTCCACAAATGTGGATAACAACCGAAGACCTTGCCTGGATGGAAGTTTGACCTGATGTGTCGAAAGGATGTGGATAGGCGGGGTGGAAAAATGTGGAGAAATTTGGCTTCGATGCTCGATTG
>JAWXBZ010000052.1:0-29718 GCA_034440375.1 Candidatus Eiseniibacteriota bacterium
ACTTCGGTCACCGTGATGATGTTGATATCAGCCGGCGTCGGGTCGGTAACCGTGGCAAAAACCTCCACGTCTCCACCCGGAGCCACCTGCGCCCGGTCGATTGACAGGGCAGCCACCGTCGGAGCGACCCGGTCCAGAATCACATCGATCTGGCCCTGGTTGTTTTCCGACAGGTTGCTGGTGACGTTGCCTTCCGAATCGGTCACTTCCACGTGAACGTGGTTGATCGCGTTCTGGTGAAGCAGGTGGTTGTCATCGAGACGAGCCGAGCACCACCAATACGGAACCGCGGGAATCTGGATCTGCGATTCGTCGTGGCGGGGATCGTTCGTCGTGATGAAGTCACTTCCGACCAGGTCGATCGTGAATTCATAGTCGTAGGTGAAGCCAGGCAACAGTTCGATCAGCACCGTCCAGTGACCGTCGCCGGCCACCAGGTCGTCGCCCGTCACGCCATCGTCGTACATGGCGAAGGTGCGGCTGCTCGGACCGTCCGTATACCCGCTCACCGTGATGGTGACGTTCTCCACGCGGTCCGGATCGACCGTCGGGAAGTCCGTCAGGTAAAGGACCTTGTGGACCGGCTGAGGCGGATCAGCCTCGAGCGGATTCTCCGTCATCATGCAGGTGTCGGAATCGGCACCGTTCAGATCAAACGTGTGATAGACGATCAGCTTGACCTGTTCGATGTTCAACTCATCGGTCGTCACGAAGAACTCGGCCCAGTCACCCGAAAGCTTGTTGACCTGGGTGCCGATCGGATCGTCGTTGTCGAAGCCGAGGCCCTGGCTGACACAGAGTGCGTTGCCGGGCATGTTGTCATTCAGGTCGATATTGCCATCGTTGTCGATGTCATCGATACCGTGAATGACGAACTCGCTGCCTTCGATATCGTTGAACCGGATCTGGAAGCCTTCGGAGACAATCGACTCTTCGCAGCTCACGCCATTGGGCGAGAAAGCCGCTGAGATGTCGAAGTGGGTCGTGTTGTTGTTGTCACGCGACGGGACTGTCCACTCGGCCGTAAAGGGCGCCGTGTCGTCGCAGTCGATCGTCACGTAAGTGGTGATGTTGTAATCGATCGTGACGGTCACCCCAGCCGGGATGGCCGCGCCGAACTCGATGACATCACCACCGCTCCGCAGCGTGTAATGGCGGTAGGTCTTGGCCGGGGTCGAGGCAAAGAGTGCCGGTGCGACCCAGATGCCTTCCTGACCGTTGCTGAAGAACACGGACTCGTTCAGCCCGTTGCCGCTGCCGGGGACAGCTTCTTCGTTCAGCTGGCCGGAAACGAATGGGAACGTGGTGGAGATGCCGGTGACCACTTCGCCCTCGATACGTTCGGCATAGTAGAAGCAGACCGAACCGGGGAGCGAGGCATCACTGACACTGGCTGAGAGAATGATCACATCACCCACCTGGACTACCGAGACGGGTAGATTGGAGCCCAGGAAGAGCGCGGTGGCCGCCACCGAGGCGGAGTTGCGGTTGATCGAGAAGCGATACGGATTGATCGGCGCCATCGTCCGGTTGCCGTTGGCATCCAGTGCGCTGGCGTAGAACTCGTATTCACCGTCCGCCAGGGTCGTGATGTCCCAGACGAACTCATACGGATAGACACTGTCGACAATGCCGACCGGCTGATACTCGATTGCCGGGAAGGCATCCTCGTCAATGCTGCGGTAGTAGATGTCGATTTCGAGAATTTCGGCCTGATCCTCGGCGGTAACGAGGAGGTACATCGGGCCGACAGTCAACGAGTCGAGGCAGAGAGCATTGAGCGTGCCGCGGAGAACCGTTTCGATATCGAGGCTGTCACCATTGATGACGGCCACGACCACGTCGGTTTCCGGACCCTTGTTGTCACCCACGACCACGCTGATCGGATCGGGATCGCAGTCGGTGTTGCCGTTCAAGTCCATCGCGATCGAGCGGAACAGAACGTTCGTTTCCGTTGCGAACATGATGTTGTGGAAGAGGAAAGGCACCGAGTACGGGGCGAAGTAATCATCGGGGCTCTGGCCGCCAAGATCACTTACCGCCGTGTCGCCGTCCTCGTCCGTCTTGCCGTCGCCGTCGTCGTCCAGATCGTTGTTCGGATCTTCGGAGACCAGCGGGAAGAGGTTATTGAACTTGCTCGACGGGTCAGTCGGCGTATCGATGACGCCGTTGTCACCCTTCGACAGGAAGATGTCGCCTACCGTGTAGGTGCAACTGTTGTCGACGTCGACGAAAATCTCGTCGATACCTTCGTCAAACTGCCAGTTGCAATTGAGGTCGGCGTACATGTCGTTGTCGTCGTTGACATCGATGTTCGTCCAGGTAACGCCGCCATTGACGCTGTACTGGAAGAGCACCTTCAGAAGGTCGGTGTCGTCCGAGGTGACGTTGAGATAGAAGAATGCGTTGTCACCCGAGACGTAATCGCCATCGATCGGAGCGTTGATGACCGACTTGTCCTGGTTGGTGATGGAGGTGATGTTGGCCTCGGGAATGTCCGAGTCGACCTCGACCGCGGCCACCGGAATCGGTGAGCCGGGCAGGTCGCTATCGGTATTGCCGAGATTGTCGGTGGCAACCGCGCGGACCAGGTAGTCACCATTCAGGCCGGTGACATCCCACAAGGCCATCCAGACATCCGTCTGCTCAGGACCCGCATTCAGCGGGTTGTCCTGCATGACGTAGTCGTTGGCATCGTAGGTCCCGTACGGCAGAACGTCAGCGAGATACTCGTTCGGCGCGAAGAGTGTCAGCACGGCACCCGAAGGGGGCACGTCGTTGCCTGGCCCGTAGGAGAGGATGAAGTCCGCCCCGTTGTAGACACCATCGTTGTTCAAATCGGCAATGATGGGGTCAATCGAGCTGTATCCGTTGTTGTCCGGATCCCAGAACCGAACCGTGCCGGCAAAGGCCGTGAAGTCAATATGAAGGGCCTGAGCTACCCGCTCGAATCGTGCGATGCCGGCACGGAGAGTGACGTCACCCTTTCGTTCGTCGGCCTCGTCACCCTGCGTGTCGATATGGATCCAGCTACCGGCGTCATTGGCCACACCGTCGCCATTCGTGTCCGCGTAGTACTGGAATTCAACTTGCGACACGGTGCGGTCGTGAATGAAGACCTGGGCGAACAGTGTGTCCACCGAGGCAATGCCGCAGGTATCGAGTGTGTTGACACCCGGTACCACCGGCTGGATGTAGGCACGGAGCGCCGTGTTGTCCAGCGTGACCGTGAATACGCACGAGGTCAGCACCGAGGTGTTGCCTTCGATGTCGACCGCTACCGCCCGGACCTCGTAAGAGCCGGCCGCCAGCGTGCGGGTATCCCAGGTCACGGTGGTCTTGAGCGTATCCGGCCCGGTGATGATGACCGGGTGGTGGATGCCGCTCGGATCACGCAGGAAGCCATCCGCCGGTACGCCGGTGAGGCTCGCAAACGGAATCCAGCTGTTCAGACCGATCGGCGTGTATTCGAAGTAGACATGGATGACGTCGTTGGTCGCCGGATCACCATCGCCGTCGCTGAACCCGGCTGAAACGTCCACGGCCTGCTCAACCGGCACCGCAGCGCCGTCGGACAGGTCGTAGTCGCTGCCAATCTGGCAGATACAGGCGTACGGGGCCGTGCCGTCAATCACGATGACGCAGAGTTCCCAGTTGCGCGCGTCGTCGAGGCAAAGCTCACCGACCGGACCATTGCCCGGAGTCGGAGGATCATTGTTGAGGGACTGGGCCTCGGTGTTGCCATGCTCATCGACGGCGTAGGCGCGGAAGTAGAACGTATCCGAGTCTGCCGGCGGGGCATTGGACAAGAGCGGGGCATCCCAGTACAGCGTGTACGGGAAGGACGGATCCGGGTTCGCCGGATTCGCCGGGAGGAAATCCCAGGTCATCGTGCCCGCGTTCCAGATCTGGAAGTAGACGTTCGCGATGTCCGATCCGGAAACCACGTCCGCCCTCAGGATGTACGGGCCCGGATGGGCACCCCTGTCAAACACCTGGAGGCCGGGTATGGCCGGTTTGACGTCGACGAACCCGTCAAACTCCGGAGCCGCGCCGGTACCCGGCGTGTCGGAGTTCTGGGCCGGCGGAATGCAGACAACCGGCGCCACCGAATCGAGCGTGAAGCGGAATGGGACCGCCCAGTTCGGGTTGTGGTTGTAAGCCTGGTCCACCGCCACCGCGCGCATCCGGTACTCCGACCCGTCGACCAGGCCGTACAGGGCCTTGATGCGGCTCAGGTCGATGTTCCGGTCGCCGCGATCGCGGTAGTTCCAATCGAAGTACTGGAAGGCGCCCGTGCTGACGAAGGGCAGGTTGCTCGGGCCGCCGATGCCGGAGGCAATGATGTTCCGGGCGCCAAAGGCGTACGCCCCGAAGACATCCTTGCCACCGCGCTGGGTAAAGGCCGTCGAAACATTGCCGATGGTGTCGGACGTCTTGTCCAGGTAGCTCATCAGCCAGCTTCCCGGCGTCGTGCCCGGGACATCGGTGGTCGGCTTGGTGCTCTTCGAACCGGCGTATTTGGCAAGTTCGGCCGGGTTCTCGAAGGCGCGGACGCCGATCTGACCGGAGCCTGAGTTCGGCGACGCGGTCAGCTGTGCGATGGTCTGGTGAACGCCGCTCAGGGTGATGAAGCCGACGGTACCGTCCTGCATACCGTCTTCGTCGTCGTCCAGGTTGGCGTTGTAGTTTTCGACTTCGCTGGCATTGTCCACCGTGCCGTCGCCATCATCGTCAACGTCGTTGTCGATGGATTCGTCGACGTTGAACCAGACGACCGCGTTGGTGAACGGGTTGAAGCGGAAGAAGGCATCGTTGTCGTTGTCGATGCCGTCGTTGGTCCGCCAGATTCCGTCCGGCGCAATCGCGAGCGCGTTCGCCGCGGCATCCGCCTGCGAGGCATCCACGACCTGGGGATCGCTGAAGTCGACACCTTCGCCGTCTTCATCGACCACGCCGTCTTCGTCGTCATCAATACCATTCGTCTTGACGTTGGCAACGAAGAGGCCGGTCGTGTCGTAATCGTCGTCGATGTTCCGGATACCCGGGAAACCGACATCCGCCTTGTCACCGACCGGGTCGAACGAGAGGTACTTCCACCCCGCGTCCGGCTCCGAGCTCGAGTTCGGCGAATCGTCGATCTGGACCGCCACGAAGATCACATCGTCGTCCGACAGGGTCGAATCGACAAAGTTGATGTACGGGGTGGCCATGCCCGAGGGCAGCTCATACACATTGTCGCCCGGCGTGATGATGTTGCCGGCCGGGTACGAACTGGCTTCGGTCAGACTGTTCTGCTTCTCGAGGTAGCTGATCTCCGAAACCGTCGGGGCCAGCGCGTCGAGCGTTGCCGTAAAGACCGAGTCCGCCGCCGTGTTGGTCAGATGATCCAGCGACAGGTCGGTCGTGAACGACATCGTGGCGCGGTTGGCCTGGCCGGGGAGTTCACTGGACAGAAGGTCCAGCGACGCCTGGTTCAGGATGGCGTTGTCGAGGATTCGGATCGGAATGTTGACATCGTCCAGCGTGGCGAAGTTGTCGCCGCCGTCCGGGTCGGCCACCAGGGTGGCGTCATTCGGATCGATCCAGTACTCGACGTAGTACCAGCCGTGCTCCTGCGGATCATTGGCATCGAGGTTGCCGTCGCCAATGTCGTAGATCTTCGTCGTGTAACCGGTACCGGTGTAATCAACGAAGGTCTCGCCGCAGTTGTAAATGCCGTCGCCATTCTCGTCGACGTACGGCTCCGGATAGTCCTTGACGTTGTTGAAGGCGATGACGCTGTTGTCGAAACGGGTCGAACCGTTGTCGATCCAGTCATTGTCTTCGTCGTTCTTGTTGGCGCCCAGGCTGATGAAGACGACACTGTCCGACCCGGCCCGCGTGCTGAAACCGCGGAAATCGGCGGACAGGGCCAGGAGGTCGCTCTTGTGGATGCCGCTTGTATTGAAGACCGGATCAGGCGCATCGGCGCTGTCCGTCGCGGCCCCGAGAACGCGAACCGTGTCGCCCGGTGAATAGCGGCGCAGGCTGTTGAGCGGATCCCGGAAGGTGGATGCGTAAACGGCATCCTTGTCCATCAGATCATTGCGGATGGCCGTCGGCGACGAGAGGGTCGAATTCCCCGCCACCACATCCACCGCGACGATCCAGACAAAATCGTCGGTCGGCTGGCCGATCGAGAAGACGTTGAACACGCCCGTGACCGGGTTGGCCGGACCCGAGCCGAGGAGGACTGTCAGAGCCGCGTCGTCATAGACGCGGATCGAGTCGGCTCCGATGGCCGAACCGGCATCACCGAAGATGAAGTGCTCTTCGGGATTCCGATTGCCGATGATGTGAATCATGTCGGTGTCGGTGGTCTGCCCCGGAACCGGAACGCACCCATCGGTAAACGCACCGATTGGGCCGCCCTGTGCGCCCGCCGGATTGATCTGGCCGGGGGCCATGACGAAGCAGACGCAGTCATGATCGCGCGGCGCCGGAACCGGGCCGGCTACCAGGGCGCCTGAGAACAGGCACGAAGTGGTATTCAACGCGATGTTTCCGTCCGCGTCGACGGCACAGATACCGAGGTTGACGTTGTCGCCAAGCGCGATGAGCTGACCGTCCGAATAAAACGCGACCCCGGGGCTGATGTCATAGGTACCGATGACGATCTTGTTGAGATCAGCGGCGACCTGGTAGCCCGGGTTCGGGTTGGCGATGAACGCGGCGTTGTTCAAGTGCGTTTCGATATAGATACGGTCGACCGGCACATTCTTCCGCGTGAAGAGGAGGAAATAGGCCGAGTCGTCCACGTCCACTTCGTTGAACGCGTAGTAAGCGGTGTCAGCGCCGCTGATACTTTGCGCGTCACGGAAGTAGGTCTGGTTTAGCACGAAGTGAAGCTGCCGCGGGGCGGAGTAGTCACGGATGGGATACGTGGCGCCCGCACCGGTGTAGGTGGCAAGATCACCGTTGCCCGACGGAAGGGTCGGGGGTGCGCCGGCGGTCAGGTTTGTGGCCGTGTCGAGCCCGATCCGGTCGCCCGGCTCCCAGTTATTCGCGACCGTGAAACCGGTGATGGTCAGGAGACTGTCGTTATCGATGTTGTCGGTGACGATCAATCCGGTTGGATCGAAGCCATAGAAATCAAAATCGGTGACGTCGGCGAACATTCCGATCATCGGTGTGTCGAAAAAGATCTCGATGATGTCGGTGGCCGGATCGGAATCACCGCCGTCCTGGAATCGGGCCAGGACGATGACCGGCGAGGCGAAGACGGCGAGGCTGTTGCCCGCCGGGTTCACATTGCCCTGGAAGTCGGTGATCGAGCCGGTGACCGTCACGGTTCCGGTGACCACTGCGCCGACGAGGCCGGTGAAATCAGACAGCGTCAGGATGTGATCGCCGTCATTGCTGCCGAGCACCGGGCTGGTGATCACCCAGCTGAAACCGAAATCGCCAACCTGCACCGATGCCGGATCGACGTCGTCGCTGAACACCATCGTGAGGATGTCGTCGTTCAGACCGGCAGTGTTCTTGTCGTTGTAACCGGCAGCCAGGAGATAGGGGCCGCGGTAGGTAGTGGATCCGGCGGTCGACGTGGTGACGTCGATGGTGTGGAACGGCGCGGTTGTCGAAATGTCATTCGTACCGTCGCCGGAAGCGGCGAAGTCGCCGGCCAGCGCCCCGGCAATGACCCGGATCTTCGAGATCGCGGCCAGCATCTTGCCGTGCGAGGTGGAACCTTCACCTTCCTGGTTCTGGAAGGTGATGTCGACGGCCTTGCCGCTCGAGCCACCCACGATCGCGGAGATCAGGTTGGCCGCACCGGTTCCGAACTCGGCCATGACAAAGTCCTGGCGGGGGTCGGTGGTGGCCAGCAGGGCCGCGTCGAGTTCATGGGTGAAATAGAGTCGCAGCACGTCGGCGTTGGGCCGGCTGCTGAAGACGTCCGGGGTGATCTCGGCGCGGTAAATGGCCGGGCCGGTCCGGATCTGGATCAGCGACACGTCGCTGGAGACGCTGCCGTCGGCGCCGCTCAGGGCGTCCATGACGGCCACCTGGACTGAGTCGCCGTTGGCGTAGGCGGTCGTGAAACCGGTCATGACAACCAGGTTTCTTCCGATGCGGGCGATGGAGCCTCCGGCGATCCCGCCAACGTCACCGACGGCCAGGCCGCCGTTGAAATTGAAGTCGGCCGCCTGGACGCTGCCCGCATTCACATCTTCGGAGAAGATGATGAACAGCGAGTCGTTGGCGGCGCCGGCTGGAGCCGTCGCCCGATAGACGGCGTCGACAATCGACGGGCCGAGGAGCTTCGGAGCGCCGTCAGCCAGTTTGAAGGGTGCCAGTGGCCCCAACTGCGGCGACAACGGGGGAGGCGCCGCGCCCGCGAACGATGCCGCCATCAAACACGCGGCCACGCTCACCCACGCGAACGTATAACCCAACCTGCCTCTCCAACTCATGCGAAAACCCTCCTTTGCTGACACCCGACCCTCATTCGGACCCCCATCATCGCGATCTGTCATACCGGAACTGTGAATTTTCGCTGGCAGCGAAGTTGACACCTTCTGCAAGGGCAACACCGTTATCTCCTTCCTAGAAGGCGCCGGACGGCGCCGCCTCCACGTATCGAACAACTCGATCTTTCTATCTGCGTCTCTGTGCATCGACTGTCTTTCCGGACAAAAGAAAAATCTGCAGAACTCTCGTTCTCCGCTTCCGCCCTTTTAAGCCTCAAACTACTGGTCTTGCAGATCTCTCTGTCTGTTCACTCGAACTGTCTGGCCGTCTTCGATGCTCTTCCTGGTTGCGCTCCTCGATGGCCTTGCGTCGTCTGGCGTACTTCGGCGTGCGTTTTCAACGTGTGACTTACCGGGTGACGCACATCATTCGTTGCAGGCTGTACTTCCCCCGTAACCCGTCACTGTTTGGTCTTCAGTGCCGGGACTATTGCACACGTAGAAAAAACTCGTCAACTGGCTAATACGTTCCCCCGGTTTGAGAGGGTTACTCCGCTTGCTTGCTGGACTTAGTTGCCACGTTTGAAAGTGTCGGTTGAGGTGCGGCCCCCACGTCGCGCATTGGCAAAATCGCGCGTAAACTAGCACGCCCTCAAAAGAAGTGTCAATTGCAATTCAGAAAGGACCTGGAACCGCATGGAAATGACTCCCCCACTTTCACTTGGCAGTTTTCGACTTCATTGGAGATGCACTTGAGAGAAAAGATGTTTTGGGATTTTTTAACCCAAATCATTGCACCGCAATAACTAAGCACCGAAACTCGCCGGTCGGGATGTACCGATCCAGTGCCTGTTGACTAAAGGCTCCGGCCGGAAGCCAAGGCTTCCGGCCGGTAGTTTGACCCGTGCTGGAATCGAACCAGCGACTCCCTGATTAAAAGTCAGGTGCTCTACCATCTGAGCTAACGGGTCTGAATCCTAGAGACAAATCGTCTGATCACGGCCCGAACCGACCGACACCCAGCCGATCGGCGTATCGGCGATTTCGGCGATTCGCTCAAGATAACGCTGCGCTGCCTCCGGAAGATCATTCCAGCGGCGGCAACCGGTCAGGCACTCCTGCCAGCCCTTGTGTTCCTCATAGACCGGCCGACAGGCCTCGAGGCGCCCGGAATCAGCCGGAAATTCGGCGATCCACCCGCCGTCGATTTCGTATCCGGTACCGATGCTCAGCTTGTCGAGGCCCGACAGCACATCGATCTTTGTGATGGCCAGCCGGGTCAGTCCATTCACGCGTACCGCGTGACGCAATCCGACGCCGTCGAGCCAGCCGCAGCGTCGCGGGCGCCCCGTCGTGGCACCGAACTCGGCACCTTGATTCCGCAGTGTCGTAGCCAGATCGATTGGCATCTCCGTCGGAAAAGGTCCCAGCCCGACGCGGGTTGTGTACGCCTTGGTCACACCGATGACATCCTCGATCCAGTGCGGCCCGATGCCGGCCCCGATCAGGGCACCTCCCGCCGAGGCGCTGGATGATGTGACATACGGGTAGGTGCCATGGTCAACGTCGAGCAGTGTCCCCTGGGCCCCCTCGAGTAGCACGGCCCGGCCTCGTTTCAGTTCAGCGGTGAGCAGGCTTGAGACATCGGTCAGCATCGGCAGCAGGTGCTCGCCGAAGGCGCGGTACTGGTCGAAAATGGCCGTGGCATCCAGATCGGGCCGGCGGCCCCCGTCACGTGTCAGCCAATGGCTGACCCATTCGACATTGGCCTCGATTCGATCCTTGAGGATCGATTCGTTGGCGAGATCGATCATCCGAATGCCGTTGCGGCTGGCCTTGTCGCGATAGGCGGGCCCGATGCCGCGCCGGGTCGTGCCGAAGGCGCCGGAGCCCCCCTCACGATCCTCCTCGAAGGCCTCGATTGTCTTGTGGTACGGGAGGATCAGGTGGGCACGCTCGCTGATCAGGATTCGGCCGGTCGTTTCGATGCCGCGCCGATTCAATCCCTCGATTTCTTCCAGGAAGGATGCGGGGTCGATGACCACGCCGTTGCCGAGTATGCCAATCTTGCCCGGATGCAGAATCCCCGAGGGAATCAGGTGGAGCACAAAAGTTTCGTTCCCGACAACGACGGTGTGGCCGGCGTTGGAACCACCCTGATAGCGGACCACGTAGTCGGCCTCCCCGGTCAGGAGGTCGACAAACTTACCTTTTCCCTCGTCACCCCACTGGGCGCCCAGAATGATCCGAGCCGGCATCAGTCACATCCAATCAAGGCCGGCGCCCGCGCGGGGCGAGGGTCGGCTGGGAGGTCGATCGACAGAGTTTCAGAACGAAAAGCCGTCGGAGGCTAGCAGTCCGGCGCTCAGGCGGGCAACTGTACCCCGCGGACATACCGAACCCTCGGATCGGCCGCGATGGTTGCCAGGACCTCCGGTGTGGCCGGCAGGTCAAGACCAATGACCGTGAGCGCCGTGCCCCCCGGCCGATCACGGCCCCAGCTGATCCGGGCGATATTGAGCCCCGCCGATCCGAGCCAGCCGCCGATGGCCCCGACGACCCCGGGAACATCATCGTTCCGAAGAACGATGAGTGGCCCGACCGGCACCGCTTCGAGTTCGAATCCGTCGATGGCCACCAGTCGCGGTTCCTCGCTGCGAATGACCGTCCCTTCCACCACCGTTGTCCCTGATTCGGTCTCCAGGGTCAGCCGGATCAGGTTGGAGTGATCACCGGCGACCGGATCGAACGATTCAACCACCTCGATCTGGAGCTCCTGCGCCTTGATCCTGGCATTGACGAAATTGACCACCTCGCCGGCCACGGTCGAGAGGACCCCCTTCAAGCCGGCCAGCGTCAGTGCCTGTAACGGCAGGTTGGCGGCCTCCCCCCGATAGTCGAGCGCCAGGCGGCGCCAGCTTCCCTGTGGGGCCAGCGAACCGGCCAGGAGGCCCAGCCTCTCGATCAGATCGAGATAGGGGCGAGCCTTCTGGTAGGCCTCGGCCGATAGGCCGGGCATGTTCACTGCGTTCCGGATGGCCCCCGACTGAAAGTAATCGAGAACCTGGCGGGCCAGTTCCGCCGACACGTTTTCCTGTGCTTCACGGGTCGAGGCGCCCAGGTGCGGCGCCGCCACCACTCTTGGATGCGAAAGGAGCGGATGGTCCGCCGGCGGTGGCTCCTGTTCAAAAACATCAAGTGCCGCGCCGGCCAGGTGGCCCGATTCCAGCGCGATGTGCAGCGCGGCTTCATCCACGAGGCCGCCGCGCGCGCAGTTGATCAGCCGGGAACCAGCCTTCATGGCGGCCAGTTCACGCCCGCCGATCAGGTGCTTCGTCGACTTCGTCAACGGCGCATGAAGAGTCACGATGTCCGCCGCGGCGATCAACTCGTCCATGGATGCCAGACGCGCGCCGGCCGCCCGGGCAATTTCCTCGGTCACGAAAGGATCGGCCACCAGCACCGTCATGTCGAAGGCGCGCGCGCGCGAGGCCACCTCGCGTCCGATCCGGCCAAAGCCGATCACACCGAGCGTCTTGCCGGCCAGTTCGGTTCCCATGAACCCGGCGCGATCCCATTTGCCGGCCGACAACGATACGGCCGCCGGCACGAGGTTGCGAACCATCGCCAGAAGCAGCGTCCAGGTCAGCTCGGCCGCCGCAATGGAATTGGCGTCGGGCGTATTCATGACGACGATCCCCCGGCGCGTGGCGGCCTCCACATCGACGTTGTCGACGCCGGTGCCGGCCCGGCCGATCAGCCGGAGGTGGGGTGCCATCGCCAGGACCTCGGCGGTGGCCCTGGTGCCGCTTCGAACGAGCAGCGCCTCGGCGGTCTCGAGCGCCCCGGCCAGAGCCGCAGGGTCGGCACCGCTCACCTGGACAACCTCGAAAAGCCCTGAGTGTCGAAGGAGATCGAGCCCCTCCGCCGCCATCGGATCGGACACCACCACCCGAATCATCGCACGCCCTCGATTTTCAGCTCGGACATCACCTCTGCCAGGGCGGCGAGTACATCCGTCACATCCTGGTCGGTGTACGCCCCCATGTGGCCGATGCGGAAGATCTTCCCTTTCATGCTTCCCTGGCCACCGGCCAGGCGCATTCCGTGTTTTGCCCGCAACGATTTCACCAGCAGATCGGGGTCCGGCGTGGTGATCTCACCCACGGCGGTCACGCCGTTGGAGGGGGACGGGGCGAACAGCGGCAACCCGAGCGAGCGCACGCCGTCGCGGCAGGCCGCGGCCAGTCGCGCGTGACGGGCGAACACCTGTTCGAGACCCTCCTCGTTCAGCATCGCCAGCGATTCACGGAGCCCGATGATCAGGCTGATGGCCGGCGTGAACGGCGTCGTGCCCTTGGCCAGCTGCTTCGCCGCCTCAGCCAGGTCGAAGTAGAAGCGCGGCAGATCGGCATGAGCCATGGCCCGCCGCCCCATCTCGGAGAGGGCCACGAAGGCGAGGCCGGGCGGCAACATCAGCCCCTTCTGGCTGCCGCTGACCACGGCGTCCAGTCCCCACTCGTCCATCCGGATCGGGTGCACGCCGAGCGAGGTGATTGCATCGACCATGACTAGCGTTCCCCGATCGCGCGCCACCCGCGCCAGTTCGGCGATGTCGTGCAGCGCCCCGGTGGAAGTTTCGCTGTGGGTGAGCCCCACCGCCTGCACCGTATGCGGCTGCGCATCGAGAAAACTCGCCAGTTGCTCGGGTGTGGCCACCTGTCCGTATGGAACAGTCAGTTCGGCCACATCGAGGCGGTAGGCCCGGCCGAGGTCGGTCCATCGTTCGCCGAACTTGCCGGCGTTGACCGTCACCAGCGTCTGCCCGGTTCGGCAGCAGTTCGCCAGGGCCGCCTCAAGGCCCCCGGTACCGGAGGCGGCCAACGTCAACACGTCCTCTTTGGTGCCGAACAGTGGCTGGAGGCCAAGGGACACCTCGCGGAAGATCTCGGTAAATTCAGCGGTGCGATGATGAATGATCGGCTCGGACATGACGCGGCGGATCCGCTCGGGGATCGGCGTCGGGCCGGGCGTAAACAGGCGTTCCAGGGCCACGGGACCTCCAGTGCAACAAATGGTTCGGCCCACCGGCGGCAACGAACTGCCGACGATGGGCCGGAGATTATGCCCTTTTGGGCGGGGCGACGCGAGTGAGCTAGTGCGTCGTCAAGTTTCGGGTCTGGCGGAAGTCCGGGCTCTTTTCCGTCTTGGCGAGTGTGTGTTCCAGCACTTCGTCCATGTGCTCGACAAGAATTATGTCCAGCCCCTGTCGCACTTCCTTCGGGATCTCCTCGAGATCCTTGCGATTGCCGGCCGGCACGATCAGCGTTTTCACTCCATGACGGCGAGCCGCCACCGACTTTTCGGTCAGCCCGCCGATCGGCATCACCGATCCGCGCAGCGTAATTTCACCGGTCATGGCCACGTGGGGCAACGTCGGAATGCCGGTCAGCGCCGAGATCAACGCCACCGCCATCGTGATGCCGGCGGACGGGCCGTCCTTCGGCACCGCGCCCTCGGGCACGTGAATGTGAATATCAATGTTCTGATAGAAGTTCTTTTCCAGCCCCAGGAAACCTGAAATCCGCCGCGCGTATGACAGGGCTGCGTGCGCCGATTCGCGCATGACCTCGCCCAGCTTGCCGGTCAGGTTCACCTTTCCCTTGCCGGTCAGGATCGACACTTCGATCGTCATGACATCGCCGCCGAACTCGGTCCAGGCCAGCCCGTTGGCCAGGCCGATCCGCCGTTCCTGTTCGAGCGGCTGGTCGAGGAACTTGGGCACGCCCAGATACTTGGAAAGCTGGGCGGGCGTCACCGTCGCCGGCACGCCTCCTTCGCCGCCGGCCACCTTGCGGGCCACCTTGCGGCAGATGGTGGCGATTTCGCGCTCGAGATTGCGAACGCCCGCCTCGCGGGTGTACTGCGTCACGATCTCGCCCAGCGTTTTCTCGGAAAGGATGACGTCCCCTTCCTTGAGACCGGTGGCTGCCAGCTGCTTTTTCACCAGGAAGTCACGGGCGATCTGGACCTTTTCGTTCTCGAGGTAGCCGGGCAGTTGGATGATCTCCATCCGATCGCGCAGCGGCGCCGGAATGTTGCCCAGGTAGTTGGCGGTCGTGATGAACAGGACCTGGGACAGGTCGTAGTCGACCTCGAGATAGTGATCGTTGAAGGCATTGTTCTGCTCGGGATCAAGCACCTCGAGCAAGGCCGACGAGGGATCACCGCGCCAATCGGAGCCAATCTTGTCGACTTCGTCCAGCAAAATGACCGGGTTGATCGTGCCGGCCTTCTTCATGGCCTGGATGATTCGGCCGGGCATCGATCCGATGTACGTCCGGCGATGGCCGCGGATCTCTGACTCGTCCTTGACCCCACCCAGGCTCATCCGCACGAACTTTCGTCCGAGGGAACGGGCGATCGACTTGCCGAGGCTGGTCTTGCCCACGCCCGGAGGGCCGGCAAAGCAGAGAATCGGCCCCTTGAGTGACTTGGAGAGCTTGATGATCGCCATGTACTCGAGGATTCGTTCCTTGATCTTCTTGAGCCCGTGGTGGTCCTCGTCCAGGCACTTCTGCACCGCGGCCAGATCGAGATTGTCATTGGAGCGTTTTTTCCACGGCAACCCGACCAGCCAGTCCAGGTAATTGCGCAGGACGGTGGCCTCGGGAGACATGAACGACATCTTGGACAGGCGGTCCAGTTCTCGGACGGCCTTTTCCTGGACTTCCTTCGGCATGCGGGCCTTCTTGATGTCCCGCTCCAGTTCCTCGATCTCCGAGGCAAACTCGTTCTGGTAGCCCAGCTCCTTGCGGATCGCCTTGAGCTGCTCGTTGAGATAGAACTCCTTCTGATTCTTGTGCACCTGGCTGCGAACCTGTCCCTCGATCTTGCGCTCGAGCTTCACGATTTCAAGTTCGGACAGCAGCACTTCCGACAGGCGCTTCAGGCGCAGCATCGGATCGTCGATCTCGAGGACTTCCTGCTTGACCGGCACCTTGACCAGGAGATGACTGGCGATGGTGTAGGCCAGCGTGTGCGGATCGGCGATGTTGTTGACGGTCAGCAGCACCTCATCGGAGATGCGGCGGTTGAGATGCACATAGTCGGTGAACTGGGTCAGGGTCGAGCGCATCAACGCCTCGGTCTCCGCGGAGCGATTGACCTCGTCGGGCATGAGCTCGAGCTTGACCTGGAAATAGTCCTC
Organism: Candidatus Eiseniibacteriota bacterium; assembly: GCA_034440375.1. Classification (GTDB taxonomy): domain Bacteria; phylum Eisenbacteria; class RBG-16-71-46; order JABDJR01; family JAWXBZ01; genus JAWXBZ01. The sequence goes on from JAWXBZ010000052.1 coordinate 15,664, forward strand.
GGAGGCCATGAATCGCTTCACGCGCGCCCGGCAGATCCCCTCCACCAGCACCCGCATCGTGCCGTCCGGAAGACGGAAGAGCTGCAGGATTCGAATGACCGTGCCGACCTTGTGCAGGTCGTCGCGGGCCGGGTCGACCATTTCGGGCTTCATCTGCGAGGTGGCGAAGAGAATGCGGTCGCGCTGGACTGCGGCTTCGATGGCGTTGACGGAACCGGCCCTGCCGACGAGGAGGGGGGTTGTCATGTAGGGGAACAAGACCACGTCCCGGAGGGGTAGTAGAGGAAGACGGTCTTCGATGTCGAAGATTTCGTCGTCGCGTTTGATTTGCATTTAGGTGGGTTGGTCCTTCTGGGGGTTGATTGAAGTTGGTCGGTGAAGGTCGGCTTTGGCGTCTCCAGGTGCGTAGCACCTGGAGCTACTGCACCTGGAGCTATTCAAGACGCTTCTTTTTTCCGTCGGTCGGGCCGCCAGGTGATGATCGGCGTGGCCTTCTTGTTGATCACGTCGGCGGTGATCGTGACAAGTTCCACGTCCGACTGCGAGGGGATGTCGTACATCAGATCGAGCATGGCGTCCTCAAGAACGGCCCGAAGGCCGCGGGCACCGGTGCCGCGGGCCAGTGCCAGCTGCGCAATGGCCGTCAGGGCGCCGGGTTCGAACTGCAGTCGGACATTCTCCATGTCGAAGAAGCGGCCGTACTGCTTGGTGATGGCGTTTTTCGGCTTGGTCAGGATGTCGACCAGCGCTTCCTCGGACAGGCTGTCAAGAGTGGCCACGACGGGCAGCCGCCCGACGAGCTCGGGAATGATGCCGTACTTCAGCAGGTCCTCGGGCTCGGCCTGCGCCAGGAGTTCACCCACGTTCTTCTCGTTCTTGCCGGTGACCTGAGCCCCGAATCCCATCGTCTGCTTGTGGGTCCGCTTCTCCACGATCTTTTCCAGCCCCTCGAAGGCGCCGCCGCAGATGAAGAGGATGTTTTTGGAATTGACTTCAATGTATTTCTGCTGGGGATGCTTGCGGCCGCCCTGCGGAGGCACGTTGGCCACGGTTCCCTCGAGGATCTTGAGCAGCGCCTGCTGCACGCCCTCGCCGGACACGTCCCGGGTGATGCTGGGGTTCTCGCTCTTGCGACTGATCTTGTCGATTTCGTCGATGTAGACGATGCCGTGCTCGGCGTTGACGAGATTGAAGTCGGCCGCCTGAAGGAGGCGCACCAGGATGTTTTCAACGTCCTCGCCGACGTACCCGGCCTCGGTCAGGCAGGTGGCGTCGATGATGGCAAACGGAACCTTGAGGAAGCGGCTGAGCGTCTGGGCCAGAAGTGTCTTGCCCGTGCCGGTCGGCCCGATCAGGAGAATATTTCCCTTTTCAAGCTCCACTTCGTCGCGGCCGGCCGGATTGAAGATGCGCTTGTAGTGGTTGTAGACCGCCACGGCCAGCGTCTTCTTGGCCCTGTCCTGGCCGATGACGTACTCATCCAGGACCCGTTTGATCTCGGACGGCTTTGGGAGCGCTTCCTTGTGAGTCGGGAGATCGCGATCGGTCTCGCCGTCAAGGATATCGTTGCAGAGCTTGACGCACTCGCTGCAAATGTAAACCGAGGGCCCGGAAACGAGGCGACTGACCTCTTCCTGACCGCGTCCACAAAATGAGCACTTGATCGGATGTGGCGAGGGCACGCGCTTCTTCATCTCCTTGAAGGGGTCCTCCGGCGTCAGACGCCGGCTACCGGGGTTATCGGCCTAGACCTGGCCCCGCTTGACGATCACTTCGTCGACGATCCCGTATTCCTTGGCTTCGGCCGCCGACATGAAGTAGTTCCGGTCGGTGTCCTTCAGAATCTGCTCCAAAGTCCGGCCGGTGTGCGTATTGATGATCTGGTTGATCTTGTCACGGATAACCAGCATCTCCTTGGTATATATCTCGATATCGGTCGCCTGCCCCTGGGTTCCCCCCAGTGGCTGGTGGATCATGACCCGGGCGCTGGGCAGGATGGAACGCTTTCCCTTGGCCCCGGCCAGGAGCAGGAGGGCCCCCATCGAAGCGGCCTGCCCCATGCACGTGGTGGCCACGGCCGGTTTGATGAACTGCATCGTATCGTAGATTCCGAGACCGGCGGTCACGGAGCCCCCCGGGCTGTTGATATAAAGCTGGATGTCCTTGTCCGGGTCCTCGGCCTCCAGAAACAGCAACTGGGCGATGATCAGGTTGGCCACGACATCGTCGATGCCCGTTCCGAGGAAGATGATCCTGTCTTTCAGCAGTCGACTGTAAATATCGTACGCGCGTTCGCCGCGCGCCGACTGTTCGACCACCATTGGCACCAAAGCCATTCCCTACCTCCCCTTCTTGACCACGTCGACCCGGGCCTGCCCGAGCAACGCCTCGATGACCTTGTGCCGGTACATGTCGTCCCGAAGGCGGTCCAACCCGCCTGATTTCTTCAGCTTACCCCGAACTTCGGCCGGCGTGATGCTTTCCCGGCCAGCGTATCGGATGATTTCATTGTCGACATCTTCCTGCAGAATCTGAACACCCAAGGCCTTGCCGGCCGCGGCGATGATCAGATCCGACTTCAGACGGCGTTCGACCGCGGGCCGGTAATATTCCCGGATCTCACGCTCCTCCTCGGCCGGCACCTCCTCGCCACCCCGCTCCCGCTTCGCCGAAGCAACCACATCGGAGAGGGCCGAGGTCACAATCGACCCCGGCACCTCGAAGGGGTTCCGGGTGATCAGCTCGTCAAAAAGGGTCTCTTCGAGGCGATCGCGGCTCTTCATCATCTGCCGGCTTTCCAGTGAGAGACGAACCCTGGCCTTCAAGGCCTCGAGATCGGCGTTCTCACTGCCCAGCGCCTGCTTCGCAAAGCCGTCGTCCAGGGGCGGGGCGGTCTTTTCACGCACCTCGGTCAATACAATGTCGAAGGTTTGTTCTGGATGCTCGTGAACCCCTTCCTCGGTGTTGTGAGCCGCGGCCGGCAGTACCATCCGCCTTGATTCACCCTTCGAGGCCCCCATCAGGGCCTGGTTGAACGGCTCGGGCGTGTCGTCTGCGCCGATCTCGATGACGCCGGACTGAGCCTCGCCCCGGTTCCCTTCCGCGTCCAGGATCCAGTAATCGAGCGCCACCCGGTCTCCCCCCTGTGCGGGGCGGTCAACGCCCGGCCAGGTGGCCTGCGCATTCCGAAACTGCTCCATTTCGGCGGTTATTTCCTCGTCGGTGATTTCCTGCTCCTCGCGCACCATCTGAAGGCCCTGGTAGCCGGTCAGTTCAAACTTCGGCCAGACCTCGATGTGAGCATTGAACTTGAGCGGCTCACCCTGTTTGAATTTCAGTTCCTTTATTTCAGGTTCAGCAGCCGGCTCAAGGCCCGATTCGGTAAGGGCCTCCATGTAGGCCTTCGGCAGCGCCTTGCGCAGGTATTCGGATTCCAGGCTGTCGGCCATCTGCGCCTTGACCATATCCAGCGGGGCCTTCCCCTTGCGGAAGCCCGGAAGAATCACCTGGCGGCGATACTCCTCCACCACTTCGCGGAGGCCACCATCCACCTCATCGGCGGGAATTTCGATTTCCAGTACACGCTTGAGCTGGGGCTCTTCGATGACGTTTACCTTGACCAACGGACAACCTCGGCTTCCTGTATTGGAGATGTCGAGCGGACATCTGGTGCGAGAGGGGGGACTCGAACCCCCATGGTTGCCCACCGGATCCTAAATCCGGCGCGTCTGCCAGTTCCGCCACTCTCGCTGGTGAAAGGCTCCTATGTCGATGACGGCCGGCGAAAGCGGGCGGAGTATAGCATACCGGCCTTATCTGTTAACTCTATATACAACTTTGATTTAGATAAAATCAGGAAATTGGCCGCCCCCCGACGATTTCACCGGCCAGCAGGTCCCCGATCTCGGTAGTCGAAAGGCCCGTTCGGGCATCCAACCCCGGCAATCGACCATCGGTCAAGACCCCCCGAACCGTCTCTTCGATCAGGGCGCCGGCAGCCGCCTGCCCCAGGAAGTCGAGCATCATTCCGACCGCCAGAACGGTGGCCGTCGGGTTGGCCGTTCCGGTGCCCGCGATGTCGGGCGCGGAACCGTGGATCGGTTCGAACAGGCTGACCCGTCCCGGGTGAATATTGGCGCTGGCTGCGGACCCCATCCCGCCCTGGAGCATGGCCCCCAAGTCGGTCAGGATATCGCCGAACATGTTGGTCGTGACCATCACATCGAACCGCTCCGGGGCTTGAACCATGAACATGGCCGCGGCATCAACGTACAGGGCATCAGTGGCCACATCGGGGTACTCGAGGGCCACCTCGCGAAACGTTCGTCGCCAGAGGTCGTGCGCCATGACGGCGTTGGCCTTGTCGACCAGGGTGAGCTTCTTCCGTGGCCGGCTCCTGGCCAGCTCAAAGGCGTAGCGAATCACCCGCTCCGTTCCCTTGCGGGTCACGATCATCTCGCCGGTGGCCACCTCGTCGGGCGTCCCCTTCTTGAAGAATCCCCCGAGGCCCACGTACAGGTCTTCGGTGTTTTCCCGGACCACAATGAAATCGATATCCGCGGGCAGCTTCCCCTTCAGCGGCGTCAGGCGCTCGTGATACAGCCGCACCGGCCGGACATTGGCGTAGAGATCGAGCCCCCACCGCAATCCACCAACCACGGCCCGCTCGACCAGCCCGGGCGGTGCCCCCGGATGTCCCACCGCACCCAGCAGCACGGCATCAAATGTCCGGACCTCGTCCAGAACGCTGTCCGGCATGAGTTCCTTCGTGGCCAGCCAGTGGGCCCCGCTCCAGGGGAAACTCTTCCGCTCCGTTTGGAATCCGAACCGCTTTTCCGCTGCATCGAGCACCTTGAGCCCCTCGGCCACGACTTCGGGGCCGATGCCGTCACCGGGAAAGATGGCGATGCGATAGGTCGGGGGTTCCGTCATGACTTTCAGTCTCCGCGAATTGGGGTCATGTCGTAAAGGCGCCGGAGCCTACCAGAGCGCCGTTCACCCCGCTATTCCGGCCCGATCCGGATCACCAAAAAAGGCCCACCGCCATTTCGACGGTGGGCCCTCGAATATTGTGGCTGCCGGGGGGCGATCCGGGATCGCCCGACGGCTCAACGCAGGAGGTTCTTGATGTTCGTCCAGGTGGCGCCGACAACCGGCACCGGGTTCTCCTTGAAGGTTCCGTTAGTCCTGAGGCAAATGTCGGTCGGGCAGGGGCAGGGGTGACTTGCCGACACCCGAAAGTCGACGAAGACGTCGAAGAAGCTGTCGATGTAGCCGTCGTCGTCCGAGTCGGGATCGAGCGGCAGCTCGACGAACACGTCGAAGAACGACATCCGGCCGCCCGGTGATTCGCCGCGGGAGTGATAGGTGTGATCGCCGCTCGGATCGGCCACGCGATAGGTAATGTCGAAGAACGAGTCGTCGACGAAGATGTCGAAGAAGGAGTCGATGGAGCCGGGCGGGGCGGCAGGATTGACCGGAAGGAGGTGGCCCGGCGGGGAGAGCTGTTCGTTGGTGGATCGGATGACAAACTTGACGACCGCCCTTCCATTGGCCGGAACGGCCAGGTCCTCATCAATGAAGATGTCGAAAAATGAGTCGATCGCGGGGGGAAGGCCGCCTTCGGAACCGTGCCCCTGCCCGTGGCACCGGGCATCCGGATATCCATCCAGGTCCATGTCGGCAATGGCGATGTCGACCCGCTGGGTGGCCTGGAACGAGCCGCCGAAATTGGTGCCGACGAGTGTGACCACCGATGAGGCGGGATACGGCGGACCGGCATACGGTATTTCGGTGAAGATGTCGAAAAACGAATCGACGGCCAGTGCCGGGCGCGGCGCCGCGGCAATGGCAAGAACCAGGATTCCGGCGGACAATTTAGCCATTCGTTGCATGCGGGACCTCGTTAGGCGGAAGGTGGACGATTGGCTGTTGCTGACTAATGGATGCGGGGCTCCGGTCCGAGGGCTCCTGGATGTGGTCGAAAACCCACAGGACACGCCACCAAATCGCCTTGATCTTACCAAAGCAGCAGCGTGGAACCGACCGGAATCCAAGTTCGATCGAGACCGGGCGGGATGACCCATTGGTGTCTCAACACGGTATTCCGGATCAGACCCGCGCGATCAGCAGGGCGATACCCTGTCCGCCACCGACACAAGCCGACGAGATGCCGTACGTGCCGCCACGCCGGCCCAGCTCCAGCGCCAGGGTCAGCGTGATCCGGGTGCCGGTGGCGCCGAGGGGATGGCCCAAGGCAATGGCGCCGCCGTTAACGTTGACTTTGTCTCGATCGAGGCCAAGGGCTCGCTCGACTCCCAGGTATTGAGCGGCGAACGCCTCATTGATCTCGAACAGGTCGATGTCACTCAGCTTCAATTTTTCCCGCATCAGCAAATCCTGAATGGCTGGCACCGGCCCAAGTCCCATGACATCCGGCTCGACACCGACGAACGACCAGTTGACGATCCGCGCCAACGGCTTCAAGCCCCTGGCATGCACGGCCTCCTCGGAGGCAAGGACCACCGCCGCACCGCCGTCCACGATTCCGCTGGCGTTGCCGGCGGTTACAGAGCCGTCCTTGCTGAACGCCGCGGGCAGCCTGGCCAGATCCTCCATCGTCGTGTCGAACCGCATATGGTCGTCCTGATCCACGAGAATGGTGTTGCGCCCCTGTTTCACCTCAACGGGAACAATCTCATCCTTGAACAGACCCTTCTGAAAGGCCGCTTCAGCCGCCTTCTGGCTGCGAACGGCATACTCATCCTGGTCCTGCCGGCTGATTTCCATTTTCTTCGCAATGTTCTCGGCCGTCTGCGCCATGAAAAAACCGCAGTAGGGATCGAGCAGGGCAGCCATCAGCAGGTCGTCCAGCTTCCCCTGTCCGAGGCGCAGGCCACCACGCAGACCATGCAGGACATGGGGCGCCTGGCTCATGTTCTCCATGCCGCCAGCCAGCACCGTCTTCGCGCGGCCAAGCTGAATCTGCTCCGCGGCCGAAACGATCGACTGGATGCCGGAGCCGCAGATTCGGTTCACCGTGAGCGCCGGAACATGAAACGGTACCCCGGCCTTGAGTGCCACGTGGCGGGCACCATAAATGGCATCGTTCGAGGTCTGGAGCGCATTGCCGAAGATGGCCTGATCGATCTCGGCCGGCGAAATTCCGGAGCGCTTCAGCGCCTCCTTCGCGGCCAGTGCCCCCAGCTCCAGGGCCGACAGGCCGGCGAAAAGTCCGCCGGGCTTGCCGTCGCCGCGCCGACCCGATTCATATTCGCACATGGGTGTCCGGGCGCCGGCCACCAGGAATACGTTGGTGCTCATTGTATCCTCACTCGTTCCTGAAGGCCGCCGGACGCTTTTCGAGGAAGGCATTGAGCCCTTCCTTCATGTCGACGGTGGAGGCCACGACGCCGAAGAGCTGCGCCTCCAGATTAAGTCCGTTGTCCAGGTCCATGTCCATGCCGCGATGCACCGCTTCGATGCAGAGCCGCACCGCGATGGGCCCCTTGGCCATGATGGTGTTCAACATTTCTTCGGCCGCGGCCATCAGCTCCGGCTGCGGCACCACCTTGTTCACGAGCCCCAGGCGATGCGCTTCCTCGGCCGTTATCGCCCGCCCGGTGATGATCAGCTCGAGCGCGATCCCCTTACCGACCAGCCGCGGCAACCGCTGCGTGCCGCCGTACCCGGGGATGATTCCGAGGTTCACCTCCGGCTGGCCCATCTTCGCGTTGTCGCTGGCGATCCGCAGCGTGCAGGCCATCGCCAGCTCGCAACCACCGCCGTAGCAGTGCCCGTTGATGGCCGCGATGACCGGCTTTCCGCACAGTTCGATGTCACGCAGAATCGCCTGCCCGCGCAACGCCGTCTGGACGCCCGCAACCGGCGAGTTGCGCCGCAGCTCGTCGATATCGGCCCCTGCGCAGAACGCCTTTTCGCCCGATCCGGTGATGATGACGCCCCCGACCTCGGGATTGCACTTCACCTCACCGAACGCGCGATGTATCTCTTCCATCAACGCCCCGTTCAGAGCGTTCAATACCTTGGGTCGGTTCAGGGTGATGAGGCCGATCCGTCCCTTGACCTCGTATGTGATCAGTTCAAAAGACATGAGATCAGGCCCCCATCACCAGCCCGGCCGTCGGCTTCGGCGGATCGGAGCTGTAGTCGTAGAACCCCTTGCCCGACTTTCGGCCATGGTAGCCCGCCAACACCATCCGCTTGAGCAGCGTGGGCGCCGCATACTCCGAACTCTTGAACTCATCGAACATGATGTTCGCGATGTAGTAGGTGGTATCGAGCCCGACAAAGTCGAGCAACGTCAACGGTCCCATCGGGTGCCCGCACCCCAGCACCATCCCCTGGTCGATGTCCGGCACCGTGGCAATTCCCATCTCCACGGCGCGAATCGCGCCCAATAGATATGGCACCAACAATAGATTGACGACAAACCCCGGACTGTCCTTCGCCACGATCGGCGCCTTCCCCAGCGACTTCGCAAAGGAGAGTCCCTGCTCCATGGTGTCATTCGAGGTATTGAGGCCGCGAACGACTTCCACCAGCTTCATGAGCGGCACCGGATTGAAGAAGTGCAGTCCCAGGAATCGATCCGGCCGCCCCGACACCGCCCCCATCTCCGTGATCGACAGGCTGGAGGTGTTCGAGGCGAACAACGTGTCCGGCCCGCAAACCTTGTTCAGCGTCTGGAACGTCTCCCGCTTCAGATCCAGATTCTCGATGATGGCTTCAATGACAATGTCGCAGTCCGCCAGGTCTTCAAGCTTCGTGGTTCCCTTGAGTCGCCCCATCGTGGCATCCATGTCCGCCTGCTGGACCTTCCCCTTCTCGACCCCCTTCGCCAGCATTCCGCGGATGCGGCCGAATCCCTTGTCGATGAAGGCGGCATCGACCTCACGGACCAGGGTGTCGTAACCGGACTGGGCCGCGATCTGAGCGATGCCCGCACCCATCAGGCCGCAGCCGAGGACGCCAACTTTCTTGATTGCCATGAGGAAGCCTCCAGATTCACCCGGGGTAGCCCAGTTCTAACGTTCATGCCGGCATCGTTTTGCAGCTACAACAAGTCGCGCCCGTAACATTTTGAGCGGCGGACAGCATAGCATGGTGGTTCCGGACGACAAACGGCGGGAGGGGCGCTCCCAATCGGCAAGCGGTCGATTACTCGGACCCTCAAAATCATTGATGACCTTGACCGACAACGACTTCGTCAAAGGTGGCGTCGAATATCACGACCGCCGTGCAAGACTCGGAGTACAAGAATCCCGCCGGGGGTCGTCTTGTAGAAGATGAGGTATGTCGGGAAGTGTGGGACCGGCCAACTTCTTACGTTCTTGAGGGCCGAGTTTCTCCAGGCGGTTGAGTGACCGACTTGAGGAAAGTAAAGAAGTGTGTCGAGCGCGATCTCGGCGCAGTCGAGAAACCTTTCCGCAAGCACGATCGTGCCAGACTCGATCGCCAGGTGAGTGGCGATCTGACTGAGGTCAGCTTCAGCCTTGGCTGTCTTTCTTGCTCTTCTTCCCGCCATTGACAACTTTCTCGTGCGTCAGGCGGCGGGTCACCTCGGCGCGTATCCTGTCCCAGTCGTTTCGGGTCATCACGGAGCTTGGGCCCTTCAGGCCCTCGAGCAGCAGTTCCTCAAGTTGCTCCTGGGTCCGCATTTTCTGATCCTGCCGGATCAGGTCACGGATGTATTCACTCGTGTTGCCGTACTTGCCAAGTTTGACCTGGGATTCCACCCAGCGGCGCAACGGCTCGGGAATTGAAATATTCATGCTCGGCAACTGGTTCCCCTCCTGTCAAGAAGAGGGTGAGCGCGATGCCAATAGATGTCAATAAAAAGCAAAGCGGCGGGGCTCAGCTTTTCATGCGACACCCAGTGAGCCAGGACGGAGCTGTGTCAGGCAACTGAATGATGGCTGCACTTATCACGACTCTTAACACATTCATGTATATCAACTTATCTGATTTTCAATAAATCTGCATATTAATAATTGACAACTGGTCAATTATTAATGAACATTTTATCATGATCTTCAAGGCACCCACAGTCTCCCCCGGAGAGCGGCGCATCCACGACCAGGTCGATGCGTTGCGGCAGAACCTGGGCTATGCGACGCAGGCCAGGGTTTGGACCGGGGCTCTTCGACGAGTCATGCTGGCCAGGGCGGTCCAGGGGTCGAACAGTATCGAGGGGATCCTGGCAACCATGGATGACGTGCTGGCGGTCGATGACGGCGAGCCGGCCATGGAGGCGTCCGACGAAATAGTACTCGCCATCGCCGGCTATCGGGATGCCATGACCTACGTGCTGCAACTGGCCGATGACCCGTTCTTCACCATCTCCCCGGAACTGATTCGCAGTCTGCACTTCATGATGATGAAGCACGAGCTGACCAGGTATACCGGACGATGGAGGCCGGGGCCGGGGCTGGTCGTGGACGAAAGGAGCGGCGATGTCGTCTACGAGGGGCCGTCGTCCGATGTCGTGCCCGGTCTGATGTCGGAATTGGTCGGCACTATTCAGACTGATGATTCACCGGTCATGATCCGGGCGGCCATGGCGCACCTCAATCTGGCCATGATCCATCCGTTCAAGGGTGGAAACGGACGGATGGCCCGGGTGCTGCAGACGCTGATCCTGGCCCGCGAGGGAATCCTGGCTCCCCAGTTCTGCAGCATCGAAGAGTATCTCGGCCGAAACACGGCTGATTACTACCGGGCGCTGGCCCTCGCCGGCCAGGGAAAGTGGAATCCGGAACGCGACGCAAGAGTCTGGATTCGGTTTTGCCTGACCGCGCATTACCGGCAGGCCGTCACGCTGCTGCGCCGAACGCGTGAGTTGAATCGTCTGTGGGATCGCCTGGCCGAGGAGTGCCAGAAGCGACGGCTGCCCGACCGCATGATTCCGGCCCTGGCGGACGCGGCCATGGGCTACCGCGTTCGGACAACCGGTTACCGGGCACAGAGCGACCTGACGCAGAATTCAGCCAGTCGCGATCTCACGGCCCTCGCCAGGGCCGGGCTCCTCGAGGCTCATGGCGAAAAGCGAGGCAGATTCTACGTCGGCTCAACGCGGCTGGTCGAACTCCGAAAGGCGCTCCGGGAAGCGCGTGTGACAATCCGGGATCCATTCGCCGACCCCAATGTCGATCAGGAGACCCTGCCGGGACTGGATCTGCCTGGTGTTGCTTGACGTTGGAGCTTACGGTCGCTTCCGGGATGACAACCGAAGCCACGCGGCAAATTCGGCCTGATCCAGCTTCCGAGTGGCAAGCGCCAGCGTCGCGGCCACGGCGTCGGACTCGGAAGTTTCCAAACTTGCGCCATTGATTTCCAGGAAAACGCCTGCGGCGACAAGAGCCAGCCGTTTGTTTCCATCATGGAACGGATGGTTACGGATCAGGGCGTGTGCATAGGCGGCGGCGAGATCGAAGAGGTCGGCGTTGGCGTAGGCTTCTCGATTGCGGGGATTTGCCAGGGCCGATTCGAGGAGTCCGTCATCGCGCAGGCCGGCGGCTCCTCCATGTTCGGCGAGCAAAGCATCGTGCATGGCCAGGACTGCCGACTTGCTCAGCCACCGTGGCTGACGTTTCACTTCGCCAGTTCACGCAGGGCGTTGCGGTAGCGCTTCATGAAATCTTCGGCCGCCTTCATCGTGGCCTCGAACTCCGGATCGTACGGCGTGAGGCGATAGCCTTCCGGAGTCTCTGTCAGGTAAAGCTTGTCGCCTTCCTTAACGCCGAGTACTTGGGCGGCCTGAGCTGGCAAGGTGACGCCAAGCGAGTTGCCGAGCTTTCTGACCTTGAGTTCCACCATGATCACCTCCGGTTATACAAATGTTATAACAATGCCGGTGGTGACCGCAAGAAGAATTAGCCCACACAAGATCCGACTGCGGATCCCATCAGGACTACTACCCTACCGCGCCCGTCCAAAAATCATGTAAGCCAGCAGCAGGAGCCCGATGCCCACCATCGCCACGGTTACCTCCACCCCGTACTTCTGCGTGACGGGGCTCAGGAAGTTCTTTACCGGGCGGGGGATGAGGCGGTTGATGGCGGCGCCGGCATCGTTGATCACACCGGGGGTTTGGGGCGGAGTGAAGACGTCGCTGCCGTCCGGGGAGTACTTGCCGCTGCGCTCGCCGGCGTTGATGCGGATGGAGCGGTCGCTGGTGATGGGCCGAGTGCCTGGCTTCCTGGCGGCGATGGGGCCGGAGCCGCCGGCTTTGCCTTGAATGGCGGAGTCCATGGCGTCCTGGTGGGTCCGTGTTGATTTACCGACTGAGTTGGTCGTGGTCTTCGGCGCGTTGAGCGGGCCTCCCGAGGTGCCGGCCGGCGTCCCGTCGCCGGGGCCCCACCAGTCGTTGGATACCTGGCGACCCCACTCGGGGGCCTGGCGCAGATCGACGTTCAGGACCTTGGCCACCAGGATCACGATGCCGGCCACGACGGCCATGCGAACCACGAATCGGGTCAGCCAGTTGTTGAAGATTGGGCGGATGTAGCGGTGGGCGAAGCCGCCCCGGTAATAGTGGTCGCCCGGCATGCTGGAGGGGGCCGTCGAACCGGCCATGCCGCGGGCCGGCCGGGCGTTCTGGGAAATCCCCTTGTACTTGTTCAGATACAGGTAATGGGTGTGCCAACGGTTGAGAAAGTCATCGCCGGGCGTGTAGCCGGACAGGCTGAGCTGACCGTTCATGAGATCGGTCATGCCGCGGACATTGGCCTGAGCTTCGGTGTTCAGGCTCCCCTGGTTCACGCCTTCCTGCAGCATCGGCAGGAACCCGGAAAGGGAAGCCTTGAGAGTCAGGAACTGACGTTCCTGTTCGGGCGTAACGCCGGCCTGACCGCCCAGGCGGCTGACCGTATCGCGATACTCGACCCACTGCTCTATGAGCCGGTCGAGCTTGCGATTCCGGGACATCCGGTCAACAAACTGCATGACACACCGTCCTTGTCAATGCGCGCCCCCGCCCAGTTATGGACGCGCTTTCAGCTTGGCCAGCTTCTCCGCGTCGGTCATGCGAATGACCGCGCTGGCGTAGGACACGATCCCGCGGCTGGCCAGGTCGAGGATCGAATCATCCATCAGTACCATGCCTTCCCTGGCTCCGGTGGCGATGGCATTGTTGATCTGGTGAACCTTTCCCTCCCGGATCAGGTTCGATACGGCATTGTTGACAAACATCATCTCGCGCGCCGCCACCCGGCCGGGCTGATCAATCCGTCGCATCAATACCTGGCTGATGACGACCTTGAGCGTCAATGCCAGGCGGGTGCGAATTTCGGATTGGTGCTCCACCGGAAAGATGTCGATGATGCGGTTGATGGTCTTGGCGGCGGACTGCGTCGACAGCGTGCTGATGACGATGTTGCCCGTCTCCGCGGCGGTCAATGCCACCTCGATCGTTTCCCGATCGCGCATTTCGCCGACGAAGATGACATGCGGCATCTGGCGCAGCGCGGCCCGCAGGCCCCGGACGTAGTCCTTCACATCGTAGCCGATTTCCCGCTGATCGATGATGCAGGTCTTTGGCGTGAAGAGGAACTCGATCGGATCCTCGATCGAGATGATGTGCTTGGGGGTGCCGCCCTCGGTATTCAGAAACTCGATGTACGAGGCGATGGTCGTCGACTTGCCCGCCCCGGTAGGCCCGGTGATCAGGATCAGGCCGTTGGGAATGTTGGCCATCTCCAGAATGACCCGCTCGGCCACGCCGATTTCGGAATAGTGAGGCACGCGCAGCGGAACCAGGCGAAGAACGGCAGCCAGTGTTCCCCTCTGCTGGAACACCGCGACGCGGAATCGGGCCAGCCCCTGAATATGATAGGCCAGGTCGATATCCCGCTCGTTCTCGAAGACCTTCCGCTGCTCCATGGTCATGAACTGGTAGATCAGGTCCTGCGTCTCGGTGCCCGACAGGACCCAGTCCGCGTCATATGGAATGAGCTGACCGAAGACATGGAAGGTGACCGGCGATCCGGCCGTGATGAGGATGTCGGAGGCCTGCTCGGCCACCGCCTCCTTCAG
>JAWXBZ010000053.1:0-3714 GCA_034440375.1 Candidatus Eiseniibacteriota bacterium
CGGCGCGAGTCTCAAAGTGGACAGGGCCGGGATTGAACCGGCGACACACGGATTTTCAGTCCGTTGCTCTACCAACTGAGCTACCTGTCCTTGATTTCCAGCATGTTTCGTACGGGGGACGGAGCCTTTTGTCAACAAAACCGACGTCTTTCGCGGGAGCGGGGCGGTTCCCTCGTGGCAGGCTACCGTCGCCGCCCGTGGCTCTGGCTCTGGCCCTGGGCAGCTATGAGCTGCGCGAGCAGAATCACGATGAACGCTGACAGACCGAGACCGATCGGTCCGAACCATCCCATCAACTCTTGGAAGCGCTCGGGGTTGATCTGGCGAGCGACTCCCATGGCTCCCCCGAACATGACACCGCCAATCCCCGCGAGGAGTAAGGCCTGAGGGAGCGACTGAGCGATGCGGGCCATCACCGGCCACTGGGCAACGTCTGCGAGGCGGGGAACAACGGCGCGCACCTTGTCGAACGCCGTGCTTCTCTCCGGAAGGAGCCAAGGCGTGTCATCGTCGCGACGACGAGTGAGGGGGGGCGTATCTTGATTTTCCAAGGAGGCTACGCCGCGTCCGCTCTGCAGGGATTCATCGGGGAGCGGAGGAGGAAAGCCACGGCCTGAACGGTCCTGTGCCGCCCCACTCTCTCGTCGTTGCACCTGTGGCGGGACGTCTGGCGTCCACGGCCGAAGCCGCTCGACGACCTCCGCCGCGGAGCGAATGCGCTCCGCCGGATCTTTGACCATCATCGATTCAAGTACACGACAAAATCCTGTGCTGAGAGTCGGCGCGAGCTGTTTAATCGGCGTGGGAACTTCGTAGAGATGCCGCTGCATCTTCTCGCGGCGCGTACCACCTGGGAAGGGCACCTGGCCACTCACCAGATAGTAGAGCGTGCAGCCGAGGGCGTAGACATCAGCAGAAGGGCCGACGTCGTCGGGGGTTCGAATCTGCTCGGGGGCGATGTAGTCCATCGTTCCCACCACG
Source organism: Candidatus Eiseniibacteriota bacterium (assembly GCA_034440375.1). Lineage (GTDB taxonomy): Bacteria > Eisenbacteria > RBG-16-71-46 > JABDJR01 > JAWXBZ01 > JAWXBZ01. The sequence continues at coordinate 982 of JAWXBZ010000053.1, forward strand.
CGGCCCAGTCGGCTTGATTCTTCTTCGATCTGGGAGCCCGCCAGACCAAGGTCCAGCACCTTCACGCGGCCGTCGGGCATTACGAGGAGATTGCCCGGCTTGACGTCGCGATGGACAAGACCCTGATCGTGGGCGTGCGACAGACCACGGGCTGCCTGGGAAATCAACGACGCAGCTGCCTTCTCGTCGAGGGGGCCTTCCTTCTGAACATGGCGCTTGAGGTCGAGGCCAGGAACGAGCTCAGTCACGAGGTAATAGACCATCGCGTCGTAGCCGGCATCGAATGCCCGCACGAGGTTCTCATGGTCGAGCCGGCCAAGCATCCTCATTTCGCGGCGGAAGGCGGCCTCGCTCTCGGGCGTCGCCTTGGCGCGGGGCAGGACCTTGACGGCTACCACCCGTCCCATCATCGCATGCTCAGCCCGGAACACCTGGCCCATGCCCCCGCGGGCCACCTCGTCGAGAACGGTGTACTGCCCGAGCCGGAAACGCCTTCGTCCAGCGAGAATCTCCCGAGCCTGGAAGGGTGTCAGAAGCTTGTCCTGGACCATACGGTCGGCGACGGCCTGGTCCCAGTCGGTGGGCTGCGCCGTGGCACGGTCGATCCCGGTAGCCGTGGATTCCGCAGCCGCCCGGAGCTGGGCCTCATCCACCAACCCGCTCGCGAGAGCGGTTTCGTGAAATCTGGGCCGGTCCTGACGGGGCTGTTCGACAGAGGTACTCATGACCGGAGGAGTGTACCAATGGACGGGCCCTTTGAGCCCTGAGCCCCGCGATTGCTCAGGCCCACGGCCACCCGGCGACCAAAGAACCAAACCTGTTTTTCCACTCAGCCGGGAGGGGACTACTGAGAATGATCGGGGTCTTGGTCGCTGGATGCTCAATCTCGAGTCGGCTGGCATGGAGGGCGATGCCGCCAGGCTCGGGAAACGGGAGCCGGCTGCCGTAGAGGCGGTCGCCCACGATTGGGCAGCCACGGGCTGCCAACTGGACTCGGAGTTGATGGCGGCGGCCTGTCACAGGCTCCAGCTCCACGAGGGACGTCTCACCGCCGCGGCGCACGACGCGGGCCCTGGCGTGGGCCTCCTGGGCCTGGGGTAGGGTTTCTTCGGTCTTGCCCCTGCTGGGTCCGCGACCTTCAGGGATCTCCATGGGCACGATGCGAGAAGGTTTTCGCCCCGGTCCTCGCTCAAGCCAGTCATGCCACTCGACCCACTGACTGATGGGAGCCGGGAACCTCCCGGTCACGATGGCAACGTAACGCTTTCCGGTGCGTCGCTCGCGGAACTGAGCTGCGAGCCCGTCCGCGGCGGCGGACGTTTTGGCCACCACGACCACACCGGACACCGGAGCATCCAGGCGGCTCACGATTCCTACGAAGGCTACGGGACCGAGTCGCGTCTTGAGCCACGTGAAGAGGCTGGGCTTCCCAGCCGGAGCATTGGCGGTGGTCAACCCAGCCGGCTTGACCACTGCGATCAAATAGTCATCCTCAAAAAGGACATCAATCTTCGACGGCCACTCAGTGAACTTCATGCCTTCAGCCTCGCCTCGACGGATCGTGCTGGCAAGCGGATCCCCGCGTCGGGCCGAACTGGCGCGAGACGAGGGCTGGAACGTGGAGATCATGCCCCCTCCCGAGTCGGCTGAAACTGGGGCCGCACCGCGAGGCGACGACGAATCACTCGAGTCGTTCGTCATCCGGCTCGCCCTGGCGAAAGCCGCTGCCGTGATCGCCGCTGGCGGACGTGGAATTGTGCTCGCGTGCGACACGCTCGCCGAAGTGGATGGCGAAATTCTGGGGAAGCCGAGCGATCGCGATGATGCCAGGCGGATGCTTACGGCTCTCTCGGGCCGCCTGCATCGCGTGGTGTCTGGTGTCTGTGTGTGGCCCGTCACCGGATCCGGTCAGCCGTCCGAGCCTGTGACGGGGTCTGCCGTGAGTGAGCTCTCAATGCGGGCTCTGAGCGAGGACTTCCTGGCGGAGTACCTCGAAACAGGCCTTTGGCAGGGCAAAGCCGGAGCGTGTGGCTTCCAGGACGGCCACATACCGCTTGACCTTGTCTCAGGCAGCCCATCCAACGTGGTGGGACTCCCGCTCGAGCTGGTGCGAGCGATACTGGCCCGCCTGTAAAAAACCACAACCCGCACGGCGGCTGCCGTGCGGGTTGGGCGAAGAAAATTCCGGCGATACCTACTCTCGCGCTTGTGGGCACTACCATCGGCTCTGGAAGCTTAACTACCGTGTTCGGGATGGGAACGGGTGTGACCTTCCAGATATGGTCACCGGAAAATTTCCGTAGGTGCCGCTTTCGCGGCACGAATACGAGGTCGTGGTAATCGGCAGGGGTCGCATTTGTCGCAAACCCTCGATACGAGTGGTCAAGCAATCGTCCGTTAGTACCGGTTAGCTGAGTGCATTGCTGCACGTACACGCCCGGCCTATCAACCTGGTCGTCTTCCAGGGGACTTTCGGGTTAAACCCTTCGAAACCTGATCTTGGGGCGGGCTTCACGCTTATATGCTTTCAGCGTTTATCCGTTCCGTTCTTAGCTATCCAGCCATGCCGCGAGCGCGACAACTGGCACACCAGAGGAACGTCCTTCCAAATCCTCTCGTACTAAAGAAGAATCCCCTCAAGTTTCGTACGCCCACAGCAGATAGGGACCGACCTGTCTCACGACGGTCTGAACCCAGCTCACGTACCACTTTCATTGGCGAACAGCCAAACCC
>JAWXBZ010000054.1:0-17244 GCA_034440375.1 Candidatus Eiseniibacteriota bacterium
GCCGGCCGGCCGGCGGTCAGGTCGAGCACATGCGTCGAGATACCACTCATCGGATCAACAGCCTTTCCAGCCGCCGGCGGGCGATGGCCGCCATCTCCAGACCCACCGTGGCAATTTCCTCCTGCGGGTCGGCGGAAAGCCGCCGTTCGAGATGGGTCACGACGTCCTCGCCCGAGAGTCCTGTTGCGCAGAGAAGAAAAATCCAGCCAAATTTCTGCTCATAGTCCTTGTTGAGCGCGGCCAGGCGAGCCTTGACCGGATCAGCCGCTGTGGCAATACCGGATTGTTCCCGGCGGGACCAATCACGCTCTTCCGTGGCAACCGGCGCGGTGGCTGCCGCCGATTCTCCGAGGCGCGGATGCCGCTTGAGCGCCTCGAGCAGGTCGTCGTGCGAAAGGACGGCGAGTGCGGCGTCACTGGCACGATCGAGCGCCGCGCGGTCGGCAAATGGCCGGGCCAGCGCCAGGGCACGCACCCAACCGGGCGCCGCGCAACAACGGCCCAGTTGCTCTTCCAGTTCCGAAGGCGGCAGGGTGTTGATCCAGCGGATCGAAACCGCCTCCCGGCCATTCTCCGTTGGCTTTCCGAAGAGACGCAGGCGGGCGACGCCGCCGTCCGGGTAAATGGAAAGCCGTGCATGGGTCACCGCACCCGCCGACCGGAGTTCGGATGAGAATTCATGGGGGTGATCCGGGAGCAGGGGTGTTTCCGGCAGCAGGATCTGCCACTCGACGGGCGCGGCGGACCTGGCCTCTGCCCCACCAACCAGTCGATCCAGATCCATGCCGGGTGCGTGAAGGACCTCGAGCTTCGCCCGGCCCGGCGCGTTTCCCTTGAAGTGGGTCGTGTCGATGAGGGCGGACTCGATGATCCCCTCGGTGCCAAGTTGAAGAATGGCCCAATCGTGCCCCGGACCGCGGCGGCGCCGGGTTTCCCAGCCATCGGCCATGTGGGTGGAGGGGCCGGAGCGGATCATGTTGTTCCGATCCGAGAAGAACATGTCGCTGGCGGCCACGACCTCACCGCCGTTCATCATGCCGGCCAGATCGATGCGACCGTCGAAGTTTTCCGTCAGGCACCGATCAGGAAGCCCGGCGCCGTAGGCCTTGAAACGGGCCACGCCGCCGTCCGGAAAGATGTTCAGGCGTAGGTGCGTCACACGCCATGGGCACTCGACCGGGAAGCGGTGAACCGTATTCCCGCTGAGCCGCGTGGTGGCCACGACGGAGAACCAGCGGGCCGATTCGATGCCCCCGGTGTCGTCGAGCGAGGCGCCCTCGAGTGAGAACGACTCGGGGAAGTTGCCCCGGAAGTAGGCCGTGTCGACGACCACCGCCCGGATGATGCCGGCCAGGCCGAGCTGGATCACGCACCAGTCATGTCCCGGATCGCGACGACGACGCGTCTCCCAGCCGTCCATCCACTTGCCGCGTTCGGTGTACTCGTCCTCTTTCCAAACGGGTGCAGAGGCCCTGAGGAGGTTTTCCTTCGGCGCGAAGAACTCGTCGTTGGCCGAAAGTGTTCGCCCGCCAAGGCGCTCCGCGGTCAGCTCGATGCCGGGGAGGGGATCCTGTTCCATGGGCCGGAAGTTACAGGAGGCGGCCGGTCGGCGTCGACAGCCGGCCTTCCTCGTGGATGAGTTCGCCGCGAAGATACGTGGCCTGGACAACGCCCGAAAGTTCGTGCCCGGCCCAGGGCGTCACCCGGTGCCGGTGTTCAAGTCGGGCAGGGTCGACCACGAACCGGGCTTCGGGATCGATGATCATCAGATCGGCATCCGCTCCCGGGGCAATGACGCCCTTCCGACCGGCCAGTCCGGCCAGTCGCGCCGGCGCGGTCGACATCCACTCGACGACGCGTATCGGCGGAATGCCGCGGCGCACGGCCTCCGTCCAGACAACCGCCCGGCTCACCTGGAGCGAGGCAATGCCGCCCCAGGCCAGGTCGAATCGCCCCGATTCGAGTTCCTTGAGTTCCGGCGGACACGGGGAGTGATCGGATACGATCATTCCCAGGGTGCCGTCCAGGAGTCCCTGCCAGAGAGCCTCCCGATCCTGTGCGCACCCGAGCGGCGGCGCGCACTTGAACTGGGTGCCCCCCGGCGGCACGTCCTCCCCGCACAGCACCAGGTAGTGGGGACAGGTCTCTCCGGTAATCGGCACCCCCTTTCCGCGCGCTTCCCGCAGGCGCAGAACCGCGCCCGCCGTGGAAACATGCACCACGTGGATGGGCGCCCGGCATCGCTCGGCCAGGTCAATCAGGCGTTCCACGGCTGCCTCCTCCGCCCCCTCCCGCGAAAGTGCCCACGCCGCGTGTTCGCACGGAGCCTCACGCAGTCGATCGGCCTGCCAGGCCACGAGAGCCGGATCCTCGGCATGAACCAGGAGCGGCGCGCAAAGAGGGCCAAGCACGCCGAGCGCCTTCTCGATTTCCAGGGGAGAGACAGCCGGGAATTCATCGACGCCCGAATCAACCATGAAGGCCTTGATGCCCCGCGCACCGGCGGCAATTAGCCCCGCCAGTTTCCCGACATTTCCCGGGATGAGTCCGCCCCAGAAACCGACATCCACGTGGCACCGTCCGTCGGCCGCCCGGCGTTTGACCTCGAGCGCGGCGGCCGTGGTGGTGGCCGGAATCGAGTTGAGCGGCATGTCGATCAGCGTGGTCACGCCACCGGCCGCGGCGGCCCGGGTCAACGAGGCGAACCCCTCCCATTCGGTGCGCCCGGGTTCGTTGACATGGACATGCGTGTCGACCAACCCCGGAAGGATGAGTCGATCACCGAAGTCCAGATCGCCGCGGGCATCACCCGGCACGACCTCCTGGATGAGGCCGTCCTCGAGGCGCAGCAGAGCCGGTGCGATGCCATCCGGCATCGCCACCCGCCGGGATGATATCGTGCGAGCGTTGTCCATGATCTCCCATGATTCGAGCGATTGACGGCGGCCGAAGCGTCGATCAGAGTACGCCCGATCGGCCCACCCCCGTCAACATGCAACGCCACGTCCCGAGGACCCGCATGGTAAAGGCCCGGCCCCGCCGACTTGCGTCCCTCCTTTGCCTCGCGATCCTCGCGCTCCTCGCGCCGCCCGGCCACGCGGCTGATGAACCGACACCGAATCAACGGGCCACCGTACCGACACCAGATCAACGGGCCGCGGTCCGCCAGCTGATCGATGAGGCGGCCCGTTCGGATTGGGGCTGGGAGCGGTTGCGTGAGCTGTGCGACACGATCGGTCATCGCCTGGCCGGTTCCCCCGCCATGAAGCGGGCCGTGGACTGGTCGGAAAAGAGCATGCGGGATGCCGGGCTCGTCCGTGTCCATCGCGAACCGGCCACCGTCCCGTACTGGATTCGCGGTCCGGAAAGCGCCCGCATCGTCTCCCCGGTCGACCGATCCCTGGCCATGCTGGCACTCGGCCCGTCCGTGCCGACACCGCCCGGCGGCCTCACCGCTTCCGTCGTCGTTGTCGACTCCTACGAGGAACTGGACCGGCTGGGACGGCCCGGGGTCGAGGGCCGGATTGTCCTCTTCGATCGTGAATGGACCACCTATCCGGCCGCCGCCGAAATTCGGTCCCGGGGACCGGCGAAGGCGGCGGCCCTGGGTGCTGTGGCCGCCCTGGTCCGTTCGGCCACACCGAAGAGCCTCGACACGCCCCATACCGGCTGGCTCTCCTGTCCTGCGGGAACCCCGCTCATTCCGGCCGCGGCCGTGAGCCCGGAGGCATCGAGTCAGATTCGTCGTCTTGTCGAGGCGGGCCATGAAGTGCGCGTTCATCTGGAAATGGATCACCAGGTGCTCGGCACGACCGAAAGCCACAATGTGATGGGGGAAGTAACCGGGCGTGAACTCCCGGAGGAAATCGTCCTGCTCGGCGCCCATCTCGATTCGTGGGATGTTGGCCAGGGAGCCCAGGATGACGGCGTCGGCTGCCTGATCATGCTGGAGGCGGCGCGGTTGATTCGAAATCTGCCGATCCCGCCGCGCCGGACGATTCGAGTCGTCTTCTTCACCGACGAGGAAATCAGCCTCGGTGGCGCCGACTCCTACCTCGAACGGCACCGGGACGAACTGCCGCGCCATGTGGCCGGCTTCGAATCCGACGCGGGAAATGAAGTGGCCAACGGCTTTTTCGTCGATATACAGGGCGTGGCCGGCACAACCGACAGCACGAGGACCAAGGCGGACGCCCAACGCCTCACACACGGCGTGCTGGCGGCGCTCGCCGGTTTCGATTGGGCGCTCGAACCACTCCGCGCGAACAATTTCCTGCCGGGCGACAGCGGGATCGATCTCTCCCCGGCCGTGGCCCTCGGGATGCTGGGTTTCGGGGTCAATCACCCGACGGAAAAATATTTCGACATCCATCACTCCGCCGCGGACACCTTCGACAAGCTCGACCGGCTCGACATGTCCCGGAATGTCGCCATCGTGGCCACGCTGGTTTACCTGATCGCGGATTCGCCGGAGCGGCTCCTCCCCTGGCCCGGCCCCGACGGATCGGGTCCGGGCACCCGCTGAGGCCATCCGGGCCGCCGTGACAAAAGGCGGCGGTTCCCCTGCAACCCGCCCGGGTCCTGCGCGTAGGCACGGACGTCGCGACAGTTCTTTTTGATATCATTTTGACACCACCAAAGGAGGAAACGATGTTCCGTGAGAAAAAGGCCGGCACGCTGTCCGGCTGGATGATGTTGATCGCTCTCCCGGCCGCCCTGATCGCCGTGGTAATCCTGTTCGCCGGCGCCATCAAGGATCACGACGGGATCCGGGCCGTCCAATCCGCTGTTGCATTCGTCATCCTCCTGATCGCACTGTTCGGGCTCACCGTCGTGAACCCGAACGAGGCCGTGGTGGCGACGCTTTTCGGCACCTACCTGGGCTCGATCAAGACTCCCGGCTTCTGGTGGATCAACCCGTTCAGCGTCAAAAAGCGGATCTCGCTCAAGGTTCGCAATTTCGAGAGCAGCAAGCTCAAGGTCAACGACCATGACGGCAACCCGATCGAGATCGGCGCCGTGGTCGTCTGGAGGGTCATGGAAACGGCCGAAGCGATTTTCCATGTGGACGATTACGACAACTTCGTCCACGTGCAGAGCGAGTCGGCGCTGCGAAACCTGGCCACCTCGCACCCCTATGATGCCCACAACGACGGACAGATGTCGCTGCGCAGCCACACCGTCGAAATCGCGGCCAATCTGAAGTCCGAAATACAGGCACGGCTGCTCCAGGCCGGTGTCGAGGTCATCGAGTCGCGTATCAGCCATCTGGCCTACGCGCCGGAAATCGCCAGCGCCATGCTTCAGCGGCAACAGGCCAGCGCCATCGTCGCGGCCCGGACCAAGATCGTGGAGGGCGCCGTGGGCATGGTCGAGATGGCCCTGGCCGAGCTCAGCAAGAAGCAGATCATCCAGCTAGACGAGGAGCGGAAGGCGGCCATGGTCAGCAATCTGCTGGTGGTCCTCTGCAGCGATCGGCACACCCAGCCGGTCATCAACGCCGGCACCCTGAACCACTGATTGACCGTGAGCGATCGAAAGGCCTTCCCACTCCGGATCGATCCGGCCATTCTGGGCCTTCTTTCGAAGTGGGCCGCGGATGACCTTCGGAGCGTCAACGGGCAGATCGAGTACCTTCTGCGCGAGGCCCTCCGGAGCGCCGGGCGGCTCAAGAATCGCGGCAATCCGCGCAAAGACGGAGGATCATGATTTCCCGGGCGGCAAAGGTGGGCGGATTCGTTGTCCTGGTTCTGTCGATCCTGTACTTCATGACGGCCGCGCGCACGGTTGGCCCGGGAGATTCGGGCGAACTCACGTCAGTCATGGTGTCATGGGGTGTGGCCCATCCGCCGGGCTACCCGCTGCTCACACTCCTCGGAAATCTCGTTCACCGGCTTCCCTTCCCGGGGGAGCCGGCCTTCCCCCTCAATCTCCTTTCGGCCCTGTTCGGTGCCCTGGCGGCCGGCGTCCTGGCCATGGCGGTGGCCCGGGCCACCCGTGACCCGATAGCCGGTGCCCTTTCCGGCCTCGCCCTCGGCGTCTCGAGGCTCTTCTGGGAATACTCGCTTGTCGTCGAGGTCTTTTCGCTCAATGCCCTGTTCGGTGCCCTGCTTCTTTATTTCCTGGTCGAGCTGACCCGCTCGCGCGCCGAGGGGAAACCGGCGCTCTGGACCCTTCCGGCCATCGCGTTGACCGCGTCACAGGCGCTGACGCATCACCTGACGCTGGTCCTCCTGGCTGTTCCGGTAATCCTGGCCGTACTTTTGATGGTGGCCCGGCCACAGGAGAGCGGGCTTGAACCGGCCGCCACGCGACGAGCCTTGTGGCTGGCCGTTGCCGCCGGACTCGTCGGGCTCCTGCCGCTCGTGTACCTGCCGATCGCCTCGGCCAGTCAGCCCGTTCTGGCGTGGGGCGAGGCCTCCTCACCCACCGGCTTCATCCGTCAGCTCCTGCGTTCCGACTACGGCTCCGGCACGCTGATGAGCCCGTGGGGCGTGGCCAAGCTGGTCCTGGAGGAGGGGGAATCGATCGCCCCCACCCTCGGGCACCATCTCCTTCGGTTCTGGATGGAAATTCCAAGGAGCCTCGGCTGGCTCCTTCCGGCGCTGTCCCTCGCCGGGTTCGTCGTCGCGTTTCGCGACCGGACGGCTCCCTGGCGCCTTTTCCTGACTGGCTGGCTTGGCATGGTCGCCATCTTCTTCCTGCGCGTGAATTCGCCGCTCATCCCGCTGCATCTCGGCGTGACGGAGCGGTTCTACATTCTTCATCATGTCGTCCTCTGCTTCCTGGCCGGCCTCGGGATGGCGGCACTTTTTGAGGCGCTCCGGCTGCGTGGCGGCTTGATGCGTCCTGTCGGTGCGGCCTTCATCCTGGTGGTGGCGGTCGTGGCGCCGCTCCTCCTTCACGGGCGCGATGTCTCGATGGCCTCCAACCGATTCTCGGCCGACCTCGGCTACAACTTCACGTCGGGCCTTCCGGACAGCGCGTTTCTCCTGTCCGAAGGTGATCTGTTGCACAACGCGTTTTACTACCAGCAACTGGCGATGGGGCGACGGCCCGACGTCGAGTACGTCGATCTTCAGAAGTTGACCTACGACTGGTACGTCCGGCAGATCCGACGCTCCGGACGCTTCCGGCTGCCATTGGGGATGACGGCTTACGGTAACGACCCGAACAGCCAGAGCGCGGCCTGGCTCGCCGCGAACACCGGCCCGGGCGGTCACCCGGTGGCGGCCGTCAGTGTTCAGGACGTCAGCTACATGAAGGAATGGAACCTGTTGCCGCAGGGGCTCTGGTGGTTGTTCCAGAAGAAAGCCGACGGCGTGGACATCCAATCGCTGGCCACGCGGGCCGAGGTGATCACACGAAGCTGGAAGCTCGAGTCGCTCGATCGCCACTACCACGAGCGATCATGGGAGGTGGCCCAGCGCGAGACCTACTGGCGGGCGCTGGCCTACGTCGGCGCACTCCAACAATTTGCCGACGACCTGAAGCGTGAGCATCCGGGCGTGGGGCCGACCGGCTACGCCGCGGACCTCCGGCAAAGGGCCGAGGCGATCGCCGGCCCGAAGGCCTCGAGCGTCCGGGCCCTTGAGGCGGAGATGTACCAGCGCCTCCTGGTCAGCGGCCTCACCGACTTTGGCCGGATCGTTCAGCCAGGCGAACTGGCGGTGAAAATGGTGAACCTGGCCGAGGAGGCCGTGGCGATGGGGCCGACCGACCCGTTGGCGCTCGCCCGCCTGGCGGACCTGCTGCGCGCCGATCCGCTCCGCTGGTCGGCTGCCCGGCATCTCGAACTGTGCGGACGGCTGGTCGATGCGAAACCGGGTGACGAGGCTGCGCTCGGCAACTATGTTCAACTCGTCATCGACGGCGTGAAGACCGGCCAGATCAACCCGTCAACCGAACTTCCTATGGCCCTCGCGCGGCAGAAACGGCACCTCGCGCTGGTCCGGCGGGCCGCCGAACTTTCCGACGAACCGACACTGATCCTGCGCCTGGTGAAGTGGGAGGGTTACCTCAAGGATATCGAGGCGCTGGCAGTGCGGCTGTCGAACAGTCGGCCCGGATCAATATCACCGGGCACCCCGTCGTACGCGGAAACGCCTCCCTCATCAAAGGACTCCACCGCTCCGGGTCAATAAATCCGAGACAATCAAATCAGGGGAGATTCGCGCATGCCAATGCTTCGAACCCGACCATCCAATCTCGCCGTTTCGAGCCTGTTGTCCCTGGCCGCCTTCGTGTCGCTCCCTGTCATCGGCGGGCCGCGTGCGGCCCTGGCCGAGACCACGGTCTTCGTGGTGCGCCACGCCGAGAAGGTCGACGCCTCAGAGGACCCGGACCTCGACATTACCGGGCGGGAGCGAGCCCGCCTGCTGCGCGACATGCTGCGGGCCATTCCCATCGAATCGGTATACGCCTCGAAGTACAAGAGGACGCAGCAGACGGTCGCCCCCGCGGCCGAGGCGCAGAAACGGACGGTCGTCGTCCACACCACCGATGAGATTGCGAAGCTGGCGGGCGCCATCCGCGCCGCCTCGGCCGATTCCGTCGATCGCGCGGTGCTGATCGCCGGACACTCGAACACGACCGTCCAATGGCTCAAGGCCCTCGGAATCTCCTCGATCGAGGAACTGCTCGACCACGAGTGGGATAACCTCTTCGTGGTCACGATCGGCAACGAGGGTCGGGCCCGCCTCCTGCACCTTCATTACGGCTACTGAAAGCGCGTTCCTCCCATCGGTTCGGCGCCTCCGCGTCATGCCATTTGAGAATGTAACCCTGAGGCCCCTCGCGGAATCGGCGTAAACCTGTTATCGTTGAACGGTTTGGCGTGATGATCATTGCCATTGATTGACTAGAACCACTCGCGAGGACCAATGCCATTCAGAGCCCTGGAGCTCCGTGACGAGATCCTGAAATCGATCGACGAACTCGGTTACAAGGAACCAACCCCGATTCAGATCAAGGCCGTCCCCATTCTCATGAAGGGACGCGATGTCATCGGTATCGCCCAGACCGGAACCGGCAAGACCGCCGCGTTCGTCTGGCCGATGCTCGAACGACTGATGACGACCCGGCCGGAACCGGCCCCCGCCATCCCGTTCCCCCGCGGCCTTGTGCTGGTGCCGACGCGCGAACTGGCCGTGCAGGTGTACGACAACCTGGTGGCCTACGCGAAGTACCTGCCGGTGCGCGCGTTGCCAATTTATGGCGGCGTCAGCGAATTTGGCCAGCTGGCGGCGTTGAAGAAGGGAGCCGACGTCATCGTCGCCACACCGGGGCGATTGCTCGATTTCCTGTCGAGCCAGTCGATCCGGCTCAAGAACGTCGAGTTCCTGGTTCTCGACGAAGCCGATCGGATGCTCGACATGGGGTTCATCCCGGACGTGCGTCGAATCCTTGGCTATCTCCCCGCCAAGCGGCAGACCCTTTTCTTCTCGGCCACGTTTCCACCGCTGGTCGAAAAGCTGGCCAAGGAGTTCCTGACCAATCCGCAGGTCGTTGAAATCGGTCGTCGGGCCACGCCCACGGAAACCGTGGCCCAGTATATCTTCGAAGTTCCGCGCCCGCACAAGACGGCGCTGCTCGCTCATATCCTTCGCCAGTACGACCTGAAGTGCGTGCTCGTCTTCGTGCGCACCAAGATCATGGCCGACCGACTGTCACGCGATCTGTCGGCCACCGGCATACCGGTGGCGGCGCTCCATTCCAATCGCACGCAAGGGCAGCGCACGGCCGCGCTCAAGGGATTCAAGCAGGGCCTGTACCCGGTCCTGGTGGCCACGGACATTGCCGCCCGCGGCATCGATGTCGACGGCATCTCGCATGTCGTCAACTTCGATTTCCCCAATCAGCCCGAGGACTACGTCCATCGGATCGGCCGCACCGGCCGCGCGCTGGCCATCGGGGACGCCCTCTCGTTCGTAGCGCCGGAGGAAATGGTGGCGCTCCGGACGCTGGAACGCTTCATCGGCCGCGGCATTCCCCGCCGCGTGATCGATGGCTTCGATCCGAAGGCCATCCGTTTCGAACGCCCGGCGCGCAGCTCCGGTGATTCGGGTCGTGGCGGCCCCCGGGAGCGCGATGCGGGACGTGGCGCCCCGCGCGATCGCGCCGCCGGCCGAGGTGCCTCCGGTCCCTCCGGTGGATCCGGGGAAGCGCGGGGCCGCCAGAGGGACTCGCACGGCGCCCGGACCGGTCAGGCGGCATCGCCGGATCCAACGGTCGTGCCCGGACACTCCGCACCCCTTGTCCCCGGCTCGAACGAATCGACATGGGGACGGGCCTCGAAACCGGGCCGACGCCGGCGATAGGAGGAGCCGACATGACTCAGTCGAAGACGCCCGCCGATGCCTTCCGCATCGAGAAGGATTCGATGGGGGAAGTCCGCGTTCCGAAGGACGCGCTCTGGGCCGCGCAGACCCAGCGCGCCGTGGAAAATTTCCCGATCTCGGGTGTCCGATTCAGCCGTCCGTTCTTGAAGGCCCTGGGGCTGATCAAGTCGGCAGCCGCAGAGGCCAACGAAGAATTGGGCCTCCTCCCCGCGCCCCTCAGTCGGATCATTCAGGCCGCCGCCCTTGAAGTGGCCAACGGAACATGGGACGGGCAGTTCCCGATCGACGTTTTTCAGACCGGCTCGGGCACCTCCACGAACATGAACGCCAACGAAGTCCTGGCCAGCCGCGCCGGTCAGCTTGGCGCCGACGCCAAACAGACCGTGCACCCCAACGATCATGTGAACATGGGGCAGTCGTCGAACGACGTCATTCCAACGGCCATCCACCTGGCCGCCTGGCTCGAGACGACGGAAAACCTCCTTCCGGCACTGCGACATCTTTTCCAGGCGCTGGCGGCCAGGGCCCCGGCGTGCGATGACACGGTAAAGACCGGCCGCACGCACCTCATGGATGCCATGCCGGTGCGGCTCTCGCAGGAAATTCTCGGATGGGCCGGCCAGGTGGACCTGTCGATCGAACGGATCGAATCCACGCTGCCGCGCCTTTGTGAACTGGCGATAGGCGGCACCGCGGTCGGCACCGGCATCAACGCGCATCCCGAGTTCGCTTCCCGGCTGTGCCGCGTGCTTTCGGAGCGCACCGGCGGCCGATTCATCGAGGCGCGAAACCACTTCGCGGCTCAATCGACAATGGACACGGCGGTCGAGCTGTCGGGGCAGCTCAAGGCCACGGCGGCCGCGTTGATGAAGATAGCCGACGATCTGCGCTGGATGAACTCCGGCCCCATCGCCGGCCTCGGTGAGATCGCGCTGCCAAGCCTGCAGCCCGGCTCGTCGATCATGCCCGGAAAGGTGAACCCGGTCATCCCGGAGGCCATGATGATGGTGGCCGCCCAGGTGATGGGCAACGACGTCACCATCGGCATCGCCGGCAGTCGCGGAAACTTTCAGCTCAACGTGATGCTCCCGGTCATTGCCCGGAATCTGCTCGACAGCATCACGATACTGGGAAATGCCTCGCGACTCCTCGCCGACAAGGCGATCACCGGCTTCACGGTCAATCCGGAACGGACCGGTGGCCTGGTCGACAAGAACCCGATCCTGGTCACGGCGCTCAATGCCGTCATCGGTTATGACCTCGGTGCGAAAATCGCCAAGCGGGCCTACGCGGAAAATCGAACGCTCAAGGACGTGGCCCGGGAGATGACTTCCCTGTCCGCCGCGGATCTCGACCGGCTGCTCGACCCGCGCCCGATGACCGAGGGCGGAATCGGCGCCGGTGGGGGCGGGAGCGGCGGGTGACGTCGTTTCCGATCGAGTCGGACATTCACCGGGCCTCGACACTTCCGGCTGATTTCTACACCGGTGCCGACGCCTGGAAGTCCGTCCGCGAGCGGGTATTCACCCGTGCCTGGCAGTGGGTGGCCGATATCGACCAGGTTCGCGTGCCGGGCCAGGTCTGGCCATTTACCCTGCTCGAGGGGCTGCTGGATGAACCGCTGGTCCTGACCCGGGATGCCGATGACACCTTGCACGCGATGTCGAATGTCTGCACGCACCGCGGGGCGATGGTGGTCGAAGGTGCCGGCGTCGAAAAGGCACTCCGCTGTCGCTATCATGGCCGTCGCTTCGGCCTGGATGGAAAATTCCAGTACATGCCCGAATTCGAAGGGGCGGAGGGTTTTCCGTCCGCCTGCGACGATCTGCCCCAGGTCGGCCTTGGGCGCTGGTCCCGCTTCCTCTTCGCATCACTTGCGCCCTTGGAACCGGTCGAATCGGTCCTGCAGCCGATGATCGATCGGATCGGCTGGCTGCCGGTCGACGAGTTTCGATTTGATCCGACCCGCTCGCGAGAATACCTGGTCCGGGCGCACTGGGCCCTGTACTGCGACAACTATCTCGAGGGACTTCACATCCCGTATATTCACGCAGGGTTGAACAGCGTGATCGACTATGGCAACTACACCGTCGAGATATTCGAGCGCTGCAATCTGCAGCTCGCCCTGGCACGGCCCGGTGACGAAGCATTCGACCCGCCGGCCGAATCGCCCGATTTCGGAAAACGAGTAGCCGCCTACTACTGGTGGCTGTTTCCCAACATGATGTTCAATTTTTACCCGTGGGGCCTGTCGATCAACATCGTTCGACCGCAGGGTCCGGCCCTGACTCGAATCCAATTCCTGACCTACGTATGGCGCGAAGACAAGATGGACTCGGGTGCCGGCTCCGGATTGGACCGGGTGGAGCGGGAGGACGAATCGGTGGTCGAATCGGTGCAGCGGGGCCTCAAATCCCGCCTGTACCGCCAGGGACGGTTTTCCCCCACCCGGGAGACCGGCGTACACCACTTTCACACCCTGCTGAGTCGATCCCTGGCCTGATTCCAGTCCGGGACAAATAAAATCAAACATCCTCCCGGGAGGGTGCGTCTCAATCATCGCATGTCGGGAGAGCAACCGGGGGCTCCGCTCGCAGGTGGACCCCCGGCCCCCACACCAGCCACTTCCGGTGTCTAAACCCCCACCGACTCGAGGAGATTCCTTCATGAACGGGCGTCATTTAGGGACGAATCTGGCCGTCCTGGTCGGAGTCGTTATGGGCCTGGGTACGGCGCGGGCATCATTCGATGGGTTCACCGCGGAGGGGATCGAGACGATTCGCCCGAGTGAAGCCGACGGGCGGACCACCGTGGCCCCGAAGCTCGTCGCCATGTCGCTGACGGGCCAGAAGATCACCGTGGACGGAAAGCTGGACGAACCGATCTGGCTGACGGCGCCGACCGCCAGCGGATTCAAGACATGGGACCCGGACCGTGGCGGGGTGCCGCCCGAAGAGACGCTGTTCAAGGTGGCCTACGACGAGGATGCGGTCTACTTTGCCGTGGCCTGCCTCGAGAAGGACGCCGCGAACATCGAGGCCAAGCTCTCCCGGCGCGACAACTTCAGCAACTCCGATCTGGTCAGCATCTACATCGATCCGTATCACGACAAGACCACCGGCTATAACTTCAAGATCAATCCGCTGGGTGTCCAGGTCGATTCGTACATTTTCGCCGACGGGGAGCGGGACGACAACTGGAACGCCGTCTGGCAGGGCGAGACGCACCGGGATGCCGATGGCTGGTATGCCGAGGTGCGCATTCCATTTGCGGCCATCCGCTACAAGAGGGCCGAGGAAATGACCTGGGGCCTCAACATCTACCGTCGGATGCACAACCGCGGGATCGAGGTCTCGTGGACCAACTGGCCCAAGGGCGAATCGGGATTCGTGAGCCGCTGGGGCGAGCTGACCGGCCTCAAGAATGTGGTGCCGGCCAGGGCCGTCGAGATCCTTCCCTATGTTCTCCAGCGATCGACCGACCCGTCGATCAATGAACCCGAATTCGGGGCCGACAAGATCCAGAACCAGACGAATTTTGGCGGCGATCTGAAGTACGGCATCACCTCCGACCTGACATTGAATGCCACGATTCAGCCCGATTTCGGGCAGGTCGAGGCCGATCCGGCCGAGCTCAATCTCTCCCCCTTCGAAACTTTCTACGAGGAAAAGCGCCCCTTCTTCGTGGAAGGGAATAAGTTTTTCAGTCATCCCAACTTCAATCTTTTCTACTCGCGGCGCATCGGCACCGGTAACGAGAACGCCCGGATCCGCTTTGCAAGCAAGTTGACCGGCAAGCTGGCCGGCAACACGACGCTGGCGGTCCTGGCCGCAGCCACCGACCTGACCGGGACGGGGCAGGGGCACAATTTCTTCAAGGGCGGCGAGCGTGAAACTTATTTCGCCGTCGCCCGGGTCGGGCAGCAGTTCAACGGTGGATTGCACCGGGTCAACCTGATGGGCACCGCCGTGAACAATCCGGGGAGCTATGCTGACTACGGGGATCGTTTTTCACGCGAAGCCTATACGGGTGGCGCCGACTGGGAATCCAATTTCAAGAATCGGCAATACCGCCTCCAGGGCTCTCTCGTCGGTTCGGTCATCGACCCGGAAAAAAACCCCGACAATCCGCTGCCGGCTGCCAGGCTGTATGGCACCGGCGGCAGCATGCAGTTCAACAAGCGGGGCGGCAAGTTTTACGGCGGCGTCAGCGGGCGGTGGGAACATGACAAGCTGAGACTGAACGATGTCGGATTCCTGTCGGCACCGGACGAGATCAGCTCGCGCGCCTGGCTCAGCTTTCCCATCAATCAGAACGGCAAGAGCAAGACCTTCAACAACGGCGAACTCAACTTCAATGCCTGGCGGAGCTGGCTCTACGGGGCCCGCAACGGCCAGGATGTTCAATCGGGCGAGACGGCCTGGGCCTACGGCAAAGGTCATCCCCAGAACGCCGGGAATAATATCAACGGCTTTCTGCAATTCCGCAATTACATGGAAGCCTGGGCCGGTCTCGAGTTGATGTACAAGGGAACGGAGCGTTACGAAACCCGGGGGGGTCCGCTGATCTCGGAACCGCTGACCTACGGTGGCTGGTACGGCGGCTCGACGGATACCCGGAAGGACCTGACCCTGAACCTGGACGGCAACTACTTTCGCGACACGGCCGAAAACTTCAGCACGAACCTGACCACGGGCGTTCACTGGAACCAGTCCAGTTCGATGGTCCATGACATTCGGCTGGGATTCCGCTATCGCGAGGACGACACGCAGTACCTGGAAACCGTGAACCTGGCCGATCGGCCGGGGGGCCAGGGGATCGGCGGCCTCTCCTATGTCTTCGGCGACATCACGCAGCGAACGCTGGATCTGACCATCCGCAGCAGCGTCCTCTTCAGCCGCTCCGCCTCGCTGGAATTCTACGTTCAGCCGTACGTCACGGTCGGCAGCTACAGCCGGGTTCGCGAACTGGCCGAGCCCGACTCCTATGACCTGATCCCGTACGCCGAAGCCGACTACGAGCCCCGGGACTTCGATTTCGAGTACGGCTCGGTGAACCTGAACGCGGTCTGGCGCTGGGAATATCGCCCGGGAAGCACCTTTTACCTGGTCTGGACCCACGGGCGGGAGAGCTTTGACCAGCGCGCCTTCCATGCTCCCGGCGCGAGCTTCCAGAACAGTCTCGGGACGGGCGCGCTCTTCAACAACGAGCCAACGAACACGATTCTGGCCAAGTTCACCTACTACCTGTCGCTGTAGTCAGCGGCGTTTTTGAAGGCCCCGGCGCCACTCTGGCCGTGGACCCGCCGAATCTTCTAGTATCCGGTCTTCATCCAAGAAGAATGGGGGCGACAAGGATGGTCGCCCCGCATCGCCTTCCCGAAGGAGACCATCGTCCCATGTTGATCAGCGAAAAACTGGCCCGCGCACTCAGCGTGCAGGTCGGCAATGAATTCGGCGCCTCCCTCCAATACGTCATGCTGGCCTCCTATTTCGAGCGCGAGGCCCTCCCCGTCCTGGCTGCCCGTTTCTACGAACAGGCGGACGAAGAGCGGATGCACGCCATGAAGATCAGCCACTACGTGAACGCCGCCGGCGGCACGCTGGAAATCCAGGCCATTCCCAAGGGAAAGGCTGATTTCGCCTCCGCCGAAGAAGGGGTTCAGCTGGCCCTCGACTGGGAGCTGACCGTCACCCGGCAGATCAACGACCTGGTCGGCATCGCGATCATCGAGTCGGACCACCTCGCGCAGAATTTCCTGGTGTGGTTCGTCAACGAGCAGCTCGAGGAAGTCAGCAGCATGGACATGCTGCTGAAGACCATCCAGCGCGCCAAGGGCGACATGCTCCGCGTCGAGGAATACGTCTCGCGCTCAGGCGCCAAGGCACCGGAATCGGGGCTCGAGCCGGGGGCGTAGCGGCAAGCGGCATGCGCTCCTGCTCCACCGGAGCGGCGGAGTGGAAATGGCGTCCCCAACGGGATTCGAACCCGTGTCGCCGCCGTGAAAGGGCGGTGTCCTAGGCCGGGCTAGACGATAGGGACCCGGAAGTCCGTCCTTACAGTCGACAACAGGACTGCGGATGGACAAGGCCGCGGATTATAGGGGCCTCCTTCCCCATCGGTCAATGCGCGTGCGGGGGCGCCGTCCCGCTCAGCGAAAGCGGCGGATCAGCCCGGTGACGATTCCCTGGATCTGGAGTTCACCCGGGTCCGGCACCGGAATTGGGTCCATCGTCGGATTCTCGGGGAGGAGCCGGATGCGCGTGCCCTTCTTCTCGAAGCGCTTGACCGTGGCTTCATCGCCCAGGAGCGCCACGACGATGTCGCCGTTTTCGGCGGTTGGTTGCGGCTTCACGACGATGTAATCGCCGGGGAGAATGTGGGCCCCGATCATGCTTTCTCCCTGGACTTCGAGCAGGAACGAGCCATCGCTTTTCACGAAGGTTGAGTCGACCGAGATGCGATCGATGATGTTTTCGATGGCGGTGGTGGGCGTACCGGCGGCGATGCGGCCGACCAGCGGCAGGATATGAGGCACCCGCGGACGAACGCCCGCCCAGGCGGCCGGGGCCGAATCAGTGAGCCGAATACCACGGGCCCGACCCTCCTCCAGCATGATGGAACCCTTTCGCTGCAAGGCGATCAGGTGATCGCTGGCCGCGCGGGTGGAGGCCATGCCGAAGTGCTGACAGATTTCACGGAGCGTCGGCGGGAAGCCGCTCATCTCGATGAATTCCCTCAGGAAGCTCAGAATTTCGTTTTGACGCTGGGTGAGTCCGCGTGCCATTTATTCCTCCGATGGACGGGCCTGACCTGGAGTCCGATGCTGCGGACCGGTCGTTCTACGAACCATAAGTGCCCGTCTGGCGCGAATCGTTCGATTCGGCTTCCGACGCGGCGGCCC
>JAWXBZ010000055.1:0-10301 GCA_034440375.1 Candidatus Eiseniibacteriota bacterium
CGCCCTGTCGGGCCTGCAACGGCCGGGCGAATACTTGAAGGAAGTGGGGAGAGCGCTGCACGCCCCGATCAAATCGTTCGGCCTCCTGCGCGAATTCGCCGGCAAGCACATTCAACGGGCCGTCCAACCGCCGCCCATCAAGCACGCGGCCGCGCCGCTGACACGGGATGCCGAACGGCTGTCGCGCCTCACGATGGCTTTCGCCGACCAGTGCGAAGCCGTTCTTCGCCGTCACGGCAAGTCGATCGTCGAGCGCGAGTATCTCCAGAAGCGCCTGGCCGACGCCGCCATCGATCTGTACGCCGTCTCGGCGTCCATCTCCCGCGCCACCGCCCGCATCGAATCAGCGGGGGAAGAAGGCGCCGCCGACCACGTCCGGCTGGCTCACACCTTCACCAACCTCGCCGTCCGCCGCATTCGACGCAATCTCCGCATGATCGACCAGAACTCCGACCGCCGTTTCCACGACATCGCCGGCTGGCTGCGCGAGCGCGGGGAGTACCGACTGGAGAGTTAGATGCTTGCGCCGGCGGTGGCCGCTTCGGGCATCCTGAAGAACCGCATCAGTTTGTTCGAGGTGTCGTTCCAGAATTCAACCTGTTCGACGGTAACCTTCAGGATGGGACCCCACAGTTCTTTTGACTTTCGTCGGTCAAACACCAGTTGCGCCGTTCCGAAAATGGACACATACCGATTCTTCCGGCGGAGAGCGTAGCTGAGGTGTACGCGGCTCGAACGAGGAATTTCATCGACGTTCCTGGAATCGACAGCCGTGAAGTACCAGAGATCGCCCTCGGGTTTGAGCTGTTGCGTCGACATGGGCCGACTACTGATTGTGCCGTCTTCTTCGAGGGTTGTGAACATGCAGATGTCCATTTCCTCGATCAACCGGCGTAACTTGGAGATCTGGCCATTTGAGGCCATCGACATGTCCATGGCTGCTTCCATCACTTTCACCCGTGTACTTTATCGGACCCGGCCACCTTGACAATCTTGTTGTAGACCCCCATGAGAAGAAGAGGCGCAGCCAACTGTCCGACAAAGAGGGCGCTCTCTTCCTTCCTGGTCTGGTGCAAGATCAGCGAAATTCCCAGAGCGCCCAATGCGGCCCACAAGAACAGGTCAGAGGGCAGCTTTGCCGTCTGATCCTCGATCTTTCGGGCCACCTCGCCCTCCACGTGCTTGCCGTCGACTCCCAGTAATCCTGTGCTATCCAACAGTGATTTCATCACATTCTCCTTTGTCGTTTGGGTTACAACTTCGCAGTCGCATGGCAGCAAGAGGCGTGCCGCGACCGCGGAGAGACGGCAAAGTCTGAGGGCGGTCCAGAGAGCCGCGTGACGTCCCGTTGAGCCTGGCGCCCTCGCGTGGAGGGAAGAAGTGGGTATCCGGCCAGGCGGGGCAAAGCTTCAACCGATGGAAAGAAGTACTGGGGATGAGATCCCCTCGAGGCCGGTCGGCACCCTAATTGTTCCCGCCCATTTCCCCGTTCGACCCGCTTGCCCGATTTGCCTGTTCGATCACGTCCTCGGCGGTATCTGAACCGCCTGCCGCCGCCCCGCCCACCACCGCGCGATTCCGATCGGCATGCCGATCAGCAGTACGATCAATGCCAGCGGGATCAGGATGGCCAGGATGGTGGCGACCAGCGACAGCGTATCTTCGATCAGTGAGACGATGGGATTTCCGACGCCGCCCGTGGTGGCGGTGACCAGGGGGCGGAAGAGGCTTTTGGCGCCGTGGACGGAGCCGGCGGTCAGGAAGCCGAGGGCGAGCGAGAGGCGGCTGTCGAGGCCGTCGATCACGCCGCTACCCGCGGCGAAGAGGACGGCGCCGGCCAGCGGTCGGATGACGGTCTGGATGATGTCGTTGGCGTGGTCGACCAGCGGGATCTTGTCGGCGGCCAGTTCGATGACGAGCATGACGGAGGCGACGATCAGGAACCAGTCGCTGGCGAGGAAGGCGAATTGGGGTGACAGCTCAATCCAGCCGCCGGGCAGCCACCGGGCCGCGGCGCCAACCAGCACCACGGGAATCCAGGCATTGAGTCCGGCCGCCACCGCCAGGCCGAAGGCACCCAGAAGAGCGCTGATCAGGTCCATCTTGCCCCTCCCATGTCGATGCGACTTTCGCCCGTTTCCCCGAAACCGAAACCGGGTGAGTGTACGCCCGAGGGCCCGACCGGTTGCGCCTTATGGCCGCCGGTGCCCTTGGGGCCATTTGACCCGGTGTGACGGAATGTTCTCAGGCCTCCGGGCTGTCGGCCGATAACCCACGGAGAACCACCCGCTGGCATCAACCGGAGGCCTGACATGAAATTTCTATTTTTCGGGTTTGTTTTCGCCGGCTCGATATTCCTGGCCAGCATGTTCTATGGCCCGATCATCAAGAACCACATGCTCGAAGGCAAAATGATCAAATTGGCCAACGAGCGCCGGCTGAAGGACGACTTTTACCTCCTGCGCGACCTGACATCTTACATCGAAGAGAACGACATCCCGCTGAAGGCGGAACAGATCTCGTTCCAGCGGCCGTCACCCAAGGAAGTGATCATCAGCGCGAAGTACAAGGTCCACTGCAAGTTCTACTTCCTCGAGAAAAAGTACGTCTTCAAGCCGACCACGGTGAACGAGATCAACCACGGCCTTGTTCCGGACTTCGCCGCCTACTGATTCTCGCTGCCCCCCTGTGGCAGAATGAGGGGGTGAACCCGAGACGTTCCGCCCGCAGCCGCCCCGGCAGTCGGGCCGTGCCCTTGAAAGACGAGACGGCACCCACCCGTGAAACGGTCGACGCCCGCAAGTCGGGCGGCGCGGGCAGCCCCATCATCGTCGGGGCCAGCGTTCGGATGCAGCGCATCTACAACCTGATCGCGCGCATCGCCCCGACCGATTCCAGCGTCCTGATCGCGGGAGAAAGTGGCACCGGCAAGGAGCTCGTGGCCCGATCCATTCACCTTCAGAGCCGCCGGGCCGATCAGCCATTCATGGCCGTGAACTGCGGCGCCCTTCCCGAGAACCTTCTTGAAAGTGAACTCTTCGGTCACGTTCGCGGCGCCTTCACCGGCGCCTGGATCGACAAGAAGGGGCTCTTCGACCAGGCCGACCACGGCACGCTCTTCCTGGACGAGGTTGGTGAGATGTCGCCGGCCAGCCAGGTCAAGCTGCTTCGCGTGCTCCAGGATAACGAGTTCCGCCGGGTTGGCGGCAACACGACGCTCAAGGTCGATGTCCGTATCCTGGCTGCCACCAATCGGGACCTGCGACAGGCGATGAAAGTCGGTCAATTCCGGGAAGACCTGTATTACCGGCTCAATGTTTTCCAACTGGACCTGCCGCCGCTGCGTGAGCGGGGCGAGGACATCCCCCTCCTCGCGCACTACTTCCTGGACCTCTACTCCCGAAGGCTCGGCAAGACCATCCGGCAGTTCGATTCCAAGGCGATGTACCAATTGACGCACTACCCGTGGCCGGGAAACGTCCGCGAGCTGGAAAACATCATCCAGCGAGCGACGGCTTTATCCGAGGACGACGAGATCCAGGTGGCCGACCTGCCGCGTCACCTGCGGGAGGCGACCATGCCCCAGATCGGTGCGCCATCGAGCCCGCCGCTGGTCCTTCCGGAGGGGCTCCGCCTGGAGGAGCTCGAACGACTTTATATTGAGCAGACTTTGGCCCGGGTGGATGGAAATGTGAGCCGCACGGCGAGGCTCCTTGGTATCTCAAGGTCGACAATGTGGCGCAAAATGAAGCAATTTGGGCTTGAATGACCCGCTAACTTATTGATTTTCGGTCGAGCTGATTCAATCTGGATCATGAATTGCTTTAAAGTGAAACACTTTTTGATATCACTTGAACAGATCCAGAGACCTGACGATCCTACTAGAGCATCTATCTAATTAATTTAAAACAACTTATAGCCGCAGATCACTATCAAAAGCAGCTCTGGCACACTCCCTGCGTTGTCACACTCCCAGTGCTGCACTAGTTTAGCAAGGCCCATTCTGGAGGTGTTTCAAAATGACGCTTGTCCGTTACCGCCCCTTTGGGGGTACGCTGCCTGTGTCCGAGGAAGTGAACCAGATGCTCGAATCCTTCTTCGCCGGTCCGGGTGCCCGTCCAGTCCGTCGGGTGGCCTGGTCCCCACCCTCGGATGTTCGTGAGACCGAGACCCATTTTGTCGTGCGAGCTGAAGTACCGGGCGTCGGCAAGGATTCGATCACGATCAACCTGACCAACAATACGCTCGTCATCAAGGGCGAGAAGAAACAGGAGCTTGACGAGACGAAGGGGCAGTGGCACCACACCGAGCGGACCTGGGGTTCGTTCGAGCGGAGCATCACCCTGCCAACCCGGGTGAACGGTGAGCAGATCACCGCACGCTGCATCGATGGCGTCCTCGAAATCACGATTCCAAAGGCCGACGAGGCCAGGCCGCGCGAGATCAAGATCGAGGCGTAGGATCCAACTCAACGCTCGACCCTGACAAACGAGAGGCGGCCGGCAGCGTCCGGTCGCCTCCTTTACATATATCCGCACACTGGACTGAAACGAGGGAAATGACATGGGAAAGATCATCGGCATCGACCTGGGCACCACCAATTCATGCGTGTCCGTGATGGAAGGCGGCGAACCGGTCGTGATTCCGAACTCGGAAGGCGCCCGCACCACGCCGTCCGTCGTCGCATTCACGAAATCGGGTGAGCGACTGGTGGGCCA
The DNA here is from genome assembly GCA_034440375.1 of Candidatus Eiseniibacteriota bacterium. GTDB lineage: Bacteria > Eisenbacteria > RBG-16-71-46 > JABDJR01 > JAWXBZ01 > JAWXBZ01. The sequence goes on from JAWXBZ010000055.1 coordinate 4,719, forward strand.
GCAGGCCAAGCGCCAGGCCGTCACCAACCCGAAAAATACGGTCTATTCGATCAAGCGCTTCATGGGTCGGGCCTACGATGAAGTCGGTGGCGAGATCAAGGAAGTTCCCTACGAGGTTACCAAGGGCGCCAACGGTCAGGTGGCGGTCAAGATCGGCGACAAGGAGTACACGCCTGCTGAACTCTCGGCCATAATTTTAATGAAGATGAAGCAGACAGCCGAGGATTACCTGGGCCAGAAGGTGACCGAGGCGGTCATCACCGTTCCCGCCTACTTCAACGACACACAGCGCCAGGCCACCAAGGACGCCGGTCGAATCGCCGGGCTCGACGTCAAGCGCATCATCAATGAGCCGACGGCCGCCGCGCTCGCTTACGGGCTGGACAAGAAGAAGAACGAGATCGTGGCGGTCTACGATCTGGGTGGCGGCACGTTCGACATCTCGGTTCTCGAAATCTCGGAAGACGGCGTTTTCCAGGTCAAGTCGACCAACGGCGACACCCACCTGGGCGGCGACGACTTCGACCAGCGGATCATCGATTGGCTGGCGGACGAATTCAAGAAGCTCGAGGGGATCGACCTCCGAAACGATGCCATGGCCCTGCAGCGGCTCAAGGAAGCGGCAGAAAAAGCCAAGATCGAGCTCTCGTCCTCGATGCAGACCGACATCAATCTGCCGTTCATCACGGCCGATCAGAACGGCCCCAAGCATCTGAACCTGGCATTGACGCGCGCGCGGTTGGAGCAACTCGTGGCCGACCTCGTTGAGGGCACCGCCGAACCGTGCCGGAAGGCCATGGCCGACGCCAAGGTCACCGCCAGCCAGATCGACGAGGTCATTCTCGTCGGCGGATCGACGCGCATGCCAAAGGTGCAGGAACTGGTCAAGAAGCTGTTCGAGAAGGAGCCCCACAAGGGGGTCAACCCGGACGAGGTGGTGGCGGTGGGCGCGGCCATTCAGGGCGCCGTGCTGGCGGGGGACGTCAAGGATGTTCTCCTTCTGGATGTGACGCCGCTGTCGCTGGGCATCGAGACGCTGGGCGGTGTGTTCACGCGGCTCATCGACCGCAACACGACGATCCCGACCAAGAAGATGGAGACCTTTTCCACGGCCGCCGACAGCAAGACCGCCGTCGATATCAAGGTGTTCCAGGGTGAGCGTGAGATGGCTGCCAGCAACAAGCAGATCGGCCACTTCCAGCTTGATGGAATTCCGCCCGCCCCGCGCGGCATGCCGCAGGTCGAAGTGACGTTCGACATCGATGCCAACGGCATCCTGTCGGTGTCGGCCCGGGACAAGGCCACCAACAAGGAGCAGAGCATCAAGATCCAGGCCTCGTCCGGCCTGACCGAGGACGAGATCAAGAACATGGTCCGGGACGCCGAGTCCCATTCCGTTGAGGACAAGCAGCGGCGCGCGGAGATCGAGGCCCGCAACAAGGCGGACAGCCTGGCCTACGAGACCGAAAAGCAGCTCAAGGAGTCGGGTGACAAGCTCGACGCCGACACGAAGGCCAAAGTCGAGGCCGCCGTGGCGCGCCTGCGCGAAGCGCTGAAGACCGACAACGTCGAAGAGATCAACTCAGCGGCGGAGAGCCTGACGATGATCTGGCACGAGGCCGCCGAGAAGATGTACAAGTCGGCCGGTACCGGACCGGGCGGCCCGGGACCGGATGGCGATGCCAGCACTCCGCCGAAAGACAAGCCGGTCGATGCCGATTTCGAGGTGGTCGACTAGCGTTCGAGCGAGTGCCCGTGTATCACCGGCATCGTCCCAATTGACAATCAGGATGGCGGGCGGGGCTCCGATGGGGGTTCCGCCCGCTCTTTTCGGGGAGGATCGATCATGCTCGTACGGTTGATGGTGTCGTGGATTCATCCCCAGGTGATGGTGTTCCTGGGCAAGGTCAAAAATCCGGCAACGGACACGATGGAACGGAATCTTGATGCGGCCCGGACGTTGATTGACGTCCTGGCCGAGCTGCAGACGAAAACCGAGGGACGCCTCGATGCCGAAGATCAGCGCCATCTCCAGTACGTCCTGACCGAGCTGCGAATGAACTGGGTCGATGAGTTGGCGAAGGGTGAGGCGGCGGTGGATGGGGGCGCAGGGGAAGCCCCGGCCGAGCCGGTCCCCGAAGTGTCACCTGAGCCCTCGGTCGAGGCGGCCCCGGAAACGTCGCCCGAGCCTTCGGCCGAAGCGGCCCCCAAGGCTCCGCCACTGGCGCCCGAATGAGTATGATGGTGGAACATGGCGAAACGCGACTATTACGAGGTGCTGGGCGTAGCCGAAAACGCCACTCCGGATCAGGTCAAGAAGGCTTTTCGGACCCTGGCCAAGAAGTACCACCCGGACGCCAACCGGAACGATCCATCGGCTGAATCCAGGTTCAAGGAGGCGGGTGAAGCGTTCGAGGTGCTTTCCGATCCGGAGAAGCGGCAACAGTACGATCGGATGAAGCGCTACGGCGCCGGGTTGAGCGGTCGCGGCGGGTTTTCCGGCGGTGGTTTCCCCGAGGGGTCCGAGGGATTCGATCCGGGGACGTTCCGATCCGGCGGGTTTCGCGGTGAAACGATTGACCTGAGCGATCTCTTCAGCGGCGGCGGCGGCCGCGGTACGGGCGATATTTTCGAGCACCTGTTCGGCGGCCGTCAGCAGCAGGCCGAGCCGGAACCCAATCGGGATATCGAAGTCAGCCTCAATGTTCCCGCCCACGTGGCCGCCAAGGGGGGCTTCGCCCGGTTCAGCGTACGGCGCCACGCGGCCTGCCGAACCTGCGATGGCACGGGCGCCGCGCCTGGCCAATCCGCCGTAACCTGCAAGACCTGCAGCGGGCGCGGCAGCGTCGTGCAGAACCGCGGCGGTTTTTCAGTCAGCCGCACCTGCCCGCGCTGCCTGGGCCGGGGCAAGGTCATCGAGAAGCCGTGTCCGGCCTGCGAGGGAGAGGGAATGCGCTACGACGAGCGCAAGTTGCGGGTGAAGATTCCCGCCACAGCCTCGAACGGCCAGAAACTCCGACTGCGCGGCCAGGGACACGCCGGCCTGGAAGGCGGACCAGCGGGTGATCTCATCGTGACGCTGCTCGTCCTGCCGGCCGCGGCTGACGCCAGCAAGGCCGCGCCCAACGCCAGCAAGACCGGGACCGACGATGGAAAGGCCGCGCCCGACGACAGCAAGACCGGGACCGACGATGGAAAGGCCGCGCCCGACGACAACAAGGCCGGAGCCTGATCGCCGGCCGGCCAGCGGTCGACGAACCCGGCGCATGACGACCCGCGGCCGCCCCTCCGCATCAACGCTGGTGGTGCCGGCCTACCTGGTCCTCACACTCCTCCTGACCTGGCCGCTGGCGCGTGAATTTGGCCGGGCCATCCCGGCGGTCTTCGGCGCGCTCGACCCGCTGCTCCAGAGCTTCCTGCTGGGTTGGGACTGGCAGGTACTTCTCAGCGAGCCCGGCCGGCTCTTTCACCCCCCGATCTTTCACCCGCACCCGCGGGCGCTGACCTTCATGGATCACCTCGTGGGCGAAGCCATCCTTGCCTGGCCCATCGCGCTTCTCACCGGCCGGACGGCGCCGGCGTACAACACGCTGGTGGTGCTCTCCTTCATCCTGAGCGGCTGGTTCACCTACCGGCTGGCGCGGGGGATGGGCCTCTCGCGGCCCGCGTCATTCCTTGGTGGACTGGTCTTCGCTTTCGGGCCGTACCGCTATGCGAACCTGGGCAATCTCAACCAGCTCCAGACGCAGTTGCTGCCGCTGGGACTTCACCTGGCCCTTCGATGTCATCGGCGGCAACGCCTCGGCGACATGGCCGGAGTTTTCCTGGTCCTGGTCGTGCAGTCCTGGTTCGGCTGGTACTACTTTTTTCACCTGGCCCTCGCCACGGGGCTCATCTTTCTCCACGAAGCGGCCCGGGGTCGACGAGGCTGGCGCGCACAAGACAGCGGCAGGATCCTCCTCATGGGGCTGGCGGCGATCGCGCTGGTCCTCCCATGGTACTGGCCCTACTGGGAGCAGCAGCGATTGATGCCCGCGTTTCGGCGAACGATCGGCATGACGGCGCTCTGGTCGGCGGACCTGACCGACTATTTCAAGGTGAACGTGGAGAATGCCTGGGGCCAGTTCTGGCCGGGAGGAAGCGGTGCGCAGGGGTTCTGGCCCGGGTTCCTGGCCGTGCCGCTGGCGCTCGTCGGGTTGGTGGCGGTGCTTGGAGGCCGAGTCGCGACTACTGTCGAGCGAATCATATCGCGGGCTGATTCAACCATCGCTCGATCGCCCTGGCTTTCGATTCGCGCCGCGCGATGGTGGTTCGCGCGCGCGGAATCCCTGGCCCGTCGAACCGGCGAAAGTGGTGCGCTTCTTCTGGTGGGTTTCGCCGGCTGGATACTCTCCCTGGGTCCGATTCTGCAGGTGGCCGGTCATCGCACGGTTGTGCCGCTTCCCTTTGCTGTGGGCTTCCTGCTCGTACCGGGATTTTCCAGCATGCGCGCGCCGAGCCGGTTCGCGGTGCTGGTTCTCCTGTCCGCGGCGGTCCTGGCCTCGATCGGTTACGACCGGCTTCGACGGTCGCGCTGGTTCAGCGGTCGCAATCGCGGGGCACTGCTTTTTGCTTTCGCCCTGTCGCTGGGGATCGCGGGGGCCTGGCCGCTTGACTTGCCCATGACGCCGGCCCCGCATCGCACCGACATGCCGCCGGTATATGCCTGGCTGGCCAACCAGTCGGATCGTGATCCGCTCGTCGAGATTCCGATGCCGAAGTGGGTGGTCGACGAAAATCCGACCCATGCGCGGCGCCAGGCCTGGCTCCTGGAACACCGGCATCCGCGCCTCGACGGTGTCAGCGGTTTTGTACCGCCCGATTATGAAAATTTGCGGCTGGTCATGCAGGGTTTTCCGCGCCCGGGAACGCTGGCGGCGCTGGAGCGGTATGGCGCCGGCTGGGTGATTGTCCACTACGGCGATTACGAGGCAAAGACGTCGGCCCGACTCGAACAGGCGGTGGCGGCCTCGCCGCAGCTGGCGCCGGCGGCGCGATTCGGTTCGGACGCCATCTACCGGCTCGTGCCGGTGGGAAGCGCCGGCGAATCCCAGTTCAATCGGTAGACGCTCGCGGAACCCAGGTCCTCCTCCAGTTCCAGCTCGGGATACTGTGAAAGCCGTGCTTCCAAGGGCCGCCCGATGACATGGGTTGTCAGGTGCCGGGTCAGCGGCCAGGTGCTGACGATTTGCCAGAATCGTGAAGAAGAGTCCGACAAGCAGGAATTCCGGTCGTGTCGCGTTCAAATGGATCCGATGGGAAAGAGGTCGGCGGCTTGTGCCTGTGGATAGGCACACTCATAATAGTCGAGATGGTGCCAGACCGTCGCTGTCGATCGCGCGCGGCCGGATGCACATGATCACGACTGGAACGGGGAGTGGGACGCCAACGTGACGGGCGATCGCCGGGTCTTTGAGGAAGTTTCGGGACTTGCCACCGAGCAGCGGAATCCGCGCACGATGGATCTCGACCGGCTGGCCGTTCGTCCGCTGCTCGAACGAATCAACGCCGAGGATCGTCTCGTCGCCGACATCGTGGCCGGCG
>JAWXBZ010000056.1:0-6574 GCA_034440375.1 Candidatus Eiseniibacteriota bacterium
CCCCTAGAATCCCCCGCTGCCATCAACGTACGGACATTGAGGGGCTGTAGCTCAGTTGGGAGAGCGCCTGTCTGGCAGACAGGAGGTAGTGGGTTCGAACCCCATCAGCTCCACCAAATAAGTCGGGGGCCCGGCGACAGCCGGACCCCCGATTCGATTACGGGCGGACGAGGTCGTGAGTCAGGGGATTCGGCGCGCCGCGACCACCAGGTACTTGTTCACCGTTCCGTCCCTCAGCATGTGACAGAAGCGGGCCCAGGCCTTGCCGGGGTGCTTCAGGTAATAACCGGGCAGATTGGGCCGGATGTCCATTCCCCACGCATTGGACTGGATTTCGCGGCGGAGCCGGAAGAGGGAATAGGGCTGGAGCTGAAGCTGTTCTTCGAACGGTTCGAAACCGTGACGGGTCAGCAGCCGACGGAAAGAGCTCGCGGTGAAGTCGTGAAGATGGTGGATGTTGACGTCAACACTCGGCGTCACCGGCACGGAGCCGACCAGCAGCGCGCCCGGCGAAAGCAGACCGTGCAGGATCGTCAGAAAACGGTCCGGGTCCGGGAGATGCTCGATCGTTTCCAGGCTGACTGCCATGTCGAACGCTTCGTTCGTCGACATCTCGTAAGCCGAACGGCACAGGAAGCTGACGCCGGGTCCGGCGTAGGTTTCCCTTGCCCGGCGGATGGCCCCATCATCGACATCGACGCCGAGCACCTCGCGGGCCTTTCCTTTTTCCCGCAGCAGGGCGCTGCCATACCCCACGCCACAGGCCAGGTCCAGGACTCGGCGCCCCGCCGCATGCCGTGCCGCAAACTCGTAACGCTCGAGATGCAGGTCGAGCGTTGTCCTGGGGCCGTCCTGGGTCGTGTCGATCAGGTGCGGATCAATCCGCTCGATGGTGGCGCGGGGAGCGGCGGAACTCGTCGGGGTGCTCATGCTGGATGCCTCATGGGGCCGTGATTGTCCCATTCGGCAAAGGGTGCGGTCAACGAGAACCAACCGGGTCCGGCACCTTTCGCCGCCCGGCCGTGGCTGCTAGAATCCCGCGCCAATCAACTGCTTGTCTCTTAACACGATAAGGATCCGCCGACGTGGACTTTGATTTTCGTTCGCTGCTCTTGAACCTTCCCGGCATCCTTTTCGGGTTCACGATCCACGAATTCGCACACGCCTGGAGTGCCTGGAAGCTTGGCGATGACACCGCCGCGCGGCAGGGGCGGTTGACGCTCAACCCGCTGGCTCACCTGGATCCCCTGGGCACATTGCTCATTCTGTTTGCCGGCTTCGGCTGGGCGAAGCCGGTGCCGGTCAACCCGGCCCAATTCCGAAATCCTCGTCGGGACGACGTCCTGGTTACCGCGGCCGGCCCGGCGTCGAACCTCCTGACGGCCGGCATCCTGGCCATCCTGTTCCAGCTCGTGCCGATCCAGGGAACCGATTCGCTCGGCAGTACCTTCAGCGAGGTCCTTTATCGGGGCATCTACTTCAACCTGCTCCTATGCTTCTTCAACCTGATCCCGGTCTTTCCACTGGATGGCGCTCGGGTGGTCCGGGGGCTCCTGCCGTTGAACCAGGCCTACGCCTTCAGCCGTCTCGAGCCGGTCGGTCCACTTATCCTGCTGGCCATGATCGCGCTTGGCTCGTACGCCAACATCGACATTTTGGGCCGCCTGATCGGACCGCCGATCCATCTGTTGATGGGGGTTCTGACCTGATGGTCAGGGGACGCATCCTCTCCGGCATGCGGCCGACCGGCCGTCTGCATCTCGGCAATTTCACCGGCGCGCTCGAAAACTGGGTCCAGTTGCAGAGCGATTTCGACTGCTATTACATGGTGGCCGACTGGCATGCGCTGACCACCGATCTCGAACATTCGAGGTCGATCCGCGAACGAACACATGACATGGTGCTCGACTGGCTCGCAGCGGGCATCGACCCGGAACGGAGCCCGGTGTTCGTCCAGAGCCATGTGCCGGAGCATGCCGAACTGCACCTCATCTTCTCGATGCTGGTGACCGTGGCCCGCCTCGAGCGCAATCCGGCCGTCAAGGAGCAGGCCCGTGATCTTGGCCTTGAGGCGACAATGGCCTACGGGCACCTCGGCTACCCGGTGCTGCAGGCGGCCGACATCCTCCTGTACAAGGCCAACGTCGTGCCGGTGGGGGAGGATCAGGTACCGCATGTCGAGATCACCCGCGAGATCGCCCGGCGATTCAACACGGTCTTCGGCGAGGTGTTTCCGGAGCCGGACGCCCTCCTCACGCCGTCGGCACGATTTCCCGGCCTCGACGGCCGGCGGATGAGCAAGTCACTTGGCAACGTGGTCCTCCTGTCCGACACGCCGGAAGAGATTCAGAAAAAGATTCGCACGGCCTACACCGATCCGGGTAAAGTGCGACGGAACGATCCGGGCAATCCGATCGAATCGGGATGCGTCGTTTACTCGTGGCATGGCCGGTTCAACGCGGCCGAGCAGCCGGCCATCCTTTCCGAGTGCCAGAGCGGTGCGCTGGGCTGCGTGACCTGCAAGACACGGCTTTCCACTATCGTCGGCGATGAATTTTCCGCGTTTCGCGAGCGTCGGGCCGAGCTGATCGCGGCGCCGGACCGTGTTCTCGGCGTCCTGGAAGCGGGGCGTGATCGGGCCGGGGCGGTAGCAGCGGCCACCATGAGGGATGTCCACGAGGCGATGGGATTCTGATGGTGTACGAGAGCGAGGATTCCAACGAGGTCGTCGGCACCTCGCCGATCCAGGTCACGCTGCCCGTTTTTGACGGCCCACTTGATCTGCTCCTGCACCTGATCAAGCGCGACGAAATCAACATCTACGACATCCCGATCGCCCACATCACCGAGCAGTATCTGGCTTACATCGGGATGATGAGCCTCCTCGACCTGGAGGTGGCCGGCGATTTCCTGGTGATGGCGGCCAGCCTGATGCGCATCAAGGCCAGAATGCTTCTGCCGCCGGCTCCCGGCCAGGCGGCCGACGAGGACGAGATCCTCGACCCGCGCGATGAACTGGTCCGCCAGCTCATGGAGTATCGGCGTTTCAAGGGAGCGGCCGGCCAGCTCCAGTCGGCCGAGGAAACGCGTCGTCATGTCTTCGAACGCGGTTACATCCCACCGATCGGTGGTGATGAACTCCCGGAACTGGCGCCGGTATCACTGTTCACGTTGCTCGATGTCCTGAAGGACGTCCTGGCACGCGTCGGGGAGGAGTTTTTTCACGAGGTTCGGCTCGAGGAAGTGAGCCTCGAGGAAAAGATCGAACTGGTGGAGACCATGCTGGCCGAGACCGGCCGCATCCTCTTCCTGGACCTGCTGATCCGCTTCCCGCGTCGGATGCACGCCGTGGTGACGCTGATGGCCATTCTTGAATTGTCCCGGTTGGGGCGGATTGCCGTCCGGCAGGAGGGTTTGTTCGGCGAAATCTGGATCTACCGAACCGAAGGAGCCCCGCCCGACCCGGCGCTGGCCCTTCTGGAACGGTTCGAAGAGGAGACATCCGATGGAACGACATGAGAAAGCGCCTCTCATCGAAGCGCTGCTCTTTGCCTGTGACGAACCGCTGACGATCGCCGCCATTCGAAAGGTGGCCGACGACCTGAGCCCCGCTGAACTCAAGGAGATCATGGACGGGCTTCGGACCGAGTACGACGAGGGATCCCGCGGCATCGCCCTGTTGGAAGTGGCGGGGGGCTACGTCCTCGTGACACGCGAAACCTGGGCCCCCTGGGTCGAAAAATTGATGAAGGGAAAGCGCAAGGTCCGGCTCTCCCGCGCCGCGCTCGAAACGGTGGCGGTCGTGGCTTACAAGCAGGCGATCACCCGTGGCGAAATCGAGCGGATCCGCGGCGTCGATGCCGGCGGCGTCCTGGCCACGTTACTCGAGCGCGATCTGATCATGATCAAGGGGCGCGATTCGGGTCCCGGCAAGCCGCTTCTGTATGGCACCACCCAGGAGTTTCTCAACTACTTCGGCCTGAACAAGGTTTCCGACCTGCCGCGACTCGATGAAATCTCGGCTCTCGCCGCGAAGAACCCGGCCTGGTCCGATGCCGAGAAAGCCCGATTCGAACGAGCCGGCATCCAGCCGATCGACTTTGACGGCAACCAGCCGGAGATACTGGCGCTGGGCGAGGCCGAGGCCGGGACCGGCGAGCACGGCCTGCCCGAAGGGCTCGAGGCCGTTGATGCCCGTCATTTCCGCAAGCCGCTTGAGGCTCTCGAGGAGGAGGCCGTGGAAGGGCCGAGTGGTGAGGATGTCCAAGCCTGAGTCGCTGGAGGAGCGCCGCCGCCGGATTGATGACCTCGATCAGCGGCTGATGGCGATACTCCTTGAGCGCGCCATCCTCGTCCGGGCCATCGCGCGCCAGAAACGGGCGATGGGCGTCGAAATCATCGATCCGGAACGGGAGGATGAAATCATGGACCGCCTGCACGCCCTGGGGGCGGGTCAGCTACCCGAGCCGGAACTCGACCAGGTCATCGATGCCCTGCGGGAACTGATGCAGATGGTGGCCGAGGAACCGGAGCACTAACGCCAGGGGAGGCCGTCAGGCTGGTGGGTTTTCAGCCACTCCTCAACTTCCAGATGTCGGGCCAGCGCCGCCGACGGCTCCTTCCCTGTCCCCCCGAATCCCAGGGCCGCGAGCCGATCCCGGAGGGCCCCGTCCCGGTTCTGCCGAGCGCGAAGGTAGGGAAACATTTCGGGGTCGCGCCCAAACGTCACATAAATCGAATCAAGCCCGGATGACTCGAATCCCCGCCAGCGGGAGGTCGACGTCGACGCCGTTGCCCGATTGTCGTAGTGAAGCACAACCAGGTCGGGTTGTTCCCGCGCGATGAGCTGCTCCGCGCTGACAGTTCCCCGCGCCAGGTCCCGATCGACCAGGCCCAGCAGATCGACGACCCGGGTCCGGCCATACCAGCCGATCGCACCGATGTCGTGCGTGGCGACACTCCAGCCCGAGTCAGCCACGGCGCCCACCAGGCGCCCCACCGTTTCGTAGTAGGGGCGCGCGTTGACGTAGCCACCCCGTTCGATCTGTTCGCGTGTCAGGTCCACGGTTGGTCGCGCCAGCAACAACCACAGGGCAAGGACGCCGAGCGGCGGGACTGGCCGGATGAGATCGCCGCCGGGCCAGCGTGTCAGCCCTCGCCGAATGGTGTCGATGACGACGCCCCATCCGAGTCCCGTCATGAGATAGATCAGCGGCACGACCGGGACCAGGAAACGGTGCTGGTCCATCCAGTCCCCGCCGACGTAGAGGACGTAGGGAAGATAGGCGGCGAGGACAAAGCTGGCGGTCAGCACGAGGCGCCGTCGTGTCCGATCGAGGAATGCCAGTGGCGCGGCGGCGTAGAGCCACTTGCCCCCATTGTGGTGGACAAATGACACGAAATACCACGAGCCCTTTCTCCAGGCTTCCGCAAGTCCCACCTTCTTCGCGTACCAGGTGTTCGGCAACCAGTCGCCGAAGTAACTGACCCGGAAAATCAGGTAGCCCGCGATCGGCAGCAGGAACGCGAGCCCGATCAGGAGATGGCCGCGGGTCTGCCGCCGCGTGTCCGGATCGAGCCACCGGATCAGGTAGAGGGCGCCGGCCGGAACGATCCCCTCGGGGCGGGAGAGGGCCACGGCGGCCAGGAGGAGGCCGGTGCCGAGGCGGCCGCCGGGAGATAGAGGACGGGCCAGTGTGGCGCCGAGTGCCGCGGCGATCAGCCAACCATAGAGCGTCGTTTCCAGCCCGCCGACCGACCAGAGCGCCAGACTGGTGCTCGTGGCCGTCAGCATAAGGGCCAGCGTGGGGCCCGCGCCGCCGGCAAGAAGGGGCCACCGGGCCATGGTCAGGATCGTGGCCAGCGCGGCCAGGAATCCGACGACGCGACCGACCACCGGCAGGGTGTCATCGTTCCGTGCGAACCGGGCCGGAAGGGTGAGCAGAAAGGTGTACAGCGGATTGGAGTACCCCTCGACCCGTTCACCGCCGTTGAATACCGGCCCCAGGCCCTCCGCGATGTTTCGAGCGTAACGCCAGCTGATATAGGCGTCATCGACGAGAAAGTCCCGCAATGTCCAGGCGTGGGCGGCCAGGATCAGGAGCGCCAGAAGAACCAGCGGGACGGGCATCGACACCGTCGGTCGGTCGTCACGCGAGATGTCGGGCCTCACGGCAAGGGCGGATCTCCCGGATCGTCCGATGTTCGCTCCACCTGGTTGCGCAGAATACTGAGCTCCTGCGTCAGGCGGCGGTTCTGTTCGGTCATCCTGGAGATGTCGAGCGTGTTGCGAAGCGTGTTGGCCATCAGGAAGAAGATGGCGATCAGGAGATAGAGCGTCGGCGGGTAGTAGATACCGACCGCGTAGGCCAGGTCATTGAGCAGCGGCAGGAAGAAGGGGCTGACCGCCACGACAACGAAGGTCAGAATCCAGAGGAGCGCATGCGTCTCGAGAAGTCGGCGCTTGCGGATCAGGTCGAGCAGGACGAACACGAAGAAGAATCCGGCCAGCGGGATGAGCCAGTAGATGGAGCGACCGGCGGTCGTCACCTCGCCTTCGGGGATTCCGGGGGGC
>JAWXBZ010000057.1:0-14708 GCA_034440375.1 Candidatus Eiseniibacteriota bacterium
CGAGCTGGCGAGTCGACGAAACCACTCCAACCGGGTTACATCACAAACGGCGTGACGATACCCCTCAGGGTTACATTCTCAAATGGCTTGACGGGCGATGCCCGCCAACTGTCGTGCCCTCACCAGGCCGCGGCGCCGATGATCGGGAAAAAATTACCGGCCCGAATCTTGCAGCACCCATTTCCAGAATGATGCCTCTGGTAAATTCGTTACACGCGCCACGCGCCGCTGCCGTCCCCCGGCAACTGGGCCCTTCCCTGCTCCTTTTGCTGGCTCTCCTCGTCAATTCGTGTGGCTCCGGTGGTAATGATCAGCCGGATGTCGAACGGCTCCGGGGCTACCAGCCGGGGGGAGCGACCGTTCTCCTCGACAAGGACGGTCATCCCTTCGCCAACCTGTCCCCGGTCGACCGAAGCCTCATCGAACTGGACGAGCTCCCCGAACATGTCCCCAATGCATTTATCGCGGTCGAGGACAAGCGATTCTGGCGGCATCAGGGCGTCGATGTATGGCGTGTGGGAGGCGCTGCCTTTCACAATATTCGGCGGGGACGATTCGAGGAGGGGTTCTCGACCATCACCATGCAGCTCGCGCGCAGTGTGTTTTCGGACCAGATTTCTCTCACAGAGCGAAATGTCGGACGAAAACTCCGCGAGATGCGGGCGGCCATGTCGATCGAGAAACAGTTCTCCAAGAAGGAGATTCTTGAGCTCTACCTGAATCACGTTTATTTTGGCAAAGGAGCCGTGGGAATTGAGGCCGCATCGCGCCACTACTTTCACAAGCGGGCGGCCAAACTGACCATGGGTGAGGCCGCTCTCCTCGCCGGCATGCTCAAAGCTCCGGCGCGCTTCGAGCCACAGCGTCATCCGGACAGGGCCCGGGGGCGGCGCGATCTGGTGCTCTCGCTCATGCAGAAGCAGGGCCTTGCCAAACCGGGTGCGGCCGCGGCGGCCCGCCAAACCAGTCTCGGCGTGAGCACCGGACGGGGAGGCCTCACGGCCGACGGTGTGGTCGCAGGCTACTTCATCGAGGAGATCCGGCGCATCCTGGAAACGGAATTCGGTGATCGCCTCTATATGCAGCAACTTAAGATCTACACGACCCTCGATATGGGCCTTCAGCTTGCCGCGGAGGAAGAGCTGACCAGCCAGCTGGCCAACATCGAGCGTGGCGAGTACGGCCGATATACCGGCACCCGTTACGTGGCCGGAACCGCCACTCCGGGAACGACCCCGTCTTATCTGCAGGGAGCGATCGTGGCCATGGACGTTGCCTCAGGCGATGTGAGGGCCTGGGTGGGCGGACGCGATATCCGGCACTCGGAGTTCGACCGTGTGGCCAACGCCCACCGGCAGGCCGGCAGCGCGTTCAAGCCATTTGTTTACGCGGCTGCGCTCTCGCAGGGAGTGCCGTTGACCCGCGTGCTCGACGATCAACCGTTCCGGGTGGAACTGGCGAGCAACCAGCACTGGGAGCCTAAAAACTTCAATGACAAATACTCGGGACAGGTGACCATGCGCAACGCCCTGGTCCGTTCGGTCAACGTGCCGACCGTTCATCTCGCCGACGAGGTGGGATACCGGCGCATCGCGGCGCTGGCGCGACAGGCCGGCATCGAGAGTCCGATCGCCGAGACGCCGTCGATGGCCCTGGGCACCGTGGCCGTGTCGCCCCTTGAGCTGACGGCCGCCTACACGACTTTCGCCGGCCTCGGGCGGCGGGTGGCACCACGGCTGATCACGCGGGTCGAAACCGTCGATGGCCGGGTGATTCAGATATTTGGTTCCGAAGCCCGGGGCGTGATGTCCGCGTCCGTCGCCTATCTGATCAACGACACCCTGCACGATGCTCTCGAACGGGGAAGCGGCGCTCCGGCCATGCAATCGGGGTTTTCCGGACCGGCCGCCGGAAAGACCGGCACCAGCAGCGACGGGGTCGATGCCTGGTTCATCGGCTATACACCCGAAATCGTGGCCGGCGTCTGGATCGGCTTCGACGATCCGAAGCGGATCGTCTCCGGGGCGTCGGGCGGGCGGCTGGCCGCTCCGGCCTGGGGCCGCATGATGAATCGCTACTACGCCGATTCGGAGCCACCCTGGTGGCAGGCGCCGTCGAACGTCGTGGAGTACGCCATCGACCCCGAGACCGGGCGCACCCTCGAGGATGGATGCCGGCCGAACTGGGGCGAGCCCGTCACGGAGATCTTCATCCGAGGCACGGAACCGGAATCCAGCTGTCCCGACTCTGACTATCAATTGACGTCGTTTGTTCCGGGTGGCGACCTTCACGATTCGTACCTATCGGAAGATGACAACAACACCAATGACTGGAAACGCGATGACCGCTCCACCGCCGGCAACGCGGAGAGACCCGAAGATCAGCTTGGCGGCTCGTGGGTCCTCGAGACGACCATTACCCAATCCGGCAGCGCTCATCTCGAAAATCTGCGCATGACGCACCATTTCAAGCTTCGACAGGACGGTAACGAGGTTCACGGCGAAGGCGAGAAGATCGCCGAAAATGGGGGGCGGGTCGCGGGCAACCGACACACGACCATCTTCCTGAGCGGCCAGCTCAACGGCGACCGCCTTCGGTTGCGCTTCACGGAGTCCGGCGGCACCGGGGCCATGAGCGGCTGGTTCGACTTTCGACTGGCGGATCACCGCCTCCAGGGCGAATTCATGAGCACCGACACGTATACGCGCGGATACGCCTCGGCGCGCCGCAGTTACTGAGACACCGAGCCACTCTTGATTGTGGGGGGCCGCCCTTGGGGGTAGAATTCGGTTCGTCTCTTCCTGGTGAGGTAATCCATGGCGAAGATCCTCGTGGTGGACGACGATCGACTGACCCGTGAGTTGATTGAAGCGTTGCTCGTGTCCAAGGGTTTCGAGGTGACCACCGCCCATGACGGCATGGCCGCCGTGGCCGAGGTGTCGCGTCAATCGTTTGACCTGATCCTCGTCGATGTCTGGATGCCCCGGATGCCCGGGCTCAAGCTCCTGGCGGGCCTCCGGGCCATGGGGCGCATGCCTCGGGCCATCGTCATGACCAGCGACGAAACGCCCGAAGTCGTCATCAAGGCGGTCCGCGCCCAGGCCCAACGCTTCATTCGCAAGCCGATCGACCCGCAGGTGCTCCTCGAGCAGGTGAACAAGGTGCTGGCGCTTCCCGATCTGCCTCCGATCGAAGTGATCTCGGCAACGCCGAGCTGGGTCGAACTGGACGTGCCGTGCACCGAGGCGGCCGCCGACCGGATCCACGACTTCCTGTCGAAGCTCGATGCGGACCTGTCGGAGGATCTGCGCGAGTCGGTCAGCCAGGCCTTTCGCGAACTCCTGATGAATGCCATCGAATGGGGTGGCCAGTTCGACCCGCAACAGGTGGTGCGCATCTCCCATCTGAGGACGAAGCGACTGCTGCTTTATCGCATCAGCGACCCCGGCGCGGGTTTTCGCTTCGAGGGGCTGGAGCACGCCGCGGTGTCGAATCCCGAAAGCGATCCCGTGCACCATACCGAGGTGCGTCAGGAGATGGGGCTGCGGGCCGGCGGGTTCGGGATACTGATGGCGCGCGAGTTTGTCGACGAGATCCTGTACAACGAGGCCCAGAACGAGGTCGTGCTGCTGAAATACCTCGACGAGTCAGGCTAGCCGGCGCGCGCCGCCTCGAGCGCGGGGCGCGCGATCGTGATCTCCTGTTCGAGGCGATTCAGAGCGGGCATGGCGCCTTGCAGGGCGCCCGATCGTCCCATCTCCTCGAGCGTGTGAGCCGCTTCCACGACTCGGTGAGCCGCGAGATTGGCGACGGCTCCCTTCAACGAATGGGCCGCCGAAAACAGGGCCGGCGCATCGTTATCCGCCACCGCACGCTTGATCGATGCCAGGGTACCGGGCAGATCGGCAAGGAAGATGTCGATCAACCGGCCCAGCAGGACGCGGTCACCGCCGACCCGCTCGAGGAGTTCGTTCATGCGGACGACCCCCTCCATCCCGTCCGGCCCCGCGGGTTCATCCGGCGCATGCCGGTCCAGCGCGGCCGCCAGTTCTTCCGGCCGAAGCGGTTTGGCCAGGTAGTCATCCATGCCGGCGGCGAGGCAGGCTTCGCGGTCGCCTTTCATGGCATGGGCCGTCAACGCCACGATCGAGACGTGCCGTCCCGTATCGCGCTCCCGCTCCCGAATGAGGGCGGTGGCCTCAAGGCCGTCGAGTTCCGGCATCTGGACGTCCATCAGGATGACATCGAAGGTTTCCTTTTTCCAGGATTCCACCGCCTGACGGCCGTTGGCCACGACGACAACCCGGTGCCCCATTTTCTGGAGCAGGCGCTCGGCGAGCATCTGGTTCACCGCATTGTCCTCGGCCACCAGGATGTGAAGCGGGCCCCGGCGCGGCGGGCGCGCGGCCGCCGGCCGTCGCGAGCGGCCACTGCTTCGAACGCGATGCCCCAGGGCCTTGAGAAGGGCGTCCATCAGGTCGGATGGCTTGAGCGGTTTCATGACCGTGGCCGTAATGCCCAACTCCCGGCATCGGGCGATTCCCTCGGGTCGGTCGGAGGAAATCATCATCATCACCGCACCGCGAACGAGGGAGTTTTCGCCGAGCATGCGGCGGGCCAGCGCATATCCGTCCATGCCGGGCATGCTGGAGTCGATCAGGCAGAGATCGTACGGACGGCCGATGTCGGCCGACTGCTTCAGAGTCGTGAGTGCCTCCGCCGCGCTCGCGACGACCGTGGGGCGCATCTGCCATGAAAGGAGCATCTCCTCGGTAATCGCGCGGCTGGTGGCGTTGTCATCCACGACGAGGACGGGAAGATGATGCAGCTCGATCGTACTGCGGCGGGGTTGGCGGGCCGAGCGTCCGGCCTTGACGCCGAAGCGCACCTGAAAACGGAAGGTGCTTCCCCGGCTCGGCTCGCTGTCGATCTCGATTCGACCGCCCATCATCTCGACGATCTGCGCCGAGATACCGAGGCCGAGCCCGGTGCCGCCGTACATGCGGGTGGTGGAGCCGTCGGCCTGGGCAAAGGCGTCGAAAATGAGCTGCTGCTTGTCCCGGGGAATCCCGATGCCGGTATCGGCAACGGCCACGGCGAGCGTCACCTCGCCGGGCGCCTGGGACACGAGATCGACGCGGACCACGACCTCCCCCTCCGTCGTGAATTTGATGGCGTTGTCGACGAGATTGGTGAGGACCTGTCCGAGACGGACCGGGTCGCCGACGAGCCACTCGGGAACATCGCGGCTGACCTGGCAGGCCAGCTCGAGGCCCCGGGCATGGGCCTTCGGCGCCAGCACCCGGATCGTGTCGGCCAGCGACTCACGGAAGGCGAACTCGGTGAGCTCGAGTTGGAGCTTTCGCGCCTCGATCTTGGAAAAGTCGAGGATATGGTTGATCAGGCCCAGCAGGCTCTCCGCCGAATCCTTTACCGCGGTGATGTACTCCCGCTGCTCCGCCGAGAGCTGGGTGTCCAGGGCAAGGTCGCTCATGCCGATGATGGCGTTCATCGGGGTGCGGATCTCATGGCTCATGTTGGCCAGGAATTCCCCCTTGGCCCGGCTGGCTGCCAGCGCCGCCTCGCGGGCGGCCCGGAGCTCCGTTTCCACGCCGATCTTGTCCGTGATGTCACGGGCCGCGGCGAACACCAGGCGCTCGCGTACCCAGGGCCGGGCGTTCCACGACAGCCAGCGGTACGAGCCGTCCCGGCACCGGTACCGGTTTTCGAACTGCACCGTGACATCCCCGGTCAACAACTTGGAGGCCTCTTTAATGGTGGCTTCCCGGTCATCCGGGTGAATGAAGTCCCCGGACGGCACGGCCATCAACTCGCCCGGCGTGAAGCCCAGCACTTTTTCCCAGGCCGGATTCAACCGCTTGAAGTACCCGTCCAGGTCCGCAATGCAGAGCATGTCGAGCGACAGTTCAAACAGTTGCTCGAGCTCGTCCATGCTCCGCATCCGGGCCAGGAACTCGCCGATATCACGCCCGATTGCCGCCATCATCCGGAGCAAGCCTTCGTCCGGATCGACGGCGCGGGAGCTGAAGAACTCCATGACGCCGATGAGATCGCCAAGCCGATAGATCGGCAGGCAGATTGCCCCATGCAGGCCGGCCCGGTCGGCGGCCCGGGCTCGCGGAAAGTTGTCATCGTTGACGACATCCGTCACCCATGCCGCCCGGCCGGTCTTCCAGACGCGCCCGGGGAGCCCGACACCCGGAGCGAAGGTAAATTGCCGACTCAACGTCTGGAATTCGTCGAGAACAACGGCCGAGGACTGCCACGTTTCGACGCAGCGCAGAACATTGACATTAGAGTCGGCCATCCAGAGTCCACCATAGGCCCATCCGAGAGCCTCGCAGATCGTCTGGAGCAGCCGCGGCGTGGCATCGGACAGATTGGCCGACTCCTGCAGAACGCGCAGGATCGCGTACTGAAGCGTGAGGGGGACTTCGTCCCCGATGGGTTCCCTCTCCATCATTCCATTTGGGCCCTTTCGGGGCCACCGTAGCACGCCATCACGATTTCTTCTCCTTCGCCATCGCCCGGGCGGGTCAGCATGAGCTACCTTGTCGGGGTGCTCAACCTCGCCGTCCGATTCGGTAAACTGGCGCGGGTGGTGGCGCGTTGCGCTCTGCGGGGAAGACCATGAACTCGGAAGAGATTGCGCGGCTCCTCTCCGAACTGCGGGAGGGGGATCGGGGCGCGCTGGACACGCTGATTCCTCTGCTTTACGGGGAGTTGCGTCGCATCGCTCATCGCCAACGGAGTGACCGCCCCTCGGGCGAGACGCTCCAGACGACCGTGCTGGTACACGAGGCTTACGTGCGCCTGACCGGGCGGAGTCGGCTCAAGTTTGTCGACGCCGACCACTTCCTGTCCGCCTCCGCCACGATCATGCGTCACATCCTGGTCGATCATGCCCGGATGAGGCTGGCTCAGAAGCGGGGCGGCGGTGTGGAGGCATTGCCGCTCACGGAGGTCAGTGATGTGCTGGTCGAACAGGCCGAGGGGCTCATCGCGCTGGACGATGCGCTGCGTCGCCTGGCGGCTTTAAGCCCGCGGTTGGCCGAAGTGGTCGAGATGCGTTTCTTCGCCGGCTTCACCGTGGACGAGGCGGCGCGGCTCCTCGGGCGCGACGCGCGGACGATCAAGCGCGACTGGCAGAAGGCGCGGCTCCTGCTGGCGGGGTTCCTTGGCGCCGGGCCGGTGGCGGGGCCGTGACGCGACCCCCCAGCGGTCCCGATCCGTCACCTGGCCGTCCCGATCCGTCACCGGGTGGTCCTGATCCGTCACCGGAGCGCGATTCTCTCGACGCTCGGCTGGTCGCCGCCTGGCCACGACTGGAGCCGCTGATCGATGAGCTCCTGGATCTGCCGGATGAAGCCGCACGCGTATCACGGCTGCAGAAACTGGCCTCCGACGATCCCGAGCTCGGGGCGCTGGGGACGGAACTGTATGCCAGGATGGCGGAGCAGGACATGCGGATGGCCATCGGAAACGATGCGATGTCGAGCACCGTCGGTGGGGAATTGCCGGCGCTGCTCGACGACGCGTTCGGGCTCACCACGGCCGCCGCAGAGCCTGCGGAGCGATGGGGGCCGTACCGCCGCCTGCGGAGTCTTGGCCAGGGCGGTACGGGGCACGTGTTCCTGGCCGAGCGGGACGACGGCCAGTTCCAGCAACAGGTGGCCGTCAAGGTGCTCCGGACGGAGGTGGACACCGCCCTTGCGCGGGAGCGGCTGAAACGGGAGCGTCAACTCCTGGCCCGGCTCGATCATCCCGGAATCTCGCGGCTGATCGATGGTGGCATCGGGCCCGACGGCCGCCCCTGGTTCGCCATGGAGCATGTCGAGGGGGAGCCGATCACGACATACGTTCGCCGACTGAACCTGGGGCGCGCCGCTCGGCTGGAGCTCTTCGGCCGCCTGCTGACCGCGGTGCGCTATCTGCACCAGAACCTGGTCGTCCATCGCGATCTGAAACCGGCGAATGTACTCGTGACCGCGAGCGGTGACGTGCGGGTGCTGGATCTCGGCATCGCGCGAATCCTCGATGACAGCCCTGTCAATTCCGCCACGACGCAGACACAGGCCGCGTTGACCCCGGCCTATGCCGCCCCGGAGCAGATCCTCGGTCGGCCCACGACGACGGCGGTCGACGTCTTTGCCCTGGGGCTCCTGCTCCACGAACTGATCACAACCCGTACCGCGTTTCCAGATGGACGCTTCGCCCCGGACGCGGCAGGAGATGTGGCCGCACTCCGCACGGCGGAACCCGCCGGAGTCGATCCCGACCTGGATGCCATCATCGCCCGGGCGCTGCGCCCCGAACCGGGGGAACGCTACCCGTCGGTGGAATCGCTCGATGAGGATCTGGCGCGCTATCGACAGGGGAGCCCCGTGGCGGCGCGCCGCGGCGGCTGGCGGTATCGTGCCTCGAAATCACTTCGGCGACATCGGGTGGCCTGGGCCGCGATGGCGGCGCTCGTCGTCACGCTGACGGCCGGGCTTCTTGCCACGCTCTGGCAGGCCCGTGTGGCACGGGAGGAGGCGGGGCGCGCGGCCGCCGTCAGTCGATTCCTGCTCCACATCTTCGAGGGCGCTGATCCCGAGGTCGAGCAGGGGCCGACGACGACCGCCCGCACGTTGCTCGATCGTGGCACCGGGCGCATCCGGGCGGAACTGGCCACGCAGCCCGCTCTGCGTGCCGAGATGCTTCACACGCTCGGCGGGCTTTACTCGAAACTCGGCGAGTATGACGAAGCGTGGAAGCTGCTGGACGAATCGTGGCGGCTCCGTCAGACGCTTCCCGATCTTTCCCTTCGTGAGCGATTGGCCAGCATGACGGCGCTCGGGCAGGTCCAGCAGTCGCGCGGGCGTGGGACGGAGGCCGAGAGCCTTTTCCGCGCCTCGATCGACATGATCGGCCCGAACGCCGGGAGACTGCCGCTCGATCTGGCCACGGCGCACAACGGCCTGGCCAGCATCTTGAACGAGCGCGGTCAGGGCGCGGTGGCCGATTCTCTGGCGCGATTGGCGCTGGAGGGGCGCCGCCGCCACGGTGCGGACGATCTCGACGTGGCGGAGTCCCTGAACGAACTCGCCACGATTTCCTACGACCGTGGGCGCTACGACGAGGCGAGGCAGTGGTTCACCGAATCGCTGGCACTCTTCGAGAAGAGGCTTGGGCACGAGTCGCTCCGCGGCGCGGCACTCCGCAGCAACCTGGCCACGGTCCTCATCCAGCAGGGGCGGCCGGCGGAGGCCGAACCGCTCTTCCAGAGTGCGCTCGAGGTACAGCGTCGTCAGCTCGGGCCGGATCATCCCCGGGTGGCCATCTCCCTGGCCGGGTTGGCCGGGATCGCCTCGCGCCAGGATCGTCTGGAGGAGGCGGAACCGCTGTATGCCGAGGTGCTGCGCATCAACCGACGGACGTACGGTGCCCGCCATCCGGATGTGGCGAAGGCGCTGCATGACGTGGGCCGCGCCCGGCTGCGGCTGGGGCGTATGGCGGAGGCGGATTCCGCTTATCGCGAGTGCCTCTCGATCCTGACCGGGATGCTCGGACCCAACCACCCGTTCGTGGGAAAGACACTGAGCAGCCTCGCCGACCTGCAGCGCCAGAGGGGGGATCGCGTCGCCGCCCAGGCCACGTTTCGCCGAAGCCTGGATATTCTGACCCGGAGCCTCGGGCCGGAGCATGAATTGACGGCCCAGGCCGGGCTCGGCCTCGGTCGCACCCTGCTCGAGACCGGCCACGCCGCGGAGGCCGAGCCCTGGCTCCGCGCGGCGTACGAGGCCATGGCCCGCCAGTTTCCCGCCGATGACGCGCGGGTGGTTCAAGCCCGCGGCCTTCTGGAAATGGCAAGCCCCCGCCCCTGAACCCGGTCTCGGCTCCCCCCTGGAATCCGGGTCATTTCGGGCCGCCCCTTGTCCCGCTCCGCCTCGAAAAACCGTTCCAGAGGATGAAAGGCATGGTGAGGAGCGGCCGGTCGATTGTGCCGGCGGCCGTAGCCCAGGAACCCGCCCGCCGGGAGGATCGGCATGTCCATCCATCAGTTTGCGACATCGAGACGTTCCGGATGGCCGGCGCCGCTCGTGGCGCTTCTTGTTTCGGCCGGGATTCTCGGCGTCGGGCCTCAACGCGTCGCCGTGGCCCACCTTGCCCTCGTGCGCCAGGGCCTGGAGAGCGCCGGAAGTCCCGGTACGGGTGAGGAGTTCGGACGGGCGCTTGCCACGGGTGACTTCAACGGAGATGGCGTCGAGGACCTGGCCACGAGTGCGCCCTACGAGGCGAATGACGTTTCAGGCTTTGCGACCCATGGAGCAGTGGTCGTGTCGTTCGGCAGCGCGGTCGGACTTGTTCCCGAGGGCGCGAAGTGGCTCACCGTCGGCGACCTGGCCGACCTGACGGTGCGTTACGGCGAAGCCCTCGCTGCGGGCGATTTCAATAACGACGGCTACACCGACCTGGCCGTGGGCCTCCCGTATCGCGATGTCGCCGGTCATCCGAGCGCTGGCGAAGTCTGGGTACATCACGGCTCCGCCACGGGCCTCAGCGACGTCCCAGCAATCGTGCTGATCCAGTCAGGCGCGGGCGGCGCGAGTGAAAACGAGGATCTCTTCGGCAATGCGCTCGTCACGGGAGATTTCAACCGCGACGGTTACGCCGATCTCGCCGTCGGATCGCCGGGAGAGGATGTCGGTGCGGGTGCCGTATTCCACTTTTATGGTTCGGCCGCGGGCATCACTCTCGCGGGCTCGGGCTGGTTCAAACAGTCGAGCCTCGGACAGGTCAACACGGCGGCCGATGCCATGGGGCGGGCCCTGGCAGCCGGCCGGTTCGACAACGACGCTTATCCTGATCTGGCCATCGGCACGCCGATGAAGGATGTCGGCGGCCTGGCGGACTGCGGGCGTGTCTACATTATCCGCGGATCCGGCGTCGGGCTTGTTTCGATCGGAGGGGCTGCGCTGGATCCGGTCAGCCTGGCCAACAATCCCCAGAGTGATGCCCGGTTCGGTTCGAGCCTGGCGGCCGGCTACTTTTTCGATTCGGCCGGCCCCCTGGATCTGGCGGTGGGGGAGCCGGAGGCCGATCTTGGCGGGCAGGCCGACGCCGGTCGCGTCGTGATCCTGGATTTTGATCCCGTTCCAGCGCCTTCCCTGGTGCCGCAGGAGATCGACACGAAAAGCCAGCTGGTTGGACTTCCCGGCAGCGGCGCGGAGGTGGCCGACCGTTTCGGATCGGCCCTCGCCGCCGGCCGCTTCGATCTGGATGGCTACGATGAACTCGCCATCTCCGTGCCGTATGAAAACCTCGATCTCGGCGCGGAGGGGTCATTCACCGACGCCGGTATCGCACATATCTACTATGGCGGTTCCGGTGGACTCACCACCGGCGCCTACACCACGTTCAGCGCGATATCCCAGAATGACCTGACTCGCGCGAGTGATCTTTTCGGCTGGGCCCTCGCTTTCGGCCGGTTCGATGCGTCGGGACGGGACAACCTGGCGATCGGCGTCACCCGGAAGGAGTATCTGTCGTACCAGCCCTCGACGCCGACGATCGACAACGCGGGCCTCGTCTACATCGTGGCGCCCTGGCGACAGATCGACCACCTGCCGAATCGCGCGTCGGTGGTGCTCGATTGCAACGCGGACATCATCTACTCGCAGCGCATGTTCGACCGCGTACGGCCCGCCAGCACCACGAAGACGATGACGCTGCTCCTGGCCTGCGAGGCGATCGAGAACAATGAGGTCGATCCCGACTATCTGTACACGGTGCCCTCCTGGGTGGCCGGCAACGTGAACGGTTCACAGATGGGGCTGGTGACGGATGAGAAGATCACGCTCGAGTACCTGATGAAAGGGATGATGCCGCCATCCGGAAACGACGCGTCCTATGCCATTGCGGACATCCTCGAGGGGGACAACAACCCCTGGGGTGGCAGCTACGAAAACACGCTGCTGGCGTTCCAGAACCGGATGAACGCGCGGGCGGCGGACTTCGGCATGACCCGTACGACGCTGACGAACCCATCCGGTCTGGATGTCACGAATCACTTCACGACCGCGCGCGATTTCGCCGCGCTCTCCTACTACGCCATGCAGAACTCCTGTGTGCGCCAGATCGTGGGGGCGCCGGGTTGGCTCGTGACGCATTTCATCCCCGTGAGCACCATGGACGGCTGGCTGAGCATCGGCGGGCCGAGTCCGATGCCGGGCTACACCGAAGTGACCGAGTATTTCTACGCCGGCTACATGGCGAACATCCGAGGCACAATCCCCTCCGCCACCGGCATCAAGGGCGGCTACACCGGCGAAGGCCGGATCACGGGGCTCTGGTCGGCGGCTGCTGCTGAGGGCGAGGTCTACGCAACGGCCTTCGGCCTGCGCAGCACCGAAAAGGGGGATCCGGTTTCGGACTGCCTGTCCTGCACGGGCGGCGGCCTCCTCAAGTTGGGACGATCCATCTGCGAGGAGAACGATTTCCTGCCGCCGCCACCGCCCCCGCCTCCCGGACCGTATGGCACGCTCACCGGCATCCCGGCCTGTCCCGATTCGCTGCAGCGCCTCACGACGCATGGCGAAGCCTTCATACCAGGTGACGCCCTCGTGGAAGTCTATCGCCACACGCTGATCGCACCGAGCGTGGGCGTGCGCATCGCGATCGTGCGCAACAGCCAGATCACACTCTCTCCACAAGAGTTGGTCAGCTACGGGGTCGGCGCCATCACCGGTCACGAGGGGGCGCGCATCGTCAATCGGGGTACGGCCAATGCCCAGATCCTGGTGACCCAGACTCACCCCACGGGGACGACCCTGAACGCCACGCTTCCCCCCTCCGGCGGACTGAATACACCGATCCATGGAACGCCCACCTCGAACTATCTCATGACGATTCGAAATGTGGGATCGGTCGACATTACGCTGGAAGTCGAGGAACTCGGATACCGAATCGAGCGCCGATTGACGCCCACCGGGCCTAACGTTGCTTCCTTTCAGGCCACACTGCGGCGTGAGGGGATCTTTGCCAATGAGATGATGGGTGTCTACGTGGTCGGCACCGATGCCGCGTGCAACGAGGAACTCGACGTGATCATCCGACCGCCCGTCGCGCCGAGCGAGGTTCCGGTGGGGGGAGGCGTCCCCCGGGAGAGTGGTCCGGCGCTTCTGACGCTACGACCGGCGCACCCCAACCCCTTCGAGGCCAATACTACGTTGCGGTTCGATCTGGCCCGTTCCGCCGCGGTGGATGTGGCCCTCTTCGATCTGCAGGGGCGGCGTGTTCGGGGCTTGCTCAGCGCCTCGCCGCACACGGCGGGTGCGCACGAAGTTACCTGGGATGGCCGCGACGCCGCCGGCCGACGAGTCAGCGCCGGAATCTACTTCGTGCGCGTCCAGGCCGAAGGGGTTGTTCAGAGCGCGCGAGTGGTCCGGCTGGACTGAGCCCGCTCAGCGAGTCGGATCGAAACGTGTGGCTTCGCGCAGGAAGCTGTGGTCGAGATAGTCGCTCAGGATCACGCGCGCCATCTCCTCGACGGTGGGGAAGCGGTCGTAATCCACCTGGATGACCGGGATGACCTTTGAGATATCGGCGACGAACTCGGCGTAACCCTTATGGAGCGATTTCAGATAATCCAGCGTGATGCCGTCCTCCACGCCGCGCGCGCGGGCCCGGATCCGCTCCATCGAGCGTTCCGGTGATACATCCAGGTAGATGATCACGTTCGGCTTGCACATGAAGTTGCTCATGTTTCGAAACAGGTCCAGGTAGGTACGATAGTCGCGCTCTTCCATGAGGCCGGTTTCGGCCAGCATCCGGGCGAAGATGGAATCCTCGTAGATGGTCCGGTCCTGAACCGCCGAGCGCCCGCGCCAGATGATCTCCTGGTGCTGCTGGAAGCGCCGATTCAGCAGGTAGATCTGCGTGGCGAACGAGTAGCGCTTCGTATCGCGGTAGAAGTCGGCCAGGTACTCGTTGTTGTCCACCGGCTCGTAGTACACGTCGATCGCAAGGTGCTCGCCCAGCGCGGCGGCCAGAGTCGATTTGCCGGCGCCGATCATCCCGGCAATCCCGATGAAGAGGTTTTCGAAGCGTGTCACGGTGGGGATTCTAACAGAGGCGGCAATTCGGGCCGTCCTCATCCACTCGGCGCCCGGGCGCCCGGTTGCGGAAACGCCGGCACGACTACCGTGGCGTGAGCCCTTGCAGCCGACCATCGGCGCCTTGGGGCGTGTCCGTGGCGCGGCGCCCGGCGGTGTCGACGGCATCGGAGGAGACGACGCCAAACTCCTGCATCCGGACCCCATCGGCATAGACTTCGCCGGCATAGTTCAGGTTTCCCGGAGTGGCCGCGAGATCATACTGGATGCACCCACCGCCGCCGATGATGAAGCGGGCCACGCCCGATGAGTTCGTCACCTGCTGGAAGACGTACGACCGCGGCCCGACCGGCGTGTCACACCAGCAGGCCAGCGTATCGCCCGGCGCGATCATGCGAACCTGGACCACCGCGCCATTGATGGGACCACCGGCGCCCAGGATCGTTACATTGTACTTGGCGGCGTGCGCCGGCGCGCTGTTCCAAGCGCCGTTGACGGGTGGATCTGGAAGCACTGGGGAACCGTGCTGAGCTCGGGAAGTGGAGCGGTCGCGGCGGCGTAGAAGAGGATCCTGGCTTCGCCGCCACCGGC
>JAWXBZ010000058.1:0-28926 GCA_034440375.1 Candidatus Eiseniibacteriota bacterium
CAGCGGCACTCGGTGCGAGGCCGCTGGTGAACAATCGCTACAAGGTGGACCTGGTGGCGGGGTTGGTGACGAGGGCGTTGACGCTATTGGCACTCCGTGAATGAAAGACCCTGGTTGACCGGCAAGTGAACTCGACGATCGCCTTCGGTCTCCGTCGTTGGGCGGCGGGGCCTGTATGGTTTCAGCGCATCGCAGCCAGGAGATAGCCATGCACGAGCAACTGAAGGCGAAACTGGATCGGTCATTCACACTCACGCACGACCTCGTAGTCCATCTCGATGAGGAATCCCTGGGCCTGGATTTGCCACACCTGCCGGCCAACCGAATCTCGGGTCAGCTCTGGTGCATCGTCGGAGCGCGCGAAAGCTACACCAGTGCGATCGAGATGGGCGGCTGGAAGGGCTTTTCGTGCAGCCTCACGACGCCGCGCGTGAAGCAATCGGTGCTTGCCGCCTTGGTATCGACGCATGAGCGCCTGGGCCAAATCGACTTCGCGGACTTGACCGATGCGCAGGTTGAACTTGCGTTCGGACTTCTTGAACACGAGGTCCAGCACCACGGGCAACTCATTCGCTTTGTCTACGGGAACAGGCTTACCTTCCCGGACAGTTGGAACAAGCGGTACACGGTGTAGCTTGAAGCATGCCTTTCGGTCTTTGCGCTGGCTGAGGGCGACATCGATTGAGAAGGGCGGACACACTCCAGCAGCCACAGGTTCGCCGTACTGGTTTCGTGCGACATTACAATGTTGCAGGCGACCCCGGCAGGTGAGTTCGGTCGTTTGGCATGAGACCAACACATATCGGAATCGCCCTCTACCCTCTCCCTCGGTGAGATTGTCTCCCTCACCCCGTACCTGGAAGGAACCAAGCCCCAGGAGAGCATGACCCTGTCCGAGGCCGTCACGATGACGCCGATCATCGTCAGGTTCCGGGATGCCTTCACCGCCGAGGTCGCCAGCCTGTCGGTCGGCGATGTCGTCCGGGTGACCTCTTACATGACACGAAACGATAAGAACCGCTTCCCCTACCCCGAGCTGGCCAGCGGCGGCGGCGCGGCGGTGTAATGAACCAGCGGGATGAGTCGATGACCTGATACCTCGAACCAGTCACTCGAAACAGGCGGCGCCGGGCCAGGAGGGCCGGCGCCGCTTTCGACTATTGATCCCCGGTTCGCCTTCCGGCACGCTCCACCGATGACGTCAAACGCACCGGCGCGCGAAACATGACGGACATCGTCACTTCCTTCGACGGTAATCACATCGCGTATGAAGCGGCGGGTGAAGGAACGCCGGCCCTCGTCTTCGTCCACGGCTGGTCCTGTGACCGAGGCTACTGGGAGGGACAATTACAACCGTTCTCCCGCCAGTTCAAGGTCGTAGCCGTCGATCTTGCCGGGCATGGCGAATCCGGTTTCGGACGCGAGGCGTGGACGATGGCCGCGTTCGGCGGCGACGTTGCGGCCGTCGTGAGACAGCTTGGCCTCGAACGTATCATCCTTGTCGGCCACTCCATGGGAGGCGACGTGATCGTGGAGGCGGCGCGCCGGCTGTCGGGCCGCGTGGCAGGCCTGGTCTGGATCGACACCTATAAACAACTCCGGACACCCCGCACTCCCGAACAGCTTCAGGCATTCCTGGCGCCGTTCCGCGCCAATTTCGTGGAAACGACCCGCGCCTTCGTTCGGAGCATGTTTCCTCCCGGTTCCGATCCGTCCCTGGTCGAGCGAGTGGCGGCGGACATGTCGGCGGCCCCTTCCGCCGTCGCCCTCGGGGCGATGGAGTCCGTGATCAGCTTCGAACGCGAGATACCCCAAGCTTTGCAGGACTTAGGACTGCTGGTGGTCGCCATCAATCCCGATTGTCCACCGACCGACATCGCATCCATGGAGCAATGCGGTGTCGAGGTCGTTTTCATGCCGGGGACTGGCCACTTCCTGATGCTGGAGGATCACGAGCGTTTCAATCGCCTCCTCAGGACGGTGCTGGACAGGTTCGTACGATGAGGGTGGTCGGGGCGTCCGACATACCGTTGGCGCGGAACGCCCGCCGGCGCCGCCTTCCACGGTTGATTCCGGATCAGCCTTCCAGCAGTCTTCCCCGATGACACCAAAGCACACCGACAACCAACGAATCGAATTCTGGCGGGATGGCCGGGCGACGCTGGTCGGGCTCATCGTGCTCATCGTGATTGTGGCCGTTGTTCTGGAACGCCGCGAAACCGCCCGCCGTCCGGCCACCCCCTCCGACACGACCGCCAGCGCCTCCGCCATCATCGACCTCGACCACGACGGCACCGCCGACCCCCTCCCCGTCCGCCGCCTCGGCGACAACCCGGCCGCACAACCCGCCCTCGACGCCCTAAACGCCGCCGGTGGCTACGGCTTGTGGGGCGCCGGGCCCGCGCTGGCCGCCGACATGGATGAAATCTATTTCGATGACCGCGGCCTCATTCGCGAGACACGCCGCACACATCTCGTCATGACCCGAATCGGGTTACCGCGACTCGGGGTCACGTCGGAGGATGGCCGATGGAAAATGGGGATCGGCGGTGGCGGGCCCTGGGCCTCCGGCAAGGGGAGCAACGGGCTCTGGAGCGACGACATCGGCCCCGGCTCGCTGCCGGTGCCTGACCGCGATCGCCTGGCGCTTCGGACCGCCTGGGTGCACCGCCTCCCCTACAACCTCGGTGATGTGGACGTGACTCTGGAGGCGCCGACATCCGATCCCGCCGATTCGCTTGTGCGCCTCGTGGCCATCCGGCCCTCCGCGCCGGGCGATACCACGGCCCGGCGGACACAACTTGGCTTCGACCCGGTCAACCGGCATCTGGTCGAGGCGATATTTCTGGGGGTGGAACCGGTCACGGTCGCGCGATTCAGCGACTATCGGGCGGATGCTCCGGGCACCCCCGTCCGCCCGCATCGCCTCTCATTCCTGGAAGTCGATCCCGAATCGGCTGAACTCCGCCACATCCTTGAGATCCGGCTCGGACCGATCGATTGGGATCCGGTGGTCGAGGCCGGAGCGTTCGAACCGCCGTTGTAGGCAGGCCGCTCGCCCGGCATACTGCGCTTCGTGCTCAAATCACTCCACGGTCGGATGCTGGTCGGCGGGCTTCTCGGCGTCACGATTGGCGTCGCCGCCCACGTTACGCTTGCCGGGAACCCGGGCCTCGATGCGTTCATCAGGAACGTGTCCCAGCCGGTCGGGCAGATCTTCCTTCGGCTCCTTTTCATGCTGGTCGTGCCGCTGATCGTGTCCGCGCTCGCGCTTGGCATCGCAGGGCTCAACGACCTGTCGAGCCTCGGCCGGGTCGGCCTCAAGACGCTGGCGTACACGGTTGTGGTGTCGGCCATCGCCGTCGTCATTGGCATCGGCCTGGTCAATGTCCTCCGCCCCGGGGATGGCCTGCCGCCGGCCGCCCGCGAGAAACTGCTGGCCGGCGCCGCCGAACGGGCCTCGGGCCTGTCGACCACGGTCACTGCGCCAAAGACCGGGGTCGATCTCCTGGTACAGATCGTGCCCGACAACCCGATCAAGGCGGCCGCCAACGGCGACATGCTCGGCGTCATGTTCTTTTCGCTGATGCTCGGCATCGGCCTGGCGATTACGCATACCGAAGGAGCACGACGCTTCCAGGGAGCGCTCGAGGGGCTCTACGACGTCACGATGACACTGATCGGGATCGTCATCCAGCTGGCCCCGATCGGCGTGGCGGCTCTGCTCTTCACGTTGACCGCGCAGCTCGGCTGGGATGTCCTGGTGCTGCTCGGCCGCTACGTCTTCGTCGTCGTGCTCGGTCTCGCCATCCACCAGTTCGTCGTCTACTCATTGACCGTGCGCCTTCTTGGCGGCATGAATCCGATCACATTCTTTCGCGGCATCACCGAAGCGATGTTGACCGCGTTTTCCACCGCCTCCAGCAACGCAACGCTCCCGACCTCGATTCGCGTAGCCGAGGAGAAACTCCATCTCCCCCCTGCCATCAGCCGATTCGTCCTGACCATCGGATCGACCGCCAACCAGAACGGCACGGCGCTCTTCGAAGGGGTGACCGTCCTCTTTCTGGCCCAATTCTACGGCGTCGAACTTGGCCTCGGCCAGCAGGCGCTGGTGGTCTTCATCTGCATCCTGGGCGGCATCGGCACGGCCGGCGTCCCCGCCGGATCCCTGCCGGTCATCGCCCTCATCCTCGGGATGGTGCATGTCCCGGTCGAAGGAATCGGCATCATCCTCGGCGTCGACCGATTTCTCGACATGTGCCGGACCACGCTCAATGTGACCGGTGATCTGGCGGCAGCGGTGGTGGTTTCGCGCGGGGAATCACAGCCGGTGGAATGATTCTGGCGATACTCCGGCCCCCTCCGGGGAAGCGGCAACGGCCCGTCGTTTGGCCGCGAGACATTTAACGGGTAAAACGGCCATTGACTCCTTCCGCCCGGCGTCCCGCGTAGCCGGGTGACATTGTCACTACTATTCTCTGGAACGCGCATTCAAATTGGCTGGAGTAAACAACAATAGAGGCGAACCATGGAAAGCATTGTGAAGGCCCACGTGCCGGATCGCATGACCATCCCGACCGAGCCAATCGGCAGTATTCCGAAAAGGGGCCCACAGCGTTCAAATCGATTTCACCGAGGGGCGGTTGGCGGTAAAGATCGATCCATCCGGGCACCTGCTTCACAGTTTCATCGACTTGAACAATCTGGCGCTGTCGCGCTTTTCCGCGGAGGACCGCAGACGGATCGGGGTGCACACCTGCCCGGGCGGTGACCGTGATTCGACCCACAGTGGCGATGTTGACTACGCCGAGCTGTTGCCGAGCCTGTTTGAACTGAATGCCGGGAACTTCTACATCGCACTGGCGGGGGAGAAAGATCCTGTCCGCGTCCTGAAGATCATCCGCCAATACATGAGGTCGGACCGACGCGTGTTCGTCGGCGTGGTGGCACCGATCGATCCGCGTGTCGAGACACCGGGAGAAGTTCGAGACCGCACCCTCGAAGCTGCCAGGCACATTCCCGTCGAGCAACTTGGCACGACGGCCGTCTACACCGGCTCTCCTGCACGGACTATGGGTGGTCGATCGACACCGCGTTGCTGACAATTATCGGTCTGGTTCCATTTCCGACCTGGATTCGGTGACCTCACGCCTCCCCACGGCCCGCGGGAAGAGTATGTTGTTCTCCTTGTGGACATGCCGGTGCATGTCGCGCTCCAGATCCGCCAGGCCGGATAGCAGGGCCTGGTGAGTCTGGCAGGCAGATGGCGACGGTGTGAAGTTGTCGGTCAGAACCCGCATCCGGGCCAGCGCCTCGCCGGCATGCTCATGTTCGGCTTCCATGACCCGGATGGGGCCGCTGACTCCCACGCTGCAACAGGCCGCGCGGTCGGCGGCTGGTTGGGTGCCCGCCTCGAGCGAGCGGATCAACGGAAAGAGGATTTCCTCTTCTTTCATCATGTGGCTTCCGATTTCGGCCGTGAACGACCTGAGTATTGTCTGCAATTCCAGCAGGCGCGGGTCACGCGGGCCGTGTTTCTCGGCCACCTTCTCCATCCGCCGCTGCAGGTGCGGCAGTTCATTCCTCAGGAACGTGTGATGGGTTCGCTCGATTTGGTCACAGAGCGCCGTCATCGACAATCGCGACGGATCGGGCTCGGCGCCCACGCCCCCGGCATATTCCGCCTCGAGTTGGCTCATGACCGTGTCGGCACTCACGCCCGACGATTCACAGGCCGTATCCAGACGCCGCCGGCCTCCACAGCAGTAGTCGATCCCGAGCGACTCGAAGATCCGGGCCCGCCCGGGTCGTTCCGTGACAAGTTGCCCCACAGTCTGTTCCATCCATTTCTGGGTCGTGTTCATCGTGACGCCTCCTCTGGGTGGCTCATTGACGGCCACCCGATTGTGATCAGGTACTGATATCAAACCGGTGTTTCAGCTCCGGCGTGGCCGCATGCATTATTTTCCACACGACCAGATGGAGCCAGATCAGGCTGGTTGCGGTGACCAGAAGAAGAATGACGAACGTGGTCTGGGGGATATGGGTGAACTGGTAGGCGTACGCGAACAGCAGCGGCAGGAAGAAGCCGCCGAGCGCGCCCAGGAGACCTACCAGCCCGCCCACCGCACCGACATCCCGCGGGAAATATTCGGGAATGTACTTGTAGACCGCCGCCTTCCCGATCCCCATGCAGCATCCGACGATGAAGATGAGCAGCGTGAAGAGTCCGGGAGACATGACGAAGCGCATCGTGTTCAGCTCGCCGCCGGCCGAAACTCTCTCGGGTACGTACAGGACGATGTGCCCGTTCGGCGCGGCCAGGAGCAGCAGTGCCGCGGTCATCCCCCCCAGGACCCAGTACATGATGCGCCGCGCGCCGATCCGATCGGACAGCCAGCCGCCCAGCGGCCGGAGCAGGCTGGCCGGAAAGATGAAGAGCGCGGTCAGCAGGGCCGCCTGGCCGAGCGGCAGGTGAAACACGTCCATGTAGTACTTCGGCAGCCAGACCGACAGGGCCACGTAGGCACCAAATACCACGACGTAGTAGAGACTGAATCGCCATACGCGCATCTGGCCGAGCGGACGGAGCAAATCACGAAGCGGTCGACCCGCTCCGGGCTTGTGATCCTGGCGCGGCGTCAGGAGCCAGATGGCACAGGCCATGACCAGGCACGACACGCCGTAGAGAAACGGCACGAATCGCCAGCCTCCTGGAATCCAACTGCCCAGGAATCCCGCCGCAGGCACCGCGACGATGAGCCACGGACCGATGAACTTGGTCACGGAGGCTCCGACATTGCCAGCGCCGAAGACGCCAAGTGCGAACCCCTGCCGTTCGCGCGGAAACCAGGCGGAATTCCAGGCAATGCCCACCGAGAAGGCATTGCCGGCCATGCCGACAAGAAACGCGCTGAACAGGAGCTGGTTGAAATCGCGGGCCTGGCTGACCATGAACGCGGGGATGGCCGTCAGGCCGACCAGCAGGGTCAGGACGAGGCGCCCGCCGAAGCGGTCGGTCCAGATGCCGAACAGGAGGCGCCAGATCGATCCATTCAGGATGGCCACCGCCGTGAGCCAACCGAACTGGACATCCGAAAGCCCGAACTCTTTTCGGATCGGAATGCCCAGCACGCCGAACATCAGCCAGACGGCGAACATCAGGGTGAAGGCCAGTGTGGAAACGGTCAGGATGACGTTGCTGTGCGGTGTCGCGTCAGACCTTCCTAGCATGGGGCCTCCGCGCGACGGCGATAGTAAAACCACCATGTGAGGCCAAGACAGCTGGCATAGAACGCCAGGAACCAGGCCAGGGCCGATTGTGGCGTCCCACTCTTGATGGCGTTACCAAAGGCGATGGGAATGATGAACCCGCCGTAAGCGCCAATGGCCGAACTAAAGCCAAGTATGGCGCTGGCCTCGAGAGTTCCAGCCCGCCGCGCGGCCTCCACCGACGTGCCGGCACGCTGCGCACGGCCCAGACTCTGATTCAGGAAGATTACCGGGATCATCTTGAACGTGGAGGCATTCCCGACGCCGGCTGTCATGAAGAGCAGGAGAAAGAGGACCAGGAAGCCACCGAACTCCCGGGTGTTCACGAAATGGATGACTCCCCCGGCGGCCCCCATCATGGCCAGAAAATTCCAGAACGTGACCCGGGCCCCACCCCATCGATCGGACATCCACCCGCCAACCGGGCGGGCCAGTGCGCCGACCAGTGGGCCCAGAAACGCGAACTGGAGGGGATCGACTCCGTCGAAGATCGACTTGATGAGCCGGGGAAACGCGGCCGAGTAGCCGATGAACGAACCGAAGGTGCCGAGGTAAAGCCAGCACATGATCCAGTTGTGTTTCCGCCGAAAGATGATCGCCTGATGGCGGAAAGAGGCCCGGGCCGTGTCCAGGTTGTTCATGCCGAACCAGGCCACCACGGTCACGACCAGGATCATCGGCACCCAGACCCATCCGGCGTTTTGAAGCCAGAGGCTTCGGGTTTGACCCGACACCACGACTTGTTGCGGTGCGCCACCAATCGCAGAAAAGAGCGGCATGGCGATGGCGATCGGGACAAGAAATTGCATGAAGCTGACGCCCAGGTTTCCAAGGCCGGCATTCAGGCCAAGACCCATTCCCTTCCGGGCCGCCGGGAAAAACGGATTGATGTTGGCCATGCTCGATGCAAAGTTGGCGCCCCCGAATCCGCACAGGAGGGCCAGCAGCACGAACGTTTCGTAGGATGTGGCGGGGTTCTGCACCGCCAGGCCGATGCCGACGGCCGGCACCAGGAGGGAGGCCGTGCTCAACACGGTCCAGTTGCGGCCCCCGAAGATCGGCACCATGAAGGAGTAGAGGATGCGCATCGTGGCTCCGGTCAGCGCCGGCAGCGCGGCCAGCCAGAACTCCTGTTGCTCGGTGAAATGGAATCCGATGGCCCGAAGCTTCACGACGATGACGCTCCAGACCATCCAGACCGAAAAGGCCAGCAAAAGGGCCGGAATGGATATCCAGAGATTGCGATTGGCGATGCGCTCGCCGGTTTCGCTCCAGAAGGTCGGGTCTTCCGGGCGCCAGTCCTTGATACGGTGCGTTGTCATCGATCGTTCTCCCGGTCCGCGTTGTCACCGGTCGCCGAACCGGACGCGAATGCGAACCCATGCAGGAGGTGCTTGAGGCCGTACAGGCCCAGGATCGTGGCCAGAAGCGTCAGGATCAGTGACGTCCGGTTCTTCCAGAAGTTGTACTGAAACAGCTTCCAGGGGTCTCCATCGGTGTCGAGCAGGGGGTGTGTTCCTGCCCGATACTCGTCGCGGTCAGTTATTCCGTCGTGGTCAAGATCGCTGTCGAAAGGGAGGGCCGAAGCCAGCTCCATGGGTACGAGGCGCAGCTCGAGGATTCGCTTCTTCCCCAATCGATTGAGCAGATGGTTTCCGAACGGATTAAGAATGGGGCTGGTCGCGTGATTGTCGGGCGACAGCGCCGCGCGGGCCTGCCCGAGCTGGGCCAGTTCGGCGGCGCTCAGGCGGCCGATCTGCCCCGGTGCCGTCCCCTCCGGCCCGTCGGCATGGGCATGACAGAAGGCACAGTTCACGGGCCGGGCGGTGGTCTTCAGAATGGAACGTTGAAACTCCGGATAGGCGGCCGCAGGCGGTGAATCCAGGGTGCACGCGCCCAGCAGCGCCGCGCACATGGTCACGATGCGGCAGAAACTCGTCGCGACATCCGACTGGCGTCGCATCATCTCCCCTTTACGAGGTGAACTATCGACTCACCGAAGAAGGTCATCAGGATGAGATAGAGTCCGCCCGCGAAGGCCAACAGGCGCAACGTCCGCCGGTTCGTGTCGCGGAAGATCCAGGGTGCTCCCGCCATCACCACGCCCAGAACCATCTGGGCCAGCATCAGGACCCAGAGCGGGAGGATCTCCAGCGGGTAGTAGATCCAGAAGAAGTACCACTCCGGCTTGATGCCATCGGGAGTCGAACCTTGTGCGATGTAGGGTTCGAACAGCGGGTAGCTGAACAGCGCCTCGAACGGCAGGCAGAGCCCCAGTGTGAACAGCACCATGAAGGCCACGCCCCACACCTGGAGATCACGGACGAAGAAAATCGGGAAGAATTTCTCGCGCCGGCGGGGCGGCTCATCGACGCCGCGGCTCATTCCGTGGAGCTGCACCGACAACAGGTGCAACCCCAGCATTATCGCCATGGCAAACGGCAGGATGATGACGTGCAGCGCAAAGAAGCGGCTCAACGTGGCCTGTCCGACCGACGCTTCGCCCTGGATTGTCTCGCGGACCAGCCGGGGCCACGCTGACATTTCGCCCGGCAGATAGCGGCCAGCCTCCTCGATGGTCTGCAACCCAACCTTCGTGGCGTTGACCGCGATCTGGTGCCACGGGAGCAGGTACCCGGTGAAACCAAGCACCAGCGTCACGGCAAACAGGCCGAGGCCCGTCAACCAGGTAATCTCGCGCGGCTTCTCGAACGCCTTCATTCCGAATGTCGTCAGCAGGTGAATGAACACCGAGGCGATCATCATCGAGGAGGACCAGGAATGCATGTTTCGAACAAGACCACCGCCTGGCACATGGGCAGTCAGATGCTCCACGGAGGCGTGGGCATCACTCACCGTCGGCTGGTAATAAAAGAGCAGCATCAGGCCGGTGACCACCTGGACAAGAAAGAAGAAGAGCGCCAGCCCCCCCAGGTAATACGCCCAGGAGAGACGGTGCACCGGCACCTCCTTCTTCCGGACCATCGAGTCGAAATTCATCTTCTCGACGGGGAGACGCCCGGTCAGGAAGTTTCCAAGTTGCCGCAGCGAACCTGTTCGGCTCATGTCATCACCCTCGATCCGCTGGTTTGGTCAGGAAGAGGGTGCAGCCCGCCAGTGGCATCGGATCACTCGCTCCCTGGATTGGTTGTCCCGGTTCCTTCCGGGCCATGATCGTCCCGGCCCCGTCCATCAGCGCCCACCCGATCTCGGGTAGCGGCACCGTGGCCGGCGCCCCGGCGTTCGGCTGGCCGGTTCGGACATCGAAATAGGAAATGTGGCAGGGACAGAGAATCCGTCCCTGGGCGTCGATCTCGCTGCCGACCGTGCAGCCGAGATGCGTGCACTTGGCCGAGCGAACGATCGGCCATCCATCGGAACCCTTGAAGGCCAGGCCGGGAGCCATGTCGTAGTCGATAAAGTAGTGTCCCTTCACTTCCGACAAGTCAGCCTGGCGGGCCACCTGGATGAAAGTGCTCCTCCGCCGTTCCAGCTCGAGGGCCCGCTCCTCCGCCGACAGTTGAAGGCGGACCAGCTTCTTCTGCAGCAGCATGGCCTCCGCCTCGCCATCCGGTGCCGGCCCCTTGAAGAAGTTCACGGCCTTTTCCGACACGCCGATGGCCAGAAGGCCGGAGGCTCCGGCGATCCCGAGGCCTCCCTTCAGGAACTCGCGCCGGCTGTCCGCCCTCGCCCTGGCCAGCGCCGGCTGTTCGCCGCGCCGCATCGTGGTCCAGATGACCAGCTGCGGCGCCCGCCACAGATAGGAAAGCGGCAGCGCCAGCAGGTGAATCAGCCTGGTGAAGGGGAGCAGAAGAATGAGGAGCCACGCGCCGATCAGGTGCAGCTTGAAAACCAGCGGCAGATCGGCGACCAGCGTCATGTCCGGATGAATCGTCAAGAGGCTCCAGAGATAAGGGACCGCCGTGCCCATCCCCCACGCCGCGCCGTAGCGGAGTTGAACGGCCGTGAGGAGTCCGACGGCGACCTGTGCCAGGAGCAGCCCCGCCACGACCAGATCCATCGTGGTGGTCACCGCCTGCACCCGCCCCGAAGTCACCCGCCGCACGATGAGGAGCGAAAGACCGACGAGCGATAGGACGGCGGCGGCCATCCCCACAATTTCGATCGCGACGAGCGCACCGGGCACGGCCAGAATTGCCTTCCAGACGCCGGGAAGCAGAAAGGCCACGATGTGTCCCAGGAGAACGACAAAGATTCCGATGTGCCACGGTGCGGAGCCGAGCAACAACTGCCGGTGCTCGAGGAACTGGGAGGAACGGGCTGAGTAACTGAAGCGATGCGCCCGGAGGCGCCAGTAGCTGCCGACAATTGCCGTGGTGATAGCCAGGTATGGCAGGCCGATGAGCAGGAAGGCGTCAAGCACGGCGCAGGTCCTTCCCGCCGGGAGCGGGGCATCCGCAGGCCCCGCCGGCGGGTGAACAGGACCCGACCGGGCGGGCCGCCGCAGCCAGCTCTGCGGCGGCGGCCGGGCCGGGATGGAGCTCCTGCAGCGTCGCCTGGATCGCGCCCACCAGGTCCCGGTAGGGATTGGTCTCCGGCAGGGACGCCATCATCCGCCCCACCGGCCCGAACAACACATGCTCGACCAGCTCGTGCCGTTCGTCCTCGTCGGCAGCCTCTCCCAGAAAGCGGAGCAGAACCGCCAGGTGATCGGGCAGTTCACCGCCGGTCGAGAAATCGATGGCGGCGAATCGGGCATTCAGCGCGGCCATGAAGGCGCCCCGCTTGAAGTTTTCCTCACCGAACAGATGGATGGTCACGTACGGAACGCATTGCCGCGACATGTCGAATGTGGCGGCATGAAGTTCCTCCCGCGAAGCGGACGTCCGGGCCACCATGGCCTTTGCGAATCGATCGAGATGGTGCCCGGCATCAGACAGCCCGGCTTCGTGTAGCGCCGCCCGTGCCGCCCCAAGCCGGCTGTCCCAATCGTCCGATGGGTACGCAAGGAGCGGCGCGAACGCCTCGTACCGCATGGCCGTCACCGTCACACCTGCCGGACCAGTCCTGTCGATTCGCGCGGTCATGAGGCCTCCCCCCCCTTCGAACCCTTGTTCACCGGGTAGTCGTCAAATCCGGCGCATCCTTTGCACACCTCCGGGCTGCAGGTCGACTCAATCGCCTCCTCCCGTTGCAAGGGAGGCAGCACGTAGCGCTGATACTGGGTCGGGATGGCCGTCATGCGATAGATGGCTTCCGCTTCGGCTGCCGTTGTGCTCGCCTCCCTCAGGATCCGATGGACATGATCGGCTGGAACATCCTTCACCGATTCAAGACGCTTCAGGTAGCGCACCGCCATCAGCTTCTTCAGGGAGGCCTCGACGACTTCTGTATTGCCGGCACTGAAGAGGCTGGCCAGGTATCGGATCGGCAATCGCGCCTCATTAAGCCCCGAGAAGAATTCCTCGCCGGCGTGCCCGTAGGTCCCCTCGCCGATTCGTCCCATGACCGGCAGCAGCGGCGGCACATAAAAGAGCATCGGCATCGTTCGATACTCGACATGAAGCGGCAGGGCCAGCTTCCACTCCATGACGTACTTCCAGACCGGTGAATTCCGCGCCGCATCCAGGAACTCGTCGCTGATCCCGTTACGTTTCGCCGCCGCCAGCACCACCGGGTCGTTCGGATCCAGGAGCACGCTTCGCTGTGAGTCGACCAGGGCCCGATCGGGCACCTGCATTGCCGCCGGTATCCGGTCGGCGTCGTACAGCAGGACGCCCAGGTAACGGATACGGCCGACGCAGGAGTGAAAGCAGGCCGGCGGCTGTCCCGTCTCCAACCGGGGGAAGCAGAGGATGCATTTCTCCGATTTTCCGGTCTTCCAGTTGTAGTAAATCTTCTTGTACGGACAGGCCGCCACGCAGGCCCGCCAGCCGCGGCACTTGTCCTGGTTGATCAGGACGATGCCGTCCTCCCCCCGCTTGTAAATGGCTCCCGACGGACAGGCCGCCACGCAGCTCGGATTGGCGCAGTGATTGCAGATGCGAGGCAGGTAAAACATCGTCAGCCGCTCGACGTCGAAGAGCATCGCCCGCTCCTCGGAGGTCAGGGCGTCCAGATTGATGTCGTTAGCGGCATGAACCGGAGAGCCCGACAGATCATCGTCCCAGTTCGGGCCCGAGCGGATCTCCATCGGCTCGCCGGTGATCTGCGAGATGGAAATGGCCGTCGGCTGATCATCACCGGCCGGTGCTGTGAATAGATCCTCGTACTTGTAGTTGAACGGTTCGTAATAGTCTTCCAGGGTCGGCTGATTCGGGTTATAGAACAGCTTCAGGAAGGCGTCCGCCCTGTTCTGACACCGCAACTCCAGCCTGCCGTTCGCCCCCATCTTCCAGCCGCCCTGGTATCGCTCCTGATCCTCCCAGCGATCCGGGTATCCGGTGCCTGGTTTTGTCTCGACGTTATTCCACCACATGTATTCCGCGCCGGGGCGGTCGGTCCATACGTTCTTGCAGGCAACACTGCAGGTATGGCACCCGATGCACTTGTCGAGATGAAAAACCATGGCCACATGGGCGCGGACGTCCATCAGAACACCACCTTCGAGAGTTTCTTCACGACGACGAAGGTGTCCCGATTCACGCCGGGAGGCCCCCAGTAATTGAAGGCGTAGGTGAACTGCGCATAGCCACCAATCATGAACAGCGGCTTCAGCCGGGTCCGGGTCAGGCTGTTATGCCCGCCGGCGCGGCGGTTCCCGCGTTCGGGCGATTTTGGCACGCCGATCGTCCGTTCCGGCGCGTGGTACAGCAGGCAGATGCCTGCCGGAATGCGCGCGCTGACGATGACCCGCGTGGCCACGACGCCGTGGTCGTTGAACGCCTCGACCCAGTCGTTGTCCACGATCCCGATGCGCTCGGCATCCCGGTCGTTGATCCAGATCGGATAACAGCCACGGGACAGCGTCTTCATGCGCAGCGAGTCGCCGAAGGTCGAATGGATATGCCACTTGCCATGCGGCGTCAGGTAGTTGAGCACCAGGCACTCGCCGCTGGATGGCGTCTGCTCCAGATCGCGTGCCTGGCGCCGATCGGCCCGCGGTTTGAACGTCGGCAGGTGCTCGCCGTAGGCCCGGTACGCCTCGTGATCCAGGTAGAGATGCTGTCGGCCGGTTTGCGTACGCCAGGGGATCGATTCCTCGACGTTTTGGCAGAAGGCGGCATAGGTCCGCTTGCCGTTGGTGATGCCGGTCCAGAATGGCGATGTCAGCGTCCGGCGCGGCTGGGCCACCAGGTCATCGAACGTGTAACGGACGCCACGGCTGTCGGCGGCCAGGTGCGCGTGCGAAATCCCGGTCTTGATCGACTCCGCGGCAAAGGCCCTGAAGGCCAGCTCGCCGTTGGTTTCGGGGGCGAAGTGCAGGATGACCTCGCAGACGTCCCGGTCATCGCGCAGGCTGGGATACGTGCCGCCCCCCCATGTCCGGGTTGGGTGCGTCGTCCGATACGCATCGTACAGATCGTCCACATCGAAGTGAGTGCCGTGCATCGACAGGCCGTTGTTTCGAAAATTGGGCCCGAGTGATTCGAATCGGTTGAGAAGATTGGCGTAGTCCCGCTGGACGACCTTGATATTCGGCATCGTCTTCC
Organism: Candidatus Eiseniibacteriota bacterium; assembly: GCA_034440375.1. GTDB lineage: Bacteria > Eisenbacteria > RBG-16-71-46 > JABDJR01 > JAWXBZ01 > JAWXBZ01. The sequence continues at coordinate 14,889 of JAWXBZ010000058.1, forward strand.
CGGGAATAGCCGGACACTCCCCCTTGGCCCAGTCCCGGATGGTCAACTGGGCGAGCTCGGCCTTTGTGTCATGCAGAAGCGGCGTCACCACGATGTCCTTTACCGGCCCGTCAAAGTACTTTGGCGCCAGACGAGCGGTGGCGGCCGCGATGCCGCGGAAAATCTGCCAGTCGCTCTTCGATTCCCAGCAGGGGGGCACGGCGGCCTGCAGCGGATGGATGAAGCTGTGCAGGTCGGTCGAGTTGAGATCGTCCTTCTCGTAGTAGGTGGCGGCAGGCAGGACGATGTCGGAGTAGAGCGCGGAGGTGTCCATTCGGAAGTTCAGGTCAACGACCAGATCCATCTTTCCGGTCTCGATCTTGTCACGCCAGGTGACATCACTGACCTCGCCTTTTGCCACCTCCTCGGCAATGCAGTTGTGATGAGTGCCCAGGTAGTGCTTGAGGAAGTATTCGTGCCCCTTGGCCGAGGACATGAGCGCATTACCCCGCCAGATATAGAAGACGCGAGGGAAGCATTCGGGATCGTCCGGGTCCTCCATCGCGAACTTCAATGTCCGATCCGTCAACTGGCGAACCACGTGATCGACGATCTCCCCGTCTGTTCCGGCACCGGCGGCCTCCGCCTCGCGCAAGACCTGAGAATTGCTCCGCGTGAACTGGGGATAGCAGGGGAGCCAGCCAAGCCTCACCGCCATGGCCTGCTTGTCGGCGGTATGCCCGCCGGCCATCGGATGTTCCGACTGATCGACCGGACAGATTTCCCCGAAGGCACGGTCGTATCGCCATTGGTCCGAGTGGATGTAGTGGAAGGAGGGGGCGTTTTGTTGCCGGGGCGGGCCGCCCCAGTCGGTTCCGAAAGCGATCGGCGCCCAGGAGGTCTGCGGCGTCAGTTTTTCCTGCCCGACGTAGTGGTTCCACCCCCCCCCGTTCTTGCCGACGCAACCGCAGAAGATGAGCGCGTTGATCACCGACCGGTAAATCAGGTTGTTGTGATACCAGTGGTTGACTCCGGCACCGATGATGACGCTGCAACGCCCCCCGGTCTGCTCGGCCGTGGTGGCCCACTGTCGGGCGAAGTTGATCGCCACGTCGGCAGCGACGCCGGTGAATCGTTCCTGCCAGGCCGGTGTGAAGGGATGCGTGTCATCGTCATATCCGCCGGGCCACTCGCCGGGTAGTCCCCGGTCGATGCCGTACTGGGCGAAATAGAGTTCCATGACCGTTGTGATCGCCACCTCGCCATCGACCGTCCTGATCCGCCGGACAGGGACGTGGCGGACATGTGATTGCGTGTTCGTCCCCTTGGAAAAGTCGACAATTCGAATCGGCAGGGTCTCGGCGGTCGCTCCCTTGAGTTCGAGCTGCGGCCGGATGGGCCGACCATCAACGTCTTCGAGCTTCAGATTCCACGCACCCTTGGACTCCTGCCAACGGTGCCCCACGGTCCCCTGGGGCATGACCGGTTCGTCGGTCGCTTCGTCCAGGACAAAGTACTTCCAGTCGGCGTTCTCAACCGTGCGCGTGGCCTCGAGGCGGCTGGCCCGCAGGAGTGGTCCGGGCCGATAGGTGCCGTCCGGCTGCGGGTCGAGCGTCACCAGGAAAGCCGCATCGGTGAACTTCTTCATGTAATCATGAAATTCGGGCACACAACGCCCGGCGTAGAACTCCTTCAGGATGACGTGACCGACCGCCATCCAGAAGGCCCCGTCGCTTCCCTGGTGCAGCGGAATCCATTCGTCGGCGATTTTCGAAGTCTGGCTGAAGTCCGGCGAGAAGACGACGACCTTGGCCCCGGCGTGGCGGGCCTCGACCAGGAAATGCGCGTCGGGCGTCCGCGTCATGAGCACATTCGATCCGACCGTGGCGATGAATTTGGAGTGGTACCAGTCGGCGCTTTCGGCCACGTCCGTCTGCTCACCCCAGATCTCGGGAGAGGCGGGCGGCAGATCGCAATACCAGTCATAGAACGACAGCGACACGCCTCCCATCAATTGACAGAAGTGCGCGCCGGCGGCGTAGCTGATCATCGACATGGCCGGAATCGGCGAGAAACCGACGATGCGATCGGGTCCGTAACGGCGGATCGTATGGAGATTGGCCGCCGCCATGATCTCGTTGACCTCGTCCCAGCCGGCCCGGCGCAGCCCCCCCTTGCCACGCGCCACCAGGTAGGACTTGCGCGCCGCCGGGTCGTCGACGATCGAAGCCCAGGCGGCAACCGGATCTTCCGGATGCTGCCGACGCGCCCGGCGCCACAGGTCCAGCAAAACGCCGCGGACATGGGGATACTTCACCCGCAGCGGGCTGTAGATGTACCAGGAGTAGGAGATGCCACGCTGGCAGCCACGCGGTTCATAGGGCGGAATCTCGGTATCCAGAATCGGATAATCGAGTGCCTGCAGTTCCCACACGACGATGCCGTTCTTGACGAAAATGTCCCAGCTGCACGAGCCGGTGCAGTTCACACCGTGCGTGCTGCGCACCTTGCGATCGTAGGACCAGCGATTCCGATAGAAGGACTCCCAGGTCCGATCCTCCGGTGCAAAGACGTCCTTGATCCAGCCCACGGTCAGCCCCTTCCCTTTTGATCCGCGCCGCGGCGCAACGGTCGGCGGCGGTCGTAGTAGAGGAATAGCCCGGCGAAGACGATTAACGCGCCACCGCCGCCCAGTGCGAGATGATTCGGCGCCGGTGCCCGTGGAGCCGCGGGATCAAGCGTGGCGAAGTACGCGACCAGGTGCGCCGCTTCCTGGCGCGCGATCGGGTGCTGCCGGTAATGAGGCGCCATTACCGGGTAGGCCGCGTTTTCAATGCCGGAGCGCAGCGGGGTTTCGCCCAGTCGGACGAAGGCATCCGTCAGGTCCGGCCCCAGGCTTCCCCCTCGGCCACCGGCTGCATGGCAGGCCACGCAGGCCAGGCCCCGCTTGTCGAGCACCTTTCGGCCGAAGAAGAGTTGTTCGCCGATGGCGGCGTTCGGCGGTGCCAGTTCCAAAGCGAACCGGGCCCGGACTCGCTCTTCCTCCCGCTTGAAACGCACAAGGGCGTCCGTCGCCCGGAGGAAGGCCGACAGGCTGTCGAGGTCTTCGAGCCCCAGTGGTCCGACGTGCTTCTCCATTCGTCCGATCGCGGGCCTCAGGACCTCATTGGACCAGGCCGCCACATGCGTCAATGACGGACCGGTCAGACGGGTGCCGTCCAGGGTGTGGCAGCCGGCGCAACGGGTGAGGAAGGCGGCCGCCGTCGGGTCGAGCGACTGACACGAAGCCGGCCCGGCCTCGACAAGCGCTGAGAGGAGCGCAAGAATGGCGAGTGAGTGCCTCAAGGCCTCTCCCCCTTTCGGTTTTCCAACCGGACGGCCCGGGTTACTGGAGCGGTGAGGCAGCCGGGTTCAGGTGAAGCCGTTCCGGATCTCCCCGGCGTGGAGGCCATTTCGGCCAGTGTCCATCGGGACAGCGCCTCCAGAGTTGCATGGTGGACTTCACGCATGGCCCGGTGGAATCCGCAGGTCCGGCAACCCGGTGAACGGGGGCGGCAGTAGTCGCCGGTGACGGACCCCTGCAAGGCCTCCACTATCTCCAGAAGCCGGATCTCGGCCGCCGGCCGTGCCATGGTGACCCCACCTTTCGAGCCCTTGTGTGCCACGAGTACGCCGGCACGTACCAGCTGGCCGGTGACCTTGGAGAGGTAGCTTGCGGACAGTCCGAGAGCGCCGGCCATCGCCCGGGGCGAGGCCGGTTCGCGACGCCGGCGCATGGCCAGGTAGAGCAGAACCTGAACTCCGGTTTCCGTGGTCCTTGTCAGCATGCCCCGCTCCTGTATATAATCTAAATACGATAAAGCTTATCTCCTTTATACACAATAAGGATTAGTCAATCAAGAGAAAAATGCAGGGAAAATGATGGAGGTCAGGCTCCGGTTTGAACCCGGTCTTTGAGGCAGCTCATCAGGCACCGGCCGGCCTTTTTTCCGACCCGGACGCCGATCGGCCGGGCGGCCAGATCGGCCAGCGTCCAGCGGGAGAGAACCTCCACCGTGGCCCGATGAACCTCGTGCATCGCCTCATGGAAAGCGCAGATGCTCGCCACGCCGGTGGTGTCCTCGCAATAGCGTCCGACGATACGCCCCTGGAGCGCCTCAACCACCTCGATCAGCCGGATCTTGCCCGCCGGCCGGCTGAGCGTGACACCGCCGCGGGCGCCCCGGTGGGCCCGAAGAATGTCGGCCCGGACGAGTTGGCCGGTCACCTTGCTCAGATAGCTGGGAGACATCCCGGTGGCTTCCGCGATGACCCGCGGTGACAGGGGCTCGCCGCCCTTCCCCAGGGCCAGGTAAACGAGGGCCTGAATGCCGGCTTCGGTGGTTTTGGTCAGCATGGAACGGAAGACTCGCACGGATGAGCTGTGGGGCTCAACCCGGAGTGACAGGTTCACTGCCGCATGGCCGGGCCCGATAAGGATCCGCTGTCCGAAGTGCCGCGGGGAGCACCTCCTGGCCTTCTCCTGCCGGACGCGCAACTTCTGCCCGAGCTGCCAGGCGAAACGGGCCGCCCTGGTGGCCGAGAGGTTACTGAGCGGGATCCTGGCGCCGGTGCCGACGCTTCCAGGGGGGCCTCGAGGGGCTGTATGACGTCACGATGACGCTGATCGGGATCGTCATCCAACTGGCCCCGATCGGCGTGGCGGCATTGCTCTTCACGCTGACCGCGCAGCTCGGCTGGGATGTCCTGGTGCTGCTCGGCCGATACGTCTTTGTCGTCGTGCTCGGCCTCGCCATCCACCAGTTCGTCGTCTACTCATTGACCGTGCGCCTTCTTGGCGGCATGAACCCGATCACGTTCTTCCGCGGCATCACCGAAGCGATGCTGACCGCGTTTTCCACCGCCTCCAGCAATGCCACACTTCCCACCTCGATTCGCGTGGCCGAGGAGAAACTCCATCTCCCCCCGGCCATCAGCCGATTCGTCCTGACCATCGGATCGACCGCCAACCAGAACGGCACGGCGCTCTTCGAAGGGGTGACCGTCCTCTTTCTGGCCCAGTTCTACGGCGTCGAACTTGGCCTCGGCCAGCAGGCGCTGGTGGTCTTCATCTGCATTCTGGGCGGCATCGGCACGGCCGGCGTCCCGGCCGGATCCCTGCCGGTCATCGCGCTCATCCTCGGCATGGTCCATGTCCCGGTCGAAGGAATCGGCATCATCCTCGCCGTCGACCGATTTCTCGACATGTGCCGGACAACGCTCAATGTGACCGGCGATCTGGCGGCAGCGGTGGTGGTTTCGCGCGGAGAGACCCGACCGGTGGAGTGATCCGGGCGGTGCCTCGGCCCCCACCGCTCAGTTAATACCCGTCGGCGGCAACCTGAATCGTGTGGCTGTCGAGAACGTGCTGAGTCGGCGATGCGGCTCCGGCGATGTTCAGCGTCCACTCGGTTCTGTTTCCGGGTGTCGTTAGAATTTCGGCACGGATCGTCCCAGCCGGCGCATAAGGCTCCCCCCGCCAGATTTTCTCCTCGAACGTCATGTCGAGATGGAGACGGGCGCGCAGATCCCGGAGCGTCGGCGGAGCAGGACCGTGGAATCGGTGGGCAATTGCGGCGAAAAGACAAATTCCACCCCGCCGGCCGGAACCGGCAACCGCCCGTTCGTGTTAGCGTAGCCCGCATGGATTTCGAAAAGCTGCTGGCACTTCTGCGCGAACTGGAACGGCACGGCGTCGACTACATGGTGGTCGGCGGCATTGCCTTGACCTTGCATGGCATCGTTCGCGCCACGGAAGACATTGATCTCTTCGTTCGAGCTGAAGCGACGAATGTCGAAAAGCTGAAGGATGCCCTTCGTGCCGTCTGGCCGGACCCTGAGATCGACCAGATCCGGGTTGCCGACCTGTCGGGTGACTACCCTACCGTTCGCTACGTGCCGCCTGATGGAGGCCCCGTCGTCGATATCCTGGCGCGGTTGGGGACCGCTTTTTCGTTTGACGATCTTGAATCGGAAACGGCGAAGCTGGAAGGGATCACGGTTCGCGTTGCCACGCCGGAAACGCTGTACCGAATGAAAAAGGACACGCTCCGTCTCATCGACAAGGCCGATGCCGAGGCGCTTCGCAAGAAATTCGGACTGGAGAGCTGAGATGCCCGTGTACCGCTTTCGATCACACGACGAGGCGCGACAGGCACTTTGGATCCCGACCGGGTCACCCGATCTGGCGAATCGGCTTCGCCGCTTCTGGGCGTTCATCGATCGTTTCCCGCGCCCGCGGCCTCTGCCTGGAGTGACACGCTTCCGGTCGATAGATGATCCCGACCGGCAGCGCCACGGCTGAACGACCCGGCAGCGCCATGACCGAATGGTCCGCCACACTTGTTCCGGAACGAGTTGGTGGCCCCGTCCGTTACCCCAACAGAGCCGCCGGATTGAGTGGTTTCAATTCATCCACCACGAACAACCCATCCTTGCGAACCAGCACGTCATCGAACCAGATTTCGCCGCCGCCGTATTCCGGGGTCTGGATCAGGACCATGTCCCAGTGGATCTGGCTGCGGTTGCCGTTGTCGGCGATCTCGTAGGCCTGGCCTGGCGTGAAGTGGATGGAGCCGGCGATCTTCTCGTCGAACAGGATGTCCTTCATCGGCCTGGTAATGTAGGGGTTGAAGCCGATGGCGAATTCGCCGATATAGCGGGCGCCCTCGTCGGTGTCGAGGAATTCGTTGAGGCGCTCGGTGTCCGAACTCGTGGCTTTCACGATCTTGCCGTCCTTGAACTCGAGACGGATGTCGTCGAACGGCACCCCCTGGTAGATCGTCGGCGTGTTGTACGAGATGATGCCATTCACTGAATTCCGGACGGGGCTGGTGTAAACCTCCCCGTCGGGGATGTTCCGGAGGCCATCGCACTTGATGGCTGGAATCCCCTTGATTGAAAATGACAGGTCGGTGTCCTTCGCCACGAGCCGGACCCGGTCGGTGGCCATCATTCGTTTCTGCAGTGGTGTCATGGCCTCCGACATCCGCGAATAGTCGAGATTGGCGCACACATCGAAGAAAAAGTCCTCGAATGCCTCCGTGCTCATGTTGGCCTGCTGCGCCATGGAGGGGGTCGGGTAGCGTAGAACCACCCAGCGGGTGTGGTTGACCCGCCGCTGGCTGTGCACCGGGTTCCACCAGAGCTTCTGGTACAGGTTCATCCTGGCCTGGGGCACATCGGACAGCTCGGTGCTGTTTTCCGCGCCGCGAACCCCGATGTAGGCCTGCATCCGCTCCATCCAGTGCCGTTCCAGCTCCCCGGCCAGCCTCATGGAAGCCTCGTCGCCGAGCCGGTAGATCTCGCGGAGGATGCGGTTGTCCTTCAAGAGGACCACGGGGTTGGCACCGACCTCACGGGCCTCCCGGACCAGGGCCTGGACAAAATCGGCGGGTACATCGAATGCCTCGATCAACACGTTTTCGCCGGCCTTCAACCTGGTCGAGTAGCGAATCAGGTTGCGCGCGAGCTTTTCGATTCGAACATCCTTCACAAAGGACCTCCCAGGTTCAGAAGCCGGCGGCCGCAGGAGGCGACCACGCTTTCAGGCGACAATGAATTGCTTCCAAATGTTAAAGGATGGGGGAAATGACCACCAGATGGCGTATTGATCAGTTTGTGCTGGAATTTTCAAGCAGCTGCACGCATCATCTGCCGCTAATCAGGGACAGCGACACTTCATCCTGACTCCACATCATGTGTCCTGATCGCCACCTCGACGGACCGCGCCGAAGAGGCCGAACGACCGCCTGTATTCACAGCCCCCGCTGGCGAGGAGTCGAGCATGAAGTGCGCAATTGCGCGGATTTTTTCCGTTGTCATGGTCAGTGTCAGTGTTCTAACCGGTGTCCCGTCGGCTGAGGCGGCCCCGGGTGCCGTCAAAACCTTCAATCTGTACCTGCGCAATTACTTCGAGGCCGGCGATGCCCAGCGCCTCTCCCGGTATGATGCCATCGCCCTCGATGTGGACGCCCCCGCTTCGGTCCTGACAGAAATTAAATCGTTCAATCCCAACATCAAGATTTTGGCCTATATCCCGATCAACGGCACCTACGACAACGCCAACGTCTTTCCGGTCGGAAGTAAATGGCGCTCGGTTTGGGAGGCAGCCGAAACGAACAACTGGTGGCTGCGCGACACGCAGGGCGGCCTCATCTATGACCACCCCGGCAAGCGGACCACGAACTGCACGTTCTTCTGTCCGGTCAACGGGCAGGGTCAGAGCTATCTCGACTGGTTTCCCCAGTTCATCGCCGGGACGGTTCTTCAGAATGGCGCCGCGCCATGGGATGGCGTTCTCCTCGATGACGTCTGGATCGGTATCTGGTTCGTCGGCAACAACCGCGACCTGAACGCCTTTCCAATCGACGCCGACCGCGACGGGACAGGGGACGACCAGCCCACCCTCGACGGCTTGTGGAAGGCGGGCAATGACTCGCTGGCGGCCCGGATCCGGCGATTGATGCCGGCTGCCGACATCATGATCGGCAACGGCGGCAACTCGTTCGAACAGATGAACGGCTCCTACATCGAGTCATTTCCCTACAACGGCGCCATCGACCCGGGACACCCCCTGGGCTACTCGTGGACGGACAAGATGTGGGGCGGCTACGGCTACTTTCCCAACGAGTCGATCTACAGCAACCAGCCACTGCGCATGAATGTCCTCAACGCCAAGTGGAGCCTGGGAGATCGGATCGCTCCGATCACTTCACCAACGTTCGAGCGGCACAAACGGTTCTGCATGGCCTCGGCACTGCTGGGTGACGGCTACTCGTCCATGGAGCGCCACGCATCTGACGGCGCCCACGACTCCATGTGGTGGTTCCCCGAGTACGACAAGCCGATCGGCACGCCAACCGGTCCGGCTTTCCAGGTCAGCTACAACGGCACGACACTCTGGCGCCGGAACTATACGAACGGTGTCGTCCTGATCAATCCCAACTACACGACATTCACCGGCTCGACGGCCAACGCTATCCCCCCGATCGGATGGGTCGATGCGCGCGTCCTCCTGACCAGCGAGATGTGGCAGGCAGAGAGCGTGCCGCCGGCGCCCCTCACCGACCTGGAAATCATCCGGACATGGAACAACGCGGCGGAGGTGGGCTGGACCAACGTAGGCGACGACGGACTGAACGGCCAGGCGGTGCAGGTTGAGGTGCGCTACTCCTCGAACGTGATAACCGCCTCGAACTGGGCCCAGGCCACGGTGGCTACCGGTTCGCCGATCCCGGAGCTGCCGGGCGTCACCCAGAAGCACATCGTAGGAAATCTTCTTTCGGGACAATCCTGGTACTTCGCATCCAAGACGCGCGATCTGTCGGGCAACTGGGGTGCGATTTCCAATGTGATTTCCGGTGTCACCGTTCCGGGCGACATCGTGGCCCCGGCCGCGATCACCAACCTCGTCGTCACCACCACGAGCCCCACGACTGCGACGATCCAGTGGACTTCCACCGGCGACGATGACTTGATCGGCGCTCCTTCGAGCTTCGATGTGCGATATCGCGCCGGTTCGCTTTCGGAGTCGAACTGGGGCCAGGCGCTTCAGGTCGTCGGCGAGCCCGTGCCGGGAGTGGCCGGCACGATCCACGAACTCACGCTGTACGGCATGTCCCCCTCCACCAGTTACCAGATCGGCATCAAGGTGTCCGACGAGATGCCCAACACCTCGGCCCTGTCGAATATCGCAACGGCGCTGACACAGGCGGGAGACTCCACTCCCCCCGCAGCCATCGCCGACTTCCGGATCATCGGCATCGGCACGAACACGATATCACTGGCCTGGACCGCTCCCGGGGATGACGGGATAACGGGTCGGGCCAACCAGTACGACATGCGCTGGTCGAAAAACCCGATCAGCGCCGCCAACTTTGATCTGGCTGGCTACTTTACGAGTGAACCGGGGCCGGCCCTGCCCGGATCCACTCAGACACTGACCGTCGGTATGGGAATCGGGTACACCTATTACTTCGCCTTGAAGACGATTGACGACTGGGGAAACGTCTCGGCCATCTCCAACATCCCCATTGGCACAACCAACACCACGGACACCGTGGCGCCGAACGCCATTTCGACGCTTGCAATCACCGGCACCTCACTCACCACCGTAACGTTGGCCTGGACAGCCACGGGCGACGATGGCGGCACCGGGACGGCCTCCAGTTACGAATTGCGGTGGTCGAATCAGTTGATTACTCCCGCCAACTTCTCCTCCGCAACGCCGGTGCCCTGGATGCCGCTGCCAGCCGCGCCGGGGACGCAACAGTCCAAGGTGATCGATGGGCTGACGTCCGGGCTCAATCATCACTTTGCCCTGCGCATTGCCGATGAACGCTCCAGCTGGTCAGCCATTTCCAATGTCGTCAATGCGACGACCGGCCCGGGTATCGATTCTACGCCGCCGTCAACCATCACCGATTTTCGGGTCACGAACGTCACCATCAACAGTGCCACGGTGGCCTGGACGGTGCCGGGTGACGACGGAGGAACCGGGCAGGCGGCCTCCTACGACATGCGCTGGGCCTCGGCGCTCATTACAGAGGCCAATTTCGCCTCGCGCGGCTACATCACCACGGAGCCGGCGCCCGCCGCTTCGGGAACCACGCAGAGTATGACAGTCAACGGTTTTGGGCCCGGACGCACCTACTTCCTGGCATTGAAGACCTCCGACGAGCGGCCGAATTGGTCGGGCATGTCCAATGTCCTGGTGTTTACGACCCCGGTAGATGGTACGGCGCCCGCGGCCATCGCCAATCTCGACGGATTTCTGACCGCCGGAACTGAATTCAAGTCGACGTGGATCGCTCCCGGAGATGACGGCCTTGCCGGTACCGCCACGACTTACGACATGAGGTTGTCCACCCTGCCGATATCCGTGGCCGACTTCGACGCGGCGCCGGCGTTGGTCGGTGAGCCAGCACCGGCACTTGCAGGCACTCCCCAGAACTTTTCCATCGAGGATCTGGCCCTGGCCACAACCTACTGGCTGGCCATGCAGACCGTGGACGAAGCAGGCAATCGATCGCCGGTCAGCAACATCCTCTCGTTTACCACGCCATCCCAGGCGGGTATCGCAGGCCTTGGCCCGAGGGCAGTGGGCCTCCATCTTCGATCACCGAATCCGATGCGCGCCCATGCGCTGTTCGAACTGGTACTGCCGGTTGACACAACGGCGGAGGTGAGCATCGAGGTCTTCGACGTGCTGGGACGCGTTCGGCGGCAGTTTGCCCCCGCAGCCGCAGCGGCAGCTTCGCTGTCGATCGACTGGGACGGGTCCGACGACGCCGGTCGACATCTGCCCGACGGCATCTATTTTGTCAGCGCGGCGGCCGGAAACTTCAAGCGGGTCATCCGGGTGGTCATCGCCCGCTAGTCACTCCGCCCTCCGAGCCATTTCACCCACTCGCCGCGCACTCTGCACGACCATCGTGCAATCCCCGCACGGTGGCCGCAAGCTGCCTTGCCGGCCCACGGGATCAAATGGCCCCGTGATGCGGCGTAACTGTCGCCGCCCACGCATGTTCAAGAATCTGGCAAACCTGTTGCCATAAGAGTTACGACTGGCCCCGCTCTTGCCGTTGACTTCATGGGTCTGGACGTCAACCCGGCAAAGGAGCCAGTGAATGATTGGCATGGGGATGGGCCGCCACCTGGCGGCGTTTACGATTTTGCTCGGAATGATCGTCGTCCTCGGTGCCGCGCAGCCGGCTGGAGCCGTCGGCGAAACGCCTCGGACTTTCAACCTGTACATCCGCAACTACTACGAACCAGGCGACGCGGCGATCCTGGCCCAGTATGACGCGCTCGGCCTCGACGTCGATACGCCTCTCGCGACGCTCAACGCGATCAAATCGCTGAACCCCGCCATCAAGCTGCTGGCCTACATCCCGATCAACGGCACCTATCAATCGAGCCCACTGCTTCCGGCCGGCAGCAAGTGGCGCGAGATGTACGAGGCGGCCGAGGCAAACGGGTGGTGGCTGCGGAACACGCAGGGTGGCCACATCTACGATCACGCCGGCAAGTACACGATCAACATCTCGACGGTCTGCCCGGAGAACGCTTCAGGCCAGACGATGCTCGACTGGTATCCCGAATTCATCGTGAACAGCGTGCTGCAGAACGGCGCCTCACCCTGGGACGGCGTCATCCTGGATGACGTCTGGGTGGGCATCTGGTTCATCAACACCAACACGGCGCTGAACCCGTTGCCGATTGACGCGGATCAGAACGGCCTGCAGGACGATCAACCGACGCTTGATCAACGCTGGAAGGACGGCAACGAGCTGATCACCCAGCGGATTCGAACGATGATGCCTGCGGGCGAAATCGTGATTGGGAACGGCGGCAACCAGTTTTATCACATGAACGGGGCGATGATCGAGAACTTTCCGTTCCGCGGCGCGCCGGATGCCGGGCATCCGCTTGGCTATACCTGGACCGACAAGATGTTCGGGACACTGGGCTACTTCAACAACGAGACGAACTACTCACCCACACCGCAGCGCATCGACGTCGTCAATGCCAAGTGGCCATCGGGTAGTCGGTACAGTGCCGACCACACGCCCGACTACGGCCGGCATCTTCGATTCTGCCTGGCCTCGTCGATGTTGGGCGACGGCTACTTCTCGATTGACTTCGAGGAGGCGACCGCGGGTCATCACTCGCTCTGGTGGGAGCCCGAATTCGACAAGCCGATCGGCACACCGACCGGCGCCCCCTATCAGGTCACTTACGGGGGCACGACTCTCTGGCGGCGTGATTACACGAACGGCGCCGTGATCCTGAACAAAAATTACACTACCTTCCTCGGCTCCACCGCAGATGGCATCCCGCCGATCGGCTGGGTCGACGCACGAGTCCTGCTCAGCAATGAGATGTGGGCCCCCGAGACAAACCCTCCCGGTGCCGTTGACGACCTGACGATCACCCGCACGTGGACCAACCAGATCGAGATCAAGTGGACCAACGTAGGCGACGATGGTGAACAGGGACAGGCCATCGACCTTCAGGCTCGCTATTCCGCAGCCCCGATCACGGAGGGAAACTGGGCCAGCGCCCTGATCGCGCCCGGCACGGTCATCCCGGAACTCCCGGGAATCATGCAGACCCGGCTGATCACGGGTCTTGCCCAGAACAACCTCTATTACGTCGCCGTCAAGACCAGGGACCTGGCGGGCAACTGGTCGCCCCTCTCCAATGTGGCGTCGGCCACCACGGTCATCAGCGACATTACCGCACCGACCGCCGTAACCAATCTCACCGTTCTCTCGACGACATCGACGGGTGCCACCGTCCGGTGGACCGCCACGGGCGACGACGGCAACAGCGGTACTGCAAGCGTGTTCGATCTGCGCTACGCCACGTTTCCACTGAACAGCTCGAACTTCGCCAGCGGTGCCCAGGTGATCGGCGAACCGACGCCCGGATCGCCCGGTACGGTCCACTCCATGCCGCTTTACGGTATGACGCCCTTCACGACCTACTATTTCGCCATCAAGGTCGGCGATGAAATGCCCAACTGGTCGAACCTGTCAAACGTGCCATCCGCCTCCACGCTGGCCGGTGATGTAACGCCACCCGCCAACATCAGCGACCTTCAGGTAATCGCAGTCGGCCCCACTTGGGTCACGCTGCAATGGACGGCACCCGGGGATGACGGCAGCACGGGCCTGGCCACCAGCTATGACCTCCGCTTCTCGCCAAATCCGATGACGCCCCAGAATTTCACCAGCACCAATTTCGTCTCCAATGAGCCGGGTCCCCAGAGTGCCGGCACCGTCCAGACAATGACCATTTCGGGATTCGGCACTGACCGAACCTACTGGTTTGGTATCAGGACAGCAGATGAATTTCCAAATTGGTCGGCGCCGTCAAACATCGTTTCGACGACGACGAATCAACCCCTCCCCGGCGACACCACCCCACCCGCAGCCATCGCCAACCTGGCCCTCGGCTCCTGGACCCAGACGTCCGCCCTCGTCACCTGGACATCACCCGGCGATGACAATGC
>JAWXBZ010000059.1:0-4741 GCA_034440375.1 Candidatus Eiseniibacteriota bacterium
CGAGCTGGCGAGTCGACGAAACCACTCCAACCGGGTTACATCACAAACGGCGTGACGATACCCCTCAGGGTTACATTCTCAAATGGCTTGACGGGCCCATACCTGGCGCCCCGCCGTTGTTGCACAGCGCGACGTCGGCCTTTACCAACAGAGTTCCCGCACTTGACGGCGCGAAACCAAGGGCTAAAAACCCCGTTTCAGCGACGTCCAGGTCGTGGGCAGGGTCCCGACCGCCGGACGGAGGAAAATGGAGCCCGAAATTCGCGCGAAGTAGCCCGCTTCGGCCAGCGGAGCCGTCAGCGAGGCCGGTTGACATTCAAAGTCGCATTCGCCACCGGCCTGAAAGTACTGCCCCGGCGGCAGTCCGGGATAGGGGCTCCCGTCGAACTGCATCGCCAGGTCCAGCTCGCGAGGAACGCCCGTGGTGATCAGGAATGACTGGATGCGCCCCGAGAGCAGCAGATCGCCATCGGTGAAGGACTCCCTGTTGAAAAAGCTGGCATCCGGCGAGATGTCGCGAAAGACTCGAACGCGGCCTCCATCGAATCGGATGACCTGCCCGCCCAGGTGCGTGTCGGGATTCTGCCACAGCCCGAAATCGCCCACGACCAACTCGTCCAGGACCATGGTGTGCTCGGAGCCTGGCTGGTTTTCACCTTCGAGGCACCCCTCGAATCCATCGAGAACGGCATGGACGGTCAGCCAGGAGCCAAGGAATCCAGCGGGAACATCGCGGTCCGTGAACGGCTGGCTCCCGATGGCCCAGGCCGTCCCGAGGCCGAGGACCGCGACGGGGTTCATGGTGTCTTCAAGGCAATCGGCCCGGGCATGCCCCGGCCGGCCCCCTCCGAGCCACAGGGACAGGCAACCAATCGCCAGGAGACTATGAAATTTTGTCATGACGGAACCTGGTCATCGTGATCGGATGAACGCGGACGGTAAAATGGAGCTGGCGAGAGGAATTGAACCCCCGACCGGCTGATTACAAATCAGCTGCTCTACCAACTGAGCTACGCCAGCAGGAAATCGATTGATCACAATTGTAACGCGGGACTATCGGCGCCGGACGCGGAATCCGCCGGCCTTGTCCTCGATGACCCAACCCTTTTCGGTCAGGAGATCCCGGATCCGGTCCGACTCGGCCCAATTTTTCGACTTGCGGGCCTCTTCGCGTTCGGTTGCCAGCTCCTCGATGTCGGCTGGCATGTCCACAACGGCTTTGTCCAGCCAGAAAAGTCCGAGTGCCGAACCGAGCGTTCGCAGTACCGCAGCGGCCCGCCGCACGCCGGGGCTGGCCCTGGCTCCCTGGCGATCCAGTGCGCCGTTGATCGGGCGGGAAAGGTCGAAGAGCACCCCGAGCGCCCGGGCCGTGTTGAAATCGTCGTCCATGCCCGCCTCGAATTCGAGCCGGGCGGTGGCCGCTGCCTGATCCAACGCCTCGTCCTCCGGGTCGGCCGGACCGTCCGGACGTCCTTCCGTCTCGTCAAGAGCCCGGCGCAATTTCCCGTAGGACATGCCGGCCTCGGTCAGCCGCTCCTCGCTGAATTCGATCGGACTCCGATAGTGGGTCGACATGAGATAGAACCGAATCGACTCCATGTTGAAGCCGGCCGCAATCTCCTCGATCGAGCGGAACAGCTTCGTCGATTTGGACATCTTCTCGCCGCCGAGCGTGACCCAGCCGTTGTGAACCCAGTACCGGGCGAACAGGCAGCCGTTGGCCGCCTCGGACTGGGCGATTTCGTTCTCATGATGCGGAAAGATGAGATCCTGCCCACCGCCATGGATATCGAAGGTGGGGCCGAGGTACTTCTGGCTCATGGCCGAGCACTCGATATGCCAGCCGGGCCGGCCGGGACCCCACGGGCTATCCCAGGCCGGCTCGCCCGGCTTGGCGCCCTTCCAGAGGACAAAATCAAAGGGGTCGTCCTTCCGCTCATCGACGCCGACCCGCGCACCGGACTGGAGATCGTCGAGCTTTTTTCCCGAGAGCTTTCCGTAGCCATCAAACGAACGCACCCGGTAGTACACATCGGCACCGGACACATGGTAGGCGTGTCCCTTGTCGATGAGTTGCTGGATCAGGGTCAGGATCTCCGGAATATGCTCGGTGGCGCGGGGATGCACGGTGGCCGGCATGATGTTGAGGAGTTGCGAGTACTTCCGATACTTGTCCTCGTTCCGGCGTGCCAGCTCCTGGTAGGCAATCCCCTCGGCGGCCGCCTTTTCGATGATCTTGTCGTCGACATCGGTGAAGTTATAGAGAAACGTGACCTCGAATCCCTTGAACATGAGGTAGCGCCGCAGGACATCGCCGACGATGGACGAGCGCATGTGCCCGACATGGGGCACGTCCTGCACGGTCATGCCGCAGACGTACATGCCCACATGGCCGGGGCGCTGCGGCACAAACTCCTTTTTTTGTCCGCTCAACGTATCGTAGATCCGGATGGCCAAGTCGTCTCCTGGTCAGTCGATCGTGTCGGGGAGCCGGCTCACGTTCGATCGGCTGGAACCCGGGTCTGGTTGAACGGAACCGGGCCCATCAAGGACCCGCGCGTCCGGCGCCAGATCCGTCGTCGCCGGAACAGCCGCTGACGGAAGCGCGATAGTATGCACGACCCGCTGCGGTAACGGAATCTCGATTCCGAGAGCGTCGAATCGGGCCTTGAGGCGCTTTCGGAACTCGCGGGCCACCGGCCATTGCTTGCCGGGGAGCGTCTTGAAGATCACCTTGATTGTCACCGCCGAATCGCCGAACGACTCGACGCCAAGAATCTCCATGGGCTCCAGCATCAGTGCGGTGAAGGCCGGATCGGCCCGAAGCCCGTCGGCCACGTCGCGCAGTACGTCCTGCACCCGGTCGATGTCTTCGCTGTAGCTGACGCCGATATCGACCACCGCCCGGGACCAGCCGCGGGTAAGGTTGGAAACCACCCGAAATTCACCGTTCGGGATGAAGTGGACCCGACCCTCCAGATCGCGCAGCTGGGTGAAGCGCAGACCGATCCGCTCCACGCCCCCGGAAACGCCGGCACCCGAAATGACGTCGCCGACGTCGAACTGATTCTCCAGCAGGATGAAGAAGCCGGAGATGATGTCCTTGACCAAGCTCTGGGCGCCGAAACCGACCGCCAGCCCGATGACGCCGGCACCGGCGATGATCGGAGCGATGTCGACCCGAAACTCGCGAAGAATCATCATGCCCGACACGAGAGCCAGGACAACGCCGGTGAGCTGGCGGAGGAGCAGGCTAAGGGTGGCGGCGCGCTTTTCCTGGAGGCTCTGAAACGTCGGATCGCCGTCGTCGGCCAGGATCTCGATCCGTCGGATCAATCGAAATGCAATCCGACTCAGGATGAAGACACCAATGAGGATCAGGATGACCCGCAGACCACTGGTAATCAGCCATTTCAGACCGACCCGACCGTAACTGGCCATCAGGTCGTTCAGGAAATCGGCCATCAGTTGCCGTCCCCTGCCATCCCGTCAGGACAGCTCAAGGGCCGCACGCGCCATTCGATCGACGAGTTCCGGATAATCGATGCCAAGCGCGCGCGCGCCCATCGGCACCAGTGACAGTTCGGTCATCCCCGGCACCGTGTTGACTTCCAGGCAGAAGAGTTCGCCTTCCGGCGTCATGCGAAAATCGACCCGGGCCACGCCGCGGCAACCGAAGATGGCGAAGGCCGTGGCGGAAAGCCGCCGCGCCTCCTCCGCCCGGTCGGCCGAAATCTCGGCCGGCGTCACGTAGCGCGTGTGCCCCTTCTGGTACTTCCGCTCGTAATCGTAGAAGCCGGAGTCGGCCTCGATTTCGGTGACCGGAAAGACCTGTCCGTCGAAAACCGTGACGGTGAGTTCGTGCCCGGGAATGAAGCGCTCGATCAGGGCATCGCCGCCGTTGGCCGCGGACTTGGCCAGGGCCGCGGCAAGGCCGTCAGGTCCGTCGAGGCGCGTCACGCCGATGGTGGAGCCCTGCGCATTCGGTTTCACGATGACCGGCCAGCCGATTTCGGCATCGATACGCATCCGAACGATGGAGGGATCAGTGCCGGTCGGTGCCAGGAACCCGGCTGCCACCGGCACGCCGCCGGCCGCCATCAGCTTGCGGGCCAGTTCCTTGTCCCAGGTGAGCGCACAGGCGCGCATCCCGGAGCCGGTGTAGGGGATGGCCATGATCTCGAGAAATGCCTGCAACGTGCCGTCCTCCCCCTCGCCGCCGTGGACGATGATGAAGGCGAGGTCGGCCAGAAGGAGAGGCTGACAGGTGGCGAGTGCGCGGCGGGAACCGGTTTGCGGCCGCGGCGGCTCCGTGCCGATCTTCGCCATCGTTGTGAGATCCGACTCGGAGAGAATGCGCCCGTCTGCGGCGTCGATGGCCGTGACCTCGTGGCCGGCCGACTTGAGCCCCGCCACCACCCCGCGTCCCGAGGCCAGGCTCACCTGTCGCTCGGACGACGTCCCCCCCATCAGCACCGCGATGCGCACGTCACTCCTCCGTTTCCAGTTCCAGAAGGACGACCGCATGGGCCACGGCTCCCTCGCCGCGCCCCACCGCACCCATTCCCTCGTTCGTCGTCGCCTTGATCGACACCCGGTCCACCGATACTCCCAGCACCTCGGCCAGCGCCTTGCGCATCGCCGCCGCATGCGGCGCGATCTTCGGCGCCTCCAGCACCAGCGTGGCATCGACATTCACCACGACCGCCTTCCGGCTCCTGGCCCAGGTCATCACATGCGC
>JAWXBZ010000060.1:0-14618 GCA_034440375.1 Candidatus Eiseniibacteriota bacterium
ATGAGTGTTCACCTTCCCCGGAATCGCTGTTCAGCTTCCGCCGGAATGGGTGTTCACCTTGCTCCGGAATCGGTGTTCAGCTTGGTCCGGAATACGCACGCACGAACGATCGCGAGTGATTCCGTTTCCCCTGAACCCAGACCCGAACGTGGGCAGGCCGCCGTGAATTCTGCTAATTCTTGGACCGAAGCCTGCTCTCGTTGGAGATCGCCTCGTTCGAACATTGGCGTCAGATTAATCGGAATTCTCGTTCCATCCGGTTTCTTGAAGTAGACAGCTTCCCGAATAACTTCACCGGTCACGGCCAACGGAAGTCCCTCAGCGAGCATTGTGAACCACCCCTGCTCATGGCCATAGATGACCACCATCGCGTCAACCAACGTGACCGAGTTGTTCACTCAGGGCCTCACCGGCACGATACGGAGCCACCCACTCATCGATCTCAGGCAGGGGGACGTCGATCAATTCGGAAAGCCTCGCCCGAGAGACTAGGCCGGCGAGAAACGCCGTCGCAGCCAAAGCCTTGAATCGTCGTGGCTCGACCGGGGGATGGTCCGCATTCCAGCGCACTTCCTCATTCTGCTGGCGCACATTGGGATCGGCGTACAATTCTGCTGGCGCGCTCTTCCCGAGTTTCCCCAGATTGCCCAGGCGAAACAGCATGGCCTGGGTCGACACACCGAAACTGACAGCCAGGTGAATGACAGCGGTTCCCGTGAGGGATTTCGCGCGAGGGTGCTCATCGGCGATCCGTTCCTCAATCGCATCACGGGGCATCAGGAATTCGGCGGCGAATTGATCCGCCAGGGATTCCTCCCGTGGCTTTCCGCCGGGCTCGGCACTGCAGGCATGCGCCCATGCTACATGCGGGCGGGTGCCCCCCTCGTTGACCAGAAGATGGAAGAATTCGTGCGCGAGGGTGAATACCCGTCGAGACTGGGGATGCACTCGGTTCAAGAAAATGGCGCGGCCGTGGCTCCCAATAAGGGACGCCCCGGACAGAGACCACTCGGCATCGAAGCTGAGAATTTTGACTCCCACTCGCTCCTCAAGCGCTTCGAGCATCGACCAGGCCGGCGTCGCACCCAGGTCCAATCGCTTCCTCTCCTCCGAAGCGAGGCGCCACGCGTCCTCATACGAGACGGGGGGACGATTCAGGGGGCGAAGATCCGGGGAACGGACCTGCTCCAGCTGCTCTTCAAGCCACCGAAACTCACGGCAGAGATTCTGGAATTGACTTAGGGCCAGATTGACCTCGGGTCCGACAGAATCCGCGCGCAGGAGAACCAGCTCTTCCTCAGGCGGGGCCGCCTCGGGTGCAAGGAGCGAATCGACCGGGAGGCTGTAGAGCCTAGCCAGGCCAAAGAGCTCACCAGCGGACACGGCCCGTTTGCCGTGCTCAATCTCCGATATAGCCTGACGCGGAATTTCAACTTGCTGTGCCACATAGTCTTGCGTCAGTGAGAGGCGTTCCCGAACCTCGCGCAGTCGTTTCCCCAGCGTAATCTCAAGGGACTCTTTGCTTTGGCTCATAGGACCTCCGTTTTTGCCTGATATTCCGACATGATTGTTAATCATCGCCACATTTTGTCAGATTACAAGACATAATTTGAGGAGCATGGCTGTCCTGAATTGCGGGCCCTCCAACTGAGACCCTCCGCCGCCGGGTGCGAATACCGCATCGTCATCAGAGTCGTCGAGTGACCGAGCAGTTTGCTGACCGTAACGATGTCCACCTCGCGTGTCACCAACCCGTCACGGTTTTGGGGGCGCTTTGGGAATTCGTGGGGCGAAAAAGTCGGAGGCAGTGTAGAGGCGGGATTCAAGCCTGTGCCGACCTCGGCGCTTAGGGCTGGTCGGGTCCTCCAAGAAGCGCCGCGATATCCCGGTATCCGCTTAGGACGCGGAGAACCTGAAGCGGCTTCGTCTCGGCTCGGTAGACGACAAGGTAGGAGTAAACCGGCCAGAAGCGAACAGACCTCGCCATGAGGTCTTCCCGAACGTGTCCCATTGCAGGATTCATTGCGAGCGCGTCGAAGGTCGAAGCGAAGCGCTCGCCGACCCGCTCGGCGGCCCCGGGCTTGTCTTCCGCGATGTAACCGAGAATTTCTTCGAGGTCCGCAAGAGCCGGTTTGGTGAGGAGATACCGGCTCACGCGCTTTTCTTCTTCGCCTTCGCCTTCTTCGTCGTGCGCGCGAGCAGGGCTTTCATCGCGGCGGAGCCGTCGACAAATTCTCCGCGTTCCGCTGCAGTCCATCCGACTTCGACCTTCTCTCGAAACTCCTGCAGGCGGGCCTCCTTGAGCCTTTCCTGCTCCTCGAGGAGGCGGAGGCCCTCTCGGACAACCTCGCTGGCCGACGTGTAGAGGCCAGAGGCCACCTTCTTCTGGACAAACTTTTCAAGCTGCTGTGTGAGTGAGACGTTCATGGGATGAGGGTACATCCTATGTCGAGGATTGTCAAAGTCTGTTATCGGCTCCTCTCGGATCGGTGTCTCGTCCATCGTGATCACTGAGCCCTGATCACGAGTCACCACTTGGGACCGGCAGCGACTCTCTCTGAACCTGATGTCACCGACCACTATCTTCACAGCACCAGGCGTCGGAGGGATTAACTTGATGCTGCGGCCTTGTGATGTGTTCGTTGATTTCATGTGCACTTGTGCTGGTGCCGGGGCCGGGAATTGAACCCGGACGACCTTTCGGTCAGCGGATTTTAAGTGCCGTTTGCACGCGAGGCGCTGGCCCCGCAACTCGCATCACAACAATTGCTTGCAGCGGAGCAACCAGAGATAAGAACTGCACGGTGTCCGGATGGTGTCCATGAATAACCGCGAAGAATTCCGCCGGACAGCACAAGTACAACTACCCGCGATGAAGTCTTGAACTCCGGTATTTTGCATGTGAGCGGAGGCGCACATTACCAGGGCGGGGCTCGAAACGAAGTGATAACTGTGAGCGATCTACAGGTCCTCAGGTTTCAAACCGGTGTGCTTGGCAATTCGCGAGAGCATCCTCGGCCCGATCTCATCACGATCGTGGAAGGCGAAGACGACGTCTGCCCACCCCGATCGCTCGAGCGTGCGGTGTGAGCCGGTCTGTCGCTTGATCGTCCAACCAATGCGCTCGAGCGCACTCAGGACAAGTCGTGCCCGGGTACTCGGCCAGGTGCTCACGCGGCTCGGAAGGCAATATCCGCCAGCTCAGGACCGGTCTCGCCCAGTTCCAGTCGTTCGGCCACAGCACGAAGCGCGAGAGCTTTCGCCCTGGCAATCGCCTCGTCAGCGGTAGCGCCGTAGGCTAGCGCGCCGGGCAGCTCGACGACCTCTGCGATCCACCGCCCATCCGCTTCCAATTCAACCTCGACGCTAAAAGTCATTCTGGTGCATTCCTTTCCCGTTTGCGCGAGTGTCCTGTGTCACGAATAGATGTCGTCCTTCATGCCGCCAGTGCTTCCCGGCGCGCATTCAGGATGAACCAGGTCTCGCTGTTCGACCAATCCGCCTCGCTCACAAACACTCGGCTTACACTCACCCGATGATCCAGAGACAGGCCAGAGACCAGATGGCCCGTCCGGTCGATCTCGGCCCCGTAGCTCTCGATGGCGTCGAGCACGACCAGGACATCGAGATCGGATTCGTCGTCGGCCTCTCCGCGCGCGTATGAGCCGTAGAGGTAGACCCCTCTCAGGCGTCCGGCGTAAATTGCCTCAAGCCCTTTCCTCAGCCCTCCCAGGAGACCGGCAAGATCATGATTTACCATGTCACCACCCTCTTTGATTACGACAACCGCCGACTTCTCCCAGCGTTACGGAATCAAGCGGCATAGAGCAGATTTCCCTCGCGGAGAATCGCCGCCGGAAGCGATGATCGGATGTGCTTTCGGCATTCGAAGGAGGACCTCCTCAGGACAAGGATGTCCGCAGCCGTGCCCGTTCCTCGCAGCGCGGTATAGGCCAACCGGCTCCGCACCCGCTCAGGCGATGCGTCGTCCGGGACGACGAGCAGCAGGTCGTAGTCGCTGTCGGGACCGGCGTCCCCGCGCGCTATCGATCCGAATAGGTAAACCCGCTCAGGAGAATAGGCCCTTACCAGGCGATCAACGATTTCCGCCAACTTTGCGTCTTTGCCCGGCGCAGTGCCGTCGATCTCAGGCTGCGTCATGTATCACACGTCCAGATTTGTTCGGGGTGTAAGCATCCAGACGCCAATCGCACGCTAAACCATTGTCTATTTGGAACTTCGATGCTCCAAGGCTCAATTGTACTCCACAAGCTGATCTGCCGTCATCCTTTGAAAGCAGCTGGACTGTTAATCGGGGTCTGTCAAGTCGGCATTATTGGACACGGGTCCGTCCCCGATCCACTCCAAGGTCACTTCTTGACGCCCGGGATTGCTGAAAGGCCAAACATGCGGGACATAGCCGATCCCACGGTACGTCCGGAGTCGCTTCTCATGCATCCGGGCCAACATCGGCACGGCGCGGTCGACGTAGTCGACAATGTAGACTTGGGTCTTGGTTGGATGGATTCGATGAAGCCGTCCCGCGTACTGCACGACGGTCCCCTTCCAGGAGATGGGAAGAGCCAGGAACAGGGTATCGAGGCGGGCGTCGTCAAAGCCTTCCCCGATGTAACGACCCGTAGCGAGGACAAGCCGTTCCTCGTCACCGGGTATTTGGTCGAGGCGTTCGATGAGATCCCGGCGCGCCTTCGGCGTAGCGCCACCCGTAAAGACCACGAGATTTCGAACCGCGGGCCTCAAGCGATCGGCCAGCCACTCGAGATGCTCTCTCCGTTCACTCAGGACCAGCGGAGATCGGCCGCATTCGACCGCCGCGAGCACATCGTCGAGGATGAGACTGTTTCGAGCCTCGTCAGTAGCCAGGGCGCCATAGATCTCTTGGATTCTCGGATTGCGTTGGTCATGCGCCACCTGAAAACCGGTCTCCCGGACCACGAGACCGTATGCGTGACCCGTCGAGGAGTTGGACTCTGCGGCCTTGATCGTGTGGCGCACGGGACCGAGCTGCATCTCGATAATCGGATGGTGCCCATCCCGCCGCTGCGGCGTTGCTGTCAGACCGACCAGATACCGAGCCTTCACGGCGTTCAGGACCCGCTCAAACGACACCGCCGGCACGTGATGGCATTCATCCACGATCACCTGTCCGTAGCCACCGACGAGGTCGTTGACCTCATCGGAACGCACCAGGCTCTGGAGCATTGCCACGTCGAGGCGACCGTTGGGCTTCCGCCGGCCGGCGCCAATCTGCCCGATCGCCTTCGAATCAATACCCAGGAACATGGCAAGCTGCGCGACCCATTGATCGAGGAGCGGCTGCCGGTGGACCAGGATCAGCGTTCCGCACTGCCGTTGAGCCACGAGGTAGGTGCCAAGGACGGTCTTGCCACTTCCCGGAGGTGCCACCAGAAGCCCGAGATCAAATGGGAGCAGGGCGTCGACGGCCGTCCGCTGTGCGCGGGCGAGTTCGCCCTTGAACTTGAGATCGAGGGGGACCCCGGCCGAGCGCTCATCGTGGATGGACATCGAGATCCCGTGTTCCTTGAATAATTCGTCCAGGTGATCGAGGCAGCCCCGGGGAAGCGAGACGAAATCCGGAGAATCCTCGGCACAGGAGATGACCCGCGGCGTCAGGGCCGTGGAGAGTCGCAGATTTTGCTTCTTGTAGAATTCGGGGTTCTGAAACGCAGCCAGGCGCTTGATCTGGTTGATCAGAGCCGGAGGTATTCCGATTTTTTCGACCAGAAGGCGCGGCCCGAGGATGACCCGGACCGTGGGCGGAAGGACCCCCGGGATTGAGCCGGGCCTGACCGGTCGGCCCCCTGTGCTCAAATTAGCCGGGACATCCTCTTCGACGGCTCCGACAAACGTTGTTCCAATCACACCCCCGTGGCCGGCCGCTTCGCCGACAAGGGCTTCCACCCTCTCGGGCGACAGGCGCTCAAGGCCGGCCAGGAACTGCCATTGATCCGAATGCGGTTGGAACAGGTCATCGACGAAAAGTGAATTCCCGTCCTTCCTCGCCTCCAACTGGAGCGGTAATGCAATGAGGTTCCCAAATCCGCCTCGCGGCATGGAATCCTGATTCGGAAACAGGCGATCATAGGAGTCCATGCCCAGTTCGGGTCGAGCCGACATCGTCTCCGTGATCAGGGCACAGCCCATCGCCCGTGCGGTGCGCGCCGAAACCGGTGCCGTGAAGAAAAACCAAACGTGAGCACCTTGCCCGGACCGCGATCGCTCGACGGCCGGCGATAGGCCCTTCAGGCGGCAGGTCGCCGTCAATGCTGCGACATCCTCTCGCCAGGACGACTTGTCAAAGTCCATGGCCAGGAACCAGCAGGTTTCGTCGACCAGCATCGGGTAGATACCCAGCACGTGCTGCCCCATGAGGTGGGCCCGGATGGCCTCGTCGTCCGGCGGCAGAAAGGCCTGATTGGCGCACTCGCCGCATTTGACGCGGGGAAGCTCACAGAGGCCCTTGACCCACTTGTTGCCACAGGCGGGTGCGTATCCAGCCTTGCCCGTCTTCGTACTGACGAAGCGCGTCGCGTAAATGCCTCCGCGGCCACGGAACAGGCGGCGGAAGAGGGCAATTCGACCTTCAGCCGTGGCGATTTCAGGTTGTTGGAGCCTCTGCTCAGCGGCTTGGTGCACTTCGAAGGTGATATCGAATTCGTGAAGCTCTCGGCGCAGAGCTTTGAGTCGCTGTTCAGCCGCGCCTTGCTCGAGCACGAGATCGGCGAGACGCGATTCCTCCCGCTCGATCAGTCCGAGTAGGCGGTCTCTCCTTACCGCGTCACCCACGCTCACGGCCGCCACTTTCGCCAAGGGGATAAGTCGCGCCGTGGAGCCACCGGATCACTGGCCTTTCAGGACCTGAGCCAGCCCTTCCAGCACAGCGGCCAAGGTGGCGGCAGTCTCCGGTGGAGCTTCGATCGTGAGCCCTCCCTCATCCGTTCGGCGGACCTTCAGGCCTGCGAAAAGGGTCCGGATGTCCCCTGCGGGCGGCGGGGCTTCAGGCATCCGGGCACTCTCCGCCGTGCCGGGACCTGCGCTTCCCGGACGAAGCGATGAATCCTGCGACTCGTCGGCGGCTGAAACGACTTCGTCCAGTTCCGCCTCGACCGCTCCGGACGCTTCAGCCGACGCACCATCCAGATCAGGCGCATCTGGGATCGCCGGCTTTTCGATGAGCCGTTCCATCGTACTCAGGAACGACCCCGAGCGCTCGAATCGGATTTCGTCGCTGGCACCGTCAAACAACCCCGTGAAGAGTGCCCGCTTGTCCGCCACGACCGCCGCGATGCGGGCTTCGATGCAGTCCTGACTCACCAGATTGTAGACGTCAATCGGCCACTTCTGGCCGAGACGGTTAATGCGTCCGATCCTCTGCTCCAGCACCGCCGGGTTCCAAGGGAGTTCGATATTGATGCAACAGGTGGCGGCCTTTTGAAGATTCAGCCCAACGCCGCCCGCGTCGGTAGCAAAGAAGATACGGGTGTCAGGGTCATCGTGGAAAGCCACAATATTGGCTGTCCGCTGCTTCTGACTCTCCTGACCCGTGAAGAAAACAGATCGGACGCCGGAATCGCGGAGGATATCCCGAACGGCCCATTGGGCCAGAGCCAGCATCCGGCGCCACTGGCTAAAGACAACGATCTTGCGACCCTGCTCAACGACCACCTGGTTAACAATCTCGCGAAACTCGAGTAGCTTCGGAGTTCCGAGGCCGCGGAGCAGCGCCGGTTCCGGGTCTTCAATGCCGGAGATGTCGGGCCAGACAGTGGCGAATTCCGCCTGGGCCATTCCGTTTGAGATGATGCGCTGCGTGGTCAGGAGACTCATGAGTCGCAGAAACTGCGAGGGGCTGAGCGGCCGTTTTCTGGCGATCGACATCAATTGGGCGATTGGCTGGTTCAGCGCGTCGTGCGAATCGCGTTGCTCTTCGCTCAGTTCGACGGGGACGACTGTGTCCGTCCGTGGTGGCAGCTGGCGGAGCACCTCCTGGCGGCGGCGGCGCAGCATGCAGGCGGATAAACGAAGTCGCAACGTGTCCAGATTGCGCGCCCCGACTACCTGCTTGGACCCATCGGCAAATGTCGAATGCGCCGGCGTGAGACGCCACTTTGGCTCGAGCGCATGGTTGTCCACCCACTCGATCACCGACACAAGTTCATCCAGGCAATTCTCCATCGGTGTTCCGGTGAGAATCATCCGGTAGTGCGGCTGAAGCGCCTTGATGCAGGCGGCCGTCTTCGTAGCCCAGTTTTTGATCCGTTGAGCCTCATCCAGAACTATCATGTCAGGCTTCAAAAGCTGAAGCGCCGGCAGGTCCCTGATCACCTGCTCGTAGTTCACGATGAAGAATCCGCGCCAGGAGCCCGACAATGTCTTTCGGCGTTCGGCGGCGCCACCCTCGACGACTCGGACGGGCGTGTCGGTGAACTGCTGCCACTCTCGCAGCCATTGAGGCTTGAGGCTCGCCGGCACGACGAGAATTCCGCGGCGCACTTTGCCCCCATGCCACAGTGCATGGCAGCAGGCGATGGCCTGGATCGTCTTCCCCAGACCCATGTCGTCGCCCAGCACAAGCCGGCCGGACGCAAGCATCCGTTCGACCCCCTCTACCTGATACGGGTAGAGCTTCCCCTTGAGAGTCCGAAGGGCCCTCGTCAGCGCCGGGCGGTCGGCGCGATCCGTCAGGACACGTTTGAGCCGCTGGGCCTCCATTCGAAGGAGAGAGTGCAGCGCCGGATCGGGGAGCCAGCCGCGGGGCGAACCGGTGGCCGGCCGCACTTCCAGGATTAGAAGCAGATCGGAGACCAGGCGACTCCGCTTCTCCGGGTCGTGGATCCAGGTTTCCCGCAACAAGCGTTCACCGGTCCGTGGACTGTCGAACCAGCGCCGGGCCGCACCGGCAATTTCAGCTGGGAGCTTCCCCGATGGGATTGCCCCCACGAGCGCGATGCGGGCCAGCCAGTCCCCCTCACCGGTCAGCGGTCTCACCGGATCCCAGCGGAATCGAGCATGAGTCGGCAATTCCGCAGCTGCCCGTGCCGACCTCGCGTAGGCATATTGCTTCGGCTTGGAACAGATGTCGGCCAGGATGACGATGAGGTGCTTGCACACACCGAGGGAATTCCGCAGATAGTCCGGGCAATCACAGCTGCCACGCACCGGCTCAATGGACTCGAGCACCGTCCGATACGGCCGCTCGGCCTGTCGGGCCCGACGCGTGGAGTAGCGCCCAAACAGGCGCCGGCCCGGCGGCCTCTCTGCGACACGCAGCGCCTCCTGCCGCGCCGAACCGACGCGCCGAAGGAGCGCCTCCATACCGGCGCGCTGGACGGACCAATCGGCGTCGCGATTCAGACTCAAGATGTGTCGGACCAGCAGTTCTTCCGGTATGGAGAGCGTCTTGCGGTGGGCCAATGAGGTCAGCGTGGCGAAGGCTTCGGTCTCTTCGATCGGGACGGTAGGTAGAGCGGAGCCAGCTTCGATTGTATTGGGTGTCACCGGGCAACTCCCATGCTGTGAGACTACGTCGGGGTCGACGGATCGAGTTGGTCCGTCCCTGACCCTGGCTATCGGAGCCTTGCGGCACTCTCCGCCGCCGGGAGAATATGTCCGAAAGGAGACCCGGGGAAAGCGGATGGGCGGAATGGGGCGGCAAGGGGATCCGGGACCGCACCATCGCACCTGTCCGGGACACATCCGAGTCTCTCACACGGACCTGCCTCCCATCGTCGATTGGGAATGCACCGCGTTTCAGGATGCTGGAACGATTTCGGGTTGGGACGGGGGGCCGTGGGATCTGCGGGCATACCGCGACCACCGCGCAGCCTCAGCAGCCCACGTGACATTCGTCATCAGTGCGAAGGAGCACCGGCTTCTGCTCGCCTCTGATTCACTTGACATCGACGAACCAGCGCTTGCCTCATCCGCCACCTGGCGGCGGGGCCGGGTCGAACTGAGGGGAAGCCTTGAGGAGTACGAATCCGCGCGCGAGACCATCTGCGAGGAGTTGGAGCTGATGCCGCGAGGGCGAATGCGCGGCGTCCTCCGCGGACTGGCCAAGCGGATTCAAGAGACGCTGACGATCTCGCCACACGCGTTGAAGGCGCGTCAGGTCGAATGTCGTCTTGGACTCGTCCGTCAGAGTCCGAGGGAAGTGAATTCAGGATTCACTTCGTCGACAAGTCGGGAGAGCACGGCTTCGTAGACGGCCTGGGCCAAGCTCAATGCGTCCGTGGCCTCCGTGTCGCTCGGCTCATCCGGATCCCCCGGATAGCGAAACCTCCAGGCGTATTCTGTAAGGCCCGCAGCTCTACGAAGCACCCTCCAGCGTGGGATCCACAGCCACGCAGGCTTCCCCGATCTCAATAAGATTGTGCGTCCTGCGAAAGGCCTGAGCGTGAAAAGTCAGGAACCCTTTCAGGGATTTCTCAGCCGCCTGCTGGGCATGAAACACAATATCCGTGTTCAGCGAGGGGACTTCCCCGACTTCCAGCCGGCCAGCGCGGAGATCAACCAGTGCCTTCTTGAACCACGCCCTCGCTTCCCCAAGCGTACCGGGGTCAGGCGGCATAGAGCAGCTTGCCTTCCCGCAATACGGAAGCCGGCAGAGAAGCCACGACGTGCCGCCGGCTTTCAAACTGGGAATTCGTCCAGACGACAACGTCCGCCGCGGCCCCGGTACCCCAGAGCACCTCGTAGGCCAGGCGCGCCCGGGTACGATCAGCCGGAGCATCACTTGGGACGATGACCAAAAGATCGTAGTCGCTGTTGGGTCCATCGTCTCCGCGGGCCTTCGACCCAAAAAGGTAGATGCTCTCCGGGCAATACGCGGCCACCAGACGGCCGACGATCTCCTCCAGGACAGGATCATTCACGAGATGGATTCCTGCGGTTTCGATTGGTTTCATCGCCTTCCCAGCTTGGTCATCGCCCTTGGAATGCTCAACACCAAGTCGTGGCCCAATTGATTTGTTTGGGCCACTCAGGCCGACTATGACCGCCACCACGAGGGTAGGAGTCGACCTCGGACAGTTGGCTCGATTCTACCTCACCTGCGCGGAGGAGTCATCTTCTGGCTTTGCCACGCACAAGTTCGCTTGTGCGGACCAAGCCGCCCTTCCAGCGGCTACCCACTCCAGATTACTCTCCCACGCGAGATCATGGAGGCCAACAGTGATTCCATTCATTGCTCAAACGGACAAACGGTGGTTTGACTTCCTGGCAAGTCGGGCGGTGGACGGCCGGATCGACGAAGCCAACTTCTGGTCGCCGCGAGCGCAGCGGCCCATGAAACGCATGACCCCGGGCGAACCCGTCTTCTTTCGGTTGAAGTCCCCGTTCAACGCAATCGCGGGCTATGGCTTCTTCTCCCATTTTGCGCGGCTCGACTGGAGGAGGCCTGGACGTTTTTTGAATGGAAGAATGGTGCAGTTGATGAGGAGACATTCTTTCGAAGTATTGGCGGCTATCGGCACGAGGATCTTCTGCGCAAACGCGGCGACTCAGCCCCACTCGGGTGCACGCTGCTCCGGGATGTCCGATTCTGGCCTCGCAACCGATGGATGCGTTGGGACGACGAGATGGGTTGGGCGCGGAACATCGTGCAGGGCAAGTCGGAGGATGATTCCGGACGGGCCGCAAACCTTCTGGCTCAGATCTCCATGGACTCTGTCCACCAAGAAACACTATCCGAGTTCACGGGGCGCTTCATGCCCCTTCAGGCGGACGAGCGTCGAATCATCGAAGCCCGGACCGCTCAACGCGAGGGTCAGGGGGCATTCAAGGCCCGGCTACTCGACGCCTACGGCCGTCGGTGTGCGGTAACCGGCGAGAGAACCGAGCCGGTTCTCGAAGCCGCGCATATCCAGCCCTATCTCGCACCACGGAGCAACCATCTGCAGAATGGAATACTCCTTGCCGAGGAGTTTCACACCCTGTTTGACCGCGGATACGTGACGATTACCCCGGACTACACGGTCCGAGTCTCATCTCGCATTCGCGACAAGTGGAGCAATGGTCGCCGCTATTATCAATACGACGATGTCCGGCTCACGCAGATCCCGGACGACTCAATGAGTCGGCCAAGCCCCGACGCGCTCCAGTGGCACATGGAACATATCTTCAAACGGTGACCAGGTCACCAGAAAAGTGAAGTGCCGGGGGCGGGAATCGAACCCGCACTGTCTTACGACAAGCAGATTTTAAGTCCGCAGCGTCTGCCAGTTTCGCCACCCCGGCGTGGGGACGGGTGACGTTAGCACGACGGAAGCGGGCCTAACGGATCCGCAGGAGCTGCGTGCTGACCCGGCTCTGCCCGGCAGTCACGGTGACGAAGTACATCCCGTCCCCGGCGGGTCGCCCCTCGGCATCCAGGCCGTCCCACCGCAACAGGTGTTCGCCGGGCTCCATGACTGCCGACTGGACATCCCGAACCTTGCGTCCGCTGACGTCGAGAATCGTCACGCGCACCATCCCGGTGGCCGGCAGCGTCAAGGTGATGACGCTCGACCCGCGCGAGGGATTCGGGCTGACACGAAGCGCCAGTAAGTCCGCCACCGCCCCGGGCCCCACCGACGCTGTGCCGGGCGTGATGAGGACCTGCGTGCTGGCCTCCGTCACTGCCCCGTCGTTGTCCGTCACCTGGAGCGATACCTGGTAACTCAGTGGACCCGTTTGAAGGTAGGTGTGAATCGGGTTCGGATCAGTCCTGTTGGCCGGGTAGCTGCTGTCGCCGAAATTCCAGAGCCACGAGACGATCGAGCCGTCCGGATCATGGCTTCCCGCCGAACTGAACTGGACCTGGAGCGGGCCCGGGCCACTGCCGGGATCGGCGGAGGCCATGGCGATCGGAATTTCATTGGCGGTGCCGCCGCCGGCGCTGAGCCGGACCGCCAGCGCGTTGTCGGAGCCGTCGGCGCCGAAGCTGCTGCCGACCGTCCAGGCATCGCACGCGCCGATTTTCGCCAATGCCCGCATCGAGATGCCGGTCGATCCCGGCACGTCCGGATTGGGGACGACCGTCCATTCGGTTCCGTCCCAGTGGCCGATGGTTCCTCCGACCGCCCAGACATCGTCGGGCCCCATGGCCAGGACGTCGCCGGAACAGCCGACACAGGCCGTCGGCCCGCCCGGGCCGGTGATCAGGCTCCAGGTCGAGCCGTCCCAGTGAAGAAAGATCTGCCGGGAGATGACGCCGTCCCAGGCATCCCCGACGGCCCAGACGTCATTCGAGGCGGTCGCGGAGACGCCGTAGAGATGATTGAGGCCCGGATAGTTGGGACTCGGCGTGATCGACCAGCTGGAACCGTTCCAGTGAAGGATGAGCGTCTGATAGTTTTCGGTCATGTTCCGGTAATAGCCGACCGCCCACACATCATTGGACGCGATGGCCGCCACATCCATCAGCGCGTGGCTGCGGTTGGAGATGTTCGGACTGGGGATCCGGGTCCAGCTCGTGCCGTCCCAGTGGGCGGTCAGGGTCACGGTGGTGGCCTGGAACTCCGGCAGGCCGCCGGCGCGATATCCCACGGCCCAGGCGTCATTGGCGTTCAGGGCGGTCACGGCATCGAATCCCGATCCACCCGTGACGACCGGGCTCGGCACCACGAGCCACGCGGAGCCGTTCCAGCGCTCGAACAATGTCTGGGTGTTGCCGTAACGCGTTGCGGTGCCCACGATCCACGCCGTTGTGGGAATGACCGCGGCGACGGCCTGGAAGACGGTGTCCTGAGTTCCGAGGCCCGGAGCCGATACGAGGCTCCAGTCCGTACCGTCCCAGTGATAGAGCCCACGCCAAACGGCCCACGCGTCGGTGGCCGATGAGGCCGAGACCGCGGCAAGTCCATGCCCGGCGGCTGCCGGCATGGAAACCGCGTTCCAGCTTCCGCACAAACTCTGGCCCTCGGCCGCCCCGACCCAGGCCACCAGGGCGAGGCTGGCGATCAGGCACTTGTTGAATCCGCGCACGTCTCTCATCCTTCCGTTGGTTGGCTCTCCGCTTCCAGCAACGGAAGCCACTTTGGACCTCCCCGGTCGTTCAAAATATGTGAATTGTCATGGTTCGCGCCGGTTGCGGTTTGAGAAGTTTCGGCATGTCCCACGATCGCGCATTGCGCCCCGTTCTCGTCACCGGCGCCAGTACCGGCATCGGCCGCGCCACCGCAGCGCGGCTGGCTGGCCTCGGCTACCCCGGCTTTGCCACGGCCCGGCGTGCGGGATACCTTGCCGAACTGGCCGCGGTAACGAACATCACACCAATTAGGCTGGATGTGCGGGCGCCGGGCGATGTCGCGGCCGCGCTCGAAAACCGTACATGCGGCCGGGCGAGGGCTGTACGCCCTGGTCAACAATGCCGGTGTCGGAGGCATCGGACCAATTGCGTCGTTCACCGACGACGAGGTCCGGGAATTGTTC
Organism: Candidatus Eiseniibacteriota bacterium; assembly: GCA_034440375.1. Taxonomy (GTDB): domain Bacteria; phylum Eisenbacteria; class RBG-16-71-46; order JABDJR01; family JAWXBZ01; genus JAWXBZ01. The sequence continues at coordinate 14,455 of JAWXBZ010000060.1, forward strand.
GAGATCAACGTCCTCGGCGTGGTCCGGATGACGCGGACTTTTCTGCCGCTCGTGCTCGAGTCGGCTGGTCGCGTCGTGGTCGTCGGGTCGATGGGCGGCTCCATCGCCATGTACGGTACTGAGAGAATCCCCAAGACCCGACGACCACGACGCGACCAGCCGAC
>JAWXBZ010000061.1:0-3678 GCA_034440375.1 Candidatus Eiseniibacteriota bacterium
ATGAAGATGCTGTCACCGGGCGGGATTCTCATCACCTGCTCGTGCTCGCACCATGTCACTGAGGAGCTGTTTCATGATGTCCTGGCCGCGGCCGCGGCCGATGTACATCGCCGCTTCCGGATCGTTGAGAAGCGGGCGCAGGGGCGCGATCATCCCATTCTCGTCGGCTTCCCCGAGAGTTATTATCTGAAGTGTTTCATCACGCAGTTTCTGGACTGATTGTCGCCTTCCCAGGGGTTTCGAGATGACCGACCGTGATGCGCTGATCCACGACTGGAATGTCGTCGATGGCCTGCCATCCCGCCCGCAGCAGAAAATTGAATTCGACGACGAAACACTGCGTGACGGGCTCCAGTCGCCGTCGGTGACCGACCCGCCGATCGAGAAGAAGATTGAAATTCTCCACTTGATGGAAAAACTCGGCATCCATACCGCCGACATCGGCCTTCCGGCCGCCGGCCCGCGCGCCCGTGCCGATGTGAGGCGCCTGGCCGAGGAAATCGCCCGGAGCAAGCTCAAGATCACCGCCAACTGCGCGGCCCGCACCAAGCCGGAGGACATCGACCCGATTGCCGATGTGGCCGATGCCGTCGGCATTCCGATCGAGGCCTGCACCTTCCTCGGCTCATCCCCAATCCGCATGTACACGGAGGGATGGACGATTGACCAGCTCCTCGGCCTGACCGAGACGGCCGTGCGCCACGGCGTCAAGCGCGGCCTCCCGGTGATGATGGTCACCGAGGACTCGACGCGAGCCCATCCCGAAACGCTGCGCCGGATCTACACGACGGCCATCGAATGTGGAGCCCGGCGCGTCTGCGTGGCCGACACGACGGGTCACGCCACTCCGGAGGGTACCGCCGCGCTGATCCGCTTCATCAGGAAAGTCGTGGCCGACACCGGCGAGGATGTGAAGATTGACTGGCACGGGCACAACGACCGTGGCCTGGGCCTGATCAACTGCATGGCCGCTGCCGCCGCCGGCGCCCATCGCATCCACGGCACGGCCCTCGGCGTCGGCGAGCGCGTGGGCAACGCCGCCCTCGACCAGGTCCTGGTCAACTTCAAGCTCCTCGGATGGATCGACAACGACCTCGCAGCCCTCGGCCACTATTGCCGCGCCGTCAGCGATGCCACCGATGTTCCCATCCCGGTCAGCTACCCCGTCGTCGGCCGTGACGCCTTCCGCACCGCCACGGGTGTCCACGCCGCCGCCGTCATCAAGGCGGCCAAAAAAGGGGACACCTGGCTCACGGACACCATCTACTCCGGCGTGCCGGCCGGCATGTTCGGGATGGAGCAGATCATCGAGATTGGTCCGATGAGCGGGGCGTCCAACGTTTCGTACTGGCTGGAGAAACGGGGGTATCCGGTGACGGACGAACTGGTGCAGGCGATTTTTGGTGATGCGAAGTCAGCAGCGCGGGTGTTGAGTGATGCCGAGGTGCATGCGATTTGCGCTTTGCGTGGGGCGCGGGCGGGGGCTTGACCGGCGACCGCAACCGCCTCTACGCCGCCGCCTTCCTCCGCTCGCTGGCGACGGGCCTCTCCGGCGTCCTCCTCGGCCTGTACCTGGCCGATGTCGGCCTGAATGCAACACAGATCGGCTATGCCATCAGCGCCGGGCTCGGTGGTGGCGCGCTCGCTGCCCTCATAACGACCATTGCCGGCGATCGCATCGGCCGCCGCCGCATCCTGATCGCCGTCAATCTCCTCGGAGCCGCCGGCGGTCTCGTCCTCGCGTTCACCGGCTCACCCTGGCTGCTCATCGCGGCTTCCTTTGCCGGCATGATCAACGGCATGGGGCGGGACCGTGGTGCCACGCTCATCCTGGACCAGGCCATTCTGCCGTCGACCACCACCGACAAGGATCGCACCAGGACCTTCGCCATCTACAACGTCTGCCAGGACATCGGCCACGCCATCGGCGGCCTCCTGGCCATCATCCCCGACATGAAGCTGTGCATGATTCTGTACGCCGTGCTCCTGGCCATGGCCGCCATCCTGGGTACCACACTCTCCCCCGCCGTCGAATCCACCACCCCGAAAGCCAGGCCCACCCTTTCGCCTCGCTCCCGGGGGCTCATCACCAAAATATCCGCCCTCTTCGCCATGGACAGCCTCGGCGGCGGATTCCTGACCACCAGCCTTCTCGCCTACTTCTTTCACGAGCGGTTCCAAGTCCCGACCGCCACCATCGGCATCCTCTTTTTCACCGCCCGAATCGCCAACGCCGGAAGTCATCTCGGTGCCGCCTGGCTGGCCCGGCGCATCGGCCTGGTGAACACGATGGTGTTCACTCACCTCCCATCCAGTCTGCTGCTCCTGACGGTGCCGTTCGCCCCCAACTTCACGGTAGCCGCGATTCTTTTCCTGCTCCGGGAATCGCTGGTCGAGATGGACGTGCCCACACGGCAGTCATACGTCATCGCCGTCGTGAGTAAGGAGGAACGAACGGTGGCCAGCGGCATCACCCATCTGGTGAGATTGGGCGCGTGGGCGGTGGCGCCGGCCTTCGCCGGCACCATGATGACCGGCGCGCTCGGCGCGCCCCTGATTGCAGGCGCGGGGCTCAAGATCGCCTATGACCTGTTGTTGTGGCGGGCGTTTCGGGGGGTGAAGGCGCCGGAGGAAGGTTAGTTGCGTGTCTTCGCAACGACCTCGTCTGCCCGCAAGCACACGAAGCGGATCTGCGTCCCGGCCCGGAACGGGTTGGGGATGGGCCGCAGGGCGAAGGCGGAGCCGGCATCATCATGAAGAACATGAATTTGAAGGGTTCACCACTCAACTCTGGAGATACACTGGGGATAGCCGAGGCCAACTCCTCCAAATACGCTTTTTTTTGGTAAAGTTTCTTTACGATCGGGTCTAGATCGAAGTCATGGCCCGGTAATCGAGCCGTCCGCATCATCGGAGTCGACCTTGCGCCAGGATCAGGCTGAAACGACCGGCGTCTTCCTGAACTACTGCGGGGGGGACAAAGACGCCCTGAACCGACTCCTGCCGGTGCTTTACGAGGAACTCCGAGTGCTGGCTCGCAGCCGTCTGCGGCAGGAACGACCGGACCATACGCTACAGACCACCGCTCTCATTCACGAGGCCTATGTCCGGCTGATCGACCAGCGGCAGGTGACGTGGCAGAGCCGGTCGCATTTCCTTGGAATTGCGGCTCAAGCCATGCGCCGAATTCTGGTGGACCATGCGCGTGCCCGTCGCGCGGCGAAGCGGGGCGGTGGGGCGGTGCTGAGTCCACTCGAACTTGCCATCGAGGTTCCGGCGCCGGACGGTACCGACCATGCCGAGTTGGATGATGCGCTTCTGGCCCTCGAGAAGCTCGATGTCCAACAGGCACGGGTCGTGGAGCTGCGTTTCTTTGGCGGGCTCACGGTGGAAGAAACCGCCGAAGTCATCGGCGTTTCGGCCACCACGGTCAAGCGTGATTGGGCCGTGGCCAAAGCCTGGCTCTATCGGCAGATGACTGGTAAACCCGACGCGTAGGCCGGCCGCTCAGAGGCTCAGCAACTGCGTTTTACAGCCGCAATCTTCAACTCGACCTCACTTAGTTTCGACTTCATGGATTCCTGTAACGGCCCTCTTGCGGCGACTCCGGCCAGGATCCGCCGGGCCGTCTCATAAGACGCGAGAGCTTCCCGACACGACTGCCCCCGCCGGCCGGCG
>JAWXBZ010000062.1:0-19254 GCA_034440375.1 Candidatus Eiseniibacteriota bacterium
CGCCGGGCAATACGACCACCCCGGCGCCGATCTTGACCAGGTCCTCGACCACGGCCCCCCCCTTGCACTCCTTGTAATGGGCGCATCCCATGGGATGCGGATCGTCGGTGAAAACGACGTTCGGTCCCACGAACACGTGATCACCAAGGGTGACCATCTCCAGGAAGGAAAGGCTGTGGATACGGCAGCCGTTGCCGATCCGGTTTCCGAATTCGAGGACGGCGTTGGTGCCGACTGAGCAGTCATCGCCGATGATGTTGTCCTCGCGGATCGAGGCGCCGTGACCGGTCTGGAAGCGATGGCCGATGGTGGTGCCGGCATAGATGACGGTGAAGGCCCGGATGATCGCGCCCTCGCCGATGATCAGCGGGAGCTCCCCCGGCAGCCGACCGCGCGGCGGTCGTCCGAGAAAGATCGGCTCGTCGAGCTGGGCACCGGCGCCAAGGGTGACGTTCAGGAGGCCGGGCGGATGCGTCGAACTCAACGGTCGCCCTTTGCCACCCCGACTTCGATCGGCTCCCACTCCAGCCTTTCCAGGTGCCCGCCGTTCATGAGCGAGCGCTCGGCGGCCTCGAGGACCCGGACCACCTGAAGGCCCGATTCGGCATTGGACTGGGGCCGTCGCCCGGTCAGCCCGGCGATCAGAAAATCATCCAGCTCGGCCGCCAGTGGCTCGTAGGAATCAAGGCTGGGCGAGACGATATCGCCCGAGCGGTACGAAAGCTGGAATTCGCCAAAGGTTTGCGGATCGCGGTAGGAGACGCCCTTGTCGAAGACCTTGACCTTTTCCAGGTTCTCCGTGTCGTCGTATACCACCATTCGCCGGCTCCCGACGATGGTGGTATTGCGGAGCTTGGACGGCGCCAGCCACGACACCTGCACATGGGCGATGGCCCCTGACTCGAAAACCAGGTCGATGAAGGCCACATCCGGGATACCCGGCTGCACATAGTCGCGGCCAACGGCCGACACCTGGATGGGGGGCTCGCCCAGCCAGTGAAGCAGCATGGAGAGATCGTGGGGCGCCAGGTCCCAGATGACGCTGGTGTCCTTCTGATGAATGCCGAGATTGACCCTTGTTGAAGAGATGTAGTGGATCGACCCGAGTTCGCCCTTCTGGATCAGCTCGGCGATCAGCTTGACGGCCGGCGCGTAGATGAAGGTGTGTCCGACCATGACGATCCTGTTCCGTTCGCGGGCAAGATCCAGCAGACGGCGGGCCTGGGCGCTAGTGGCCGTGAACGGCTTCTCGACGAAGGTGTGCTTGCCGGCCAGGAGCGCGGCTTCCGCCAGGGGGAAATGGGTCGAGAGTGGCGTGGCGATGACCACGGCGTCGATGTCGGGGGAATTGAGCAGTTCGCAGAAGGACGATTGGACGCCCACATGCGGATAGCGCTGCCGGATCTTCACCAGCCGTTCGGGTTTCAGATCACAGACGGTCAGATTTCGGCATCGTCGATTCTCGACCAGGTTGCGAATCAAATTCGGGCCCCAGTAGCCGCAGCCAACGACGCCGACACCGAGCTGACCCGTTGCGTTATCCGCCGAGCCGACCATGGCTTCCCCCTGCTCTTCCGTCATGTCAAAGCTGTCAATGCCCGCCCCGCCCGGAAAAAATAACCGGCACGGTTCGCAGGATGAGCTCGAGATCCAGTCCGATCGACCAGTGAGCGATGTAATAGATATCGAGCAGCACCATGTCCTCGAACGGCACCCGGCTCCGGCCGGTCACCTGCCAGAGCCCGGTCAGCCCGGGCGTGACATCCAGCCGACGCTTCTGCCATTCCTTGTGAAGATCCCACTCGTAGGCCAGGCAGGGGCGCGGCCCCACCAGGCTCATCTCTCCCTTGATGATATTCCATAGCTGGGGGAGTTCGTCGAGCGATGTTCGACGCAGGAAAGCACCGATCCGCGTGACCCGGGGGTCGTCCACCAGCTTGTAGATCTTTTGCCCTTTCCGGTCCAGGCTGGCTTCTGCGCCGATCGTGACCAGTTTTTCCAGGTAGGCCCGATGGAGATGCTCGTCGTTGTTCACTACCATCGATCGGAACTTGAAAAAGTGGAAGACGCGCCCGTCACGGCCGACCCGCTCCTGGCGATAGAAGACCGGTCCCCGGGATGTGAGCTTGATTCCGAGGGCGATCAGGGCGAATAGGGGCAGAAGGACGATCCCGCCGGCCAGCGCCCCGGTCAGGTCGATGGCCCGCTTGATGTGGCGGGCCGGCGTGAAAAGACCCGACGGCTGGATTTCGATCACGGGCATGCCATCCAGCACGAAGACCGGGGCCCGGCCGATCATGACGTTGAATGCCGGTGAGGCCACCACCACGGTCAGCCCCCACCCGACACAGCGCTGCACCAGTTCGATCAACGTGTCGCGAGGAATATCGTCGCGGACGACATGGACCTGATCGATGGCGCCTTGCGAGGCGAGCCGCTCGATCTCTTCCGTAACGCCCTTGCCGTCGATGACGGTGCGGACCACCGGCGGAAAGAGCATCCAGCGCAGCAGAAGGGCGCTGCGCCGCTGGCTCTCCGGGTCAGAACCGACGACGACAGCCTCGCTGGTCAGACGTCCCCGGAGGGCCCGAACGACGACCCAGCGCCAGACGCTCCACCGAAGCGTGAGAACCAGGGCGGTAGCTGTAAGCCAGAAGAGCAGCAGGGGGCCACGCCCGGGCATGGGAAACGAGGGCCGGAGGGCAAAGTCAACGAGGATCTGGAGGATGACGGCCAGGATGGAGGCCTTGAGAAGGCGGGTCGTCAGTTCCATCCGACGCCCGAGGAGACGGACTTCATAACCGCCCGCCCAGGTGATCGAGCTGATCCAGATGCCCGCGGACAGGAGCGCAACGGGCAAGAGGCCCGGTAGAGGGCCCTGCCCCTGACGGCCCAGCGTCATCATGGCCAACGCCACGGAACCGGCGATCGCCAGGAGGTCAAGGATCACCATGGAAGCTCGGAGGAGCAAGAGACGCCGCTCCTGCCTTCGATGCCGGGGCACCGGGGCCAGCTGGGGCGCCGGAACCTGCCCGGCGGGGATTTGAAGGGTCAGCGTAGAGTTCATCCACTCACCATGGGGAAAGGCTGGGCGCCTCAACGGCCTGCCGGTACGCAATGAGTTGGCCGATCTTGAGACGGATTTCCACCACCGACCAGCTCGAACTTACCATAGGGACGAAGGACGCCTCAATATCGGTGGGACTTCCCGTCCTTGTGGCCCGGACGGGCTAACCTCAATCCGCTCACTATCTAATGTGGGAATGCCGTGAAATTCATACAGATCAGTTGGCGCGTCAGCGACCTGAAACGGCGTCCTACGCAGGGGTCGACGCGGCCGGCCGGGAATTCGGCAATGAGCCGCCGGGGCCCGGAATCACGGTCATTCCGAAATGGGCCTTCATCTTGTGGACAATGACCCAGGTCGAAACCTCGGGGAGATGCCGCTTGATGGCACTCCGCGCGGTGCAGACCATCCAGCACGGCTCCTTGCAGTTGCGAACCACGTGCCGGATTTCGTCCATCTTCGGGCTGGTCCAGATTTCCAGGAACGACTGCTCGCGGACGTTTCCCACGGGCATGTTGAGGATGTTGCAGGGAAAGATGTTTCCCTTCGGGTCCATCATGTAGGAATCGTGTGCGGCCTCGCATCGAACCGGCCGTTGGCCGGTGGCGGCGAATTCACCCAGACCCTTCTGAAAATAGGCCCGGAACCACGATTTGACGTTGCTCGACTTCAGTTCCTCACGCGCCACCTTGTCGAGTTCTTGCGTCAACACATCGACGTGAACGCCGGTGTTCACCGCCGTCTGGAAGTAGTGTTCGGAGTTGTGCGCGACCGCGCAGGTGAACTGGACGCCGAGCTCCTTGGACAGCTTGTAGATGGTGCCCAGCTGGTGGTCGTTCTGCCCCATGGCGGTGAAGCCGATCCGGATGTTCTTGGAGCCGGCTTCCTGAAAAGCGCGGACTGTTTCGATGCACTTCCGATAGTTGCCGGGAATGCCGCGGACCGCATCGTGCATGGCCTCGTCACCATCGATCGAGACGGCGAAACCGATGTCGGATTTTTCGCGCAACAGATCCGGCAGGATCCGGCGCGTGAGGCTGGGCTGGAGACCGTTCGTTGAGATGGTGATGGCCGCCTTCGGTGCGGCTTCCTTGCCGGCAGCCACCACATCGACCAGGTCCTTCCGAAGAAATGTCTCGCCGCCTGTAATGTTGACATGCGACAGCGAGTCCGGAATCGTGGCCCGGTACTCCGCGGGTGTCATCTCCCCCGCGGACGCCTGATCCCCTTCCCAGATGCCGCACATGACGCATCGAGAATTGCACCGATAGGAGACTACGAGGAGCAGGTCGTCGGGGATATTTTTCAGGTTGGTCGTGTCGAGGTGCATCCCGGCTCCGGGTGATATGACGCAACGGGCGGGGCCGGCGACTGGTGCTGCCCGGCCCGCGAGCCCTTATCATAACAGAGACTCCGGCCCGGCCATCAGATTCCGATAGACCGCCTCAAACTGATCCACAACGGCCGGCCAGGCGTAAACCTGGCGGACCCGCTCCCTCGCCCCGGCGCCGACCGCCCTGAGTCGATCCGGCGCGGCCAGAAGCTCGGCCATGACCCTGGTCAGATCATCGGCATCTCTTGCCCGGAAATGAAAGCCGGTACCACCGAGCCCCTCCACCATCTCGGGAATGTCGCTGGCCAGCACCGGAGCCCCCTGGGCCATGGCCTCCAGAAGCACCAGGCTGACGGCGTCGCGCTCGGTTGGATTGACCAGGAGCCAGCACCCCGCGTAGAGCTCGGTCAGTTCCTCGCCCAGAATCGTGCCGGCAAAAACGACGCGTGGGCCGGCCGAGGCCTTGAGCTGTCGGGCGTAATCCTCGGAATGCGCCGGTTCGCCGCAGATCACGAGGGGAAGCTCAAGGTCCAGCCGACGGTGGGCGTCGATCAGGTAGTGACACCCTTTCTCGGGAACGAGGCGACCCACGAAAAGGAGATAGGACCCCGGTCTGATCCCGAGCCGTTCGAGCACACCGGTTACACGCGGCTCGGGCATTTCGACCGCATTCGGAATGTAGATCGACTCGCGGCCGTATCGCGCGCGATAGTCGTCGTGCGAAGCGGCGGTGTTGACCACCGATTGCCGGGCCGATGAGAGACCGAGCCCCTCACACCATCGAAAGTAGCTTCGAGCCCTTGGCCCCCACTTGCCTCCCTTCCACTCCTGACCATGCACATGAAAGAGGACGCGGGCCCCCGCCAGTCGGGCCAGTGGAATGACCGGCGCATTGCCGAGGGAATGGATATGCAGGATGTCGAAGCCCCGACCAAGCGCATCAATGGTGGACATGAGGGCATGGCTCAGGGTATCGGTGTACTTGCCGGGAAGCGATGCCGTCCAGCGCAACCGGATGCCACGATGGTGTCCCGCCGGAACATCCCCGGTGTAGGCCCGCCGGCTGTAGACCGTGACCTCATGCCCCCGCGCCACAAGGCGCGCCGAGAGTTCCTCGACTATCCGCTCGACGCCGCCGACGCTGGCGGGGATCCCCTTCGAACCGAGCATCGCCACCCGCAGGGGGCGATTTGGATCGTTGGTGACAGGCCTCTTGAGGAGCAGATCGTCGGGGATGTTGTTCCGATTGGTCGTGCTGACGTGCATTTGACGATGATACTAAAGTCACTGGCGTGAATCCCTATCGACCTTTAAACGCGCGACTCGACTCGGGGTCCATCACGGATTGCAGCAGCGACAGGACCGATGCGGCGCGCCCGGCCCAGGAGTGACCAGCCACGCTGTCGGAAAGGATCCGGCGGGCGGACGGCGTGGCGCCAAGCTCGCGGGCGGTCTCCAATGCCACCCGGAATTCGGCACCGGTGCGGGCCACGACCACTCCCGAAGTAAACTTGGCCAGCTCGGGCAGCGGCACGGCCGCGACCGCCAGGCCCGCCGCCAGAAATTCATAGACTTTCACGGGATCAACACTGGCGGTCAGGCTGTTCAGCCGAAAGGGCAGAAAGGCCGCGGCGGCCGTGGCCATCATCAAAGGCAGTTCCTCGTAGGGACGCCGGCCGACCCACTCCAGATTATCGGCGCGAGGAATGCCAGCGGGCGGATCCGCCTCGATCGGGCCGACGAGACGGAAATGCCACCCGGGGCAGGCACGAGCGATCTCGCCAATGAGCTCGAAGTCGATCCAGGGGCCGAAGGTGCCGATCGTCAGCGCAATCCTCGATGCGCGAGGGTCGGTCCGATCCCCCGCGGCCACGGGCAAATCGATTGCCCCTCGGAAGCGCTCGTGCTCGACGCCGTTCGGGACCAAATGGACGGTGGCACCCCCCGCCCGGAGCCGATCGGCCAGTTTTTGACTCGAGGCCAGGACCCAGCGCGCGCGCCGAATCAATCGCGATTCGCCCGCCACCACTTCCCCGGCATCCGGAAACGCCCCCCAGTCGTCCATGCAGTCATAGATGAGCGGGATGTTGCCAAAGGCCTCGAGATAGCGCTCGTGTGACGGGTGCCCGAGCCAGATGAGATCCGGTGTCAGTCGTCGGCGTCGGAGTTCGCGCCGGAGCCCGCCGAGGAAGAATCGGTCGCTGAACGAACGGAGAACGTCGCCCCGGTGGCGCGGACCGCCAAGCGGTTCGTACAGGCTGAGCGTTCGCCCCTCGCCCTCCGGGTCATCGCGCCAGGCGGCCAGCGCACCTGCGGGAAGTCGATGCCGGGCGCGCCAGCTGCCGAGAAACGTGCGCGGATGCGCGTAGACGACACGGGTCCGGGCAGCGAGTTCGCGAGCCATGTGTTGTGGTCGCTGTCTCAGATAATACCAGTCAACGACACCGAAGTAGAGAATCGTCACCGGAGGCCCATCCATCCAGGTAGCCGTTCGAAGGCGCGACGCCAGAGGCGGCCTCCAAGCGCCAGAGATACGAGCAGCGCCGGTATGGCCGCCAGGGCCTGAGCGACGGGATCGAGGCGCGGCATGAGCCAGAGTCCAAGTGCGAGCAGAAGGATGCCTCCCACGAGCAATCGCGGCGCCGGCACGATGTCAAGGCCGATCCACCGTCGGACCGCGACAGCCAGAATGACGGTGTGTACGAGGTACGATGCCACATGTGCTCCGGCCAGTCCGGTCGCCCCCCACCTGGGCACCAGGAGCCAGGCAGCAAACAGGTAGAGGACGGACCAGGTGGCATTCAACAGGAAACCGCGACCCGTCATCCCGAAGCCAGCCAGGAATGAACCAGTGAGATAGCCCGCGCTGGAGATGAAGTAGCCGACGGTGAGAAGGGCCACTGTGGGGGCGGCATCCTGATAGCCGGGGCCGAACAGTCCCACCCAGATTGGCGCGAGCCAACCGACGATGACGGCCGTTGGCAGCGACAGCAGCGTGACATAGACAAAGACAGGAGCGAAGGTGCGCACGGCCTCTTCGGGACGCTCACGGGATAGGCTGGCGATCATGGGGTAGAGCGGCATCGTGATGGCCATTGGCACGAAGAGGATGGCCTGATTGAGTGTCTCGGCAACCTGGTAATGGCCGACCGACCCAAGGCCGCCGTGCCGACCAAGCCAGGTGCGACCCAGCCAGGCAACCAACGGCACCAGGAGCGTCGACGCCAGCAAAGGCCAGCCGAGCGCGAGGCCGTGCGCCACATGGTTCAACGCCTCGCGCGACCAGTTGAGCCGGCGGAGTGAACGCGGGAGGGCGGCAAGCACGGCCAGCGCGAAAACAATGTGACCGACCCCGAGTGCCATGATGGCGCCTGGAAGGCCGTAGACGTGGGTGGCCGGGATGAGCAGGGCGAGATTCAACCCTGTCAGGCCCATACTGTATATGGCCAGCCGTTGTATCTGTTGCCGCCCTTGAAGTATCGCGCCGGTCGCGGTTGACCAGACGATGGCCGCGACGGCAAATCCCAGCCAGGCGGTGTCCCGGGGATCCCCGGCGGGTCCGACCATGATCCGAGTGAGCCAGGGGGCGGCGGCCACGACCAAAACACCCGCCAAAATGCCCATGACGAGGGCAGCCGTCAGGAAGCCCCCGAGGATCGCGGCGGTACGGGCTTCGGCTGTGTGCTTCTCGGCCACGAGTTTGGGCGCGATCAGAGGAAGCCCGAGCCCCGCAACCACCACGACCACGGCCTGAAAGCCGATGAGAATGACCCACGCACCGAAGGCCTCGGGGCCGAGACGTCGAGCCAGGACCAGACTTGTTACAAAGCCAATGGCCCGCATGGCCACGATCGACACGAGCGTGATGGCCGTCCCACGAGTCACGGCCAAGCGTAGCGAATCCATCGGCTGACTTTAACTCAAGCCCGCGCCAGGTCTCGCTCCAACCGGGCCAGGATTCGGGCCGCCGCCCGACCATCACCGAATGGATTACGCCGCCGACGGGTGGTCGTGGTTGGCGCTGCCCGCAGCAGACGGCGGCAGGCCGCGATCACCCGACCGGGGTCGGTGCCAACCAGGATCGACGTACCCTCATCCAGCCCTTCGGGTCGTTCCGTGGTCGCACGAGTGACCAGGACCGGCTTTCCCAGTGTCGGTGCTTCCTCCTGCAGCCCGCCCGAATCGGTCAGTACCATTCGGCACCGACCCAGAAGGGTCACCATCTCCGGATACGACACCGGCTCAATGAGATGGATTCGGGGGTGGCCGCGAAGCCGATCGTCGACCGACCGGCGCACATTTGGGTTCAAGTGCACCGGATAGACCACGCGAACGCCCGGCTCCCGGTCGACGATCTCCCGGATGGCACGAAAGAGATTGTCCAGTGGCTCCCCGAAGGACTCGCGGCGGTGTGCTGTGACGAGAATGACCGGGTCGTCGCCGAGTTGCGCTTCAAGCCCGGCCGGCCAGGCGACCGGAGCGTTGTCGAGTGTCCAAAGCAGTGCGTCGACCCCCGTATTCCCGGTCGTCAGTATTCTGCGGGCAGGAAATCCCTCCGCGCGAAGCGTCCGGGCTGCGTGCCGCGTCGGCGCGAACAACCACTCCGAGAGCTGGTCGGTGAGCCGGCGGTTCACCTCCTCGGGAAACGGCGATCGGGGATCGAAGGTCCGAAGGCCGGCTTCAACGTGGCCGACGGGCACCCCGGCATAGAAGGCGGCCAGGGCCGCCGCGAAGGTTGTCGTCGTGTCCCCCTGCACCAGAACCGCAGCCGGCTTTCGCCGGCGACAAAGGCTGGTCAGTGGGGGAATCAGTCGGGCCGTGAGATCCTCGAGGCTCTGGCCGGGCTTCATCATGGCCAGATCGTGGTCCGGCCGGAGGCCAAAGGCTCGGAGACCCTGATCGAGCATCGATTTGTGCTGGCCGGTGGAGACAAGGATCGGTCGGAGCGATGTTGATTCGCGCAGGGCGAAGACCACGGGCGCCATCTTGATGGCCTCGGGCCGGGTGCCGACGATGACCATGACCGGGCGGGAGCTCCGGCGGCTCATGCCCGCTCCTGCCGCTGCCGGGTGGCGGGAGCGATCGATTCCAGTTCACTCCGAATATGCCGGCCCACCGGCAGGACGTCAAAGTCGCGCCGCACGCGCGCCCGCCCGGCGGCCGCCATGGTTCGGGCTCGCGCCGGATTCGTGAGCAGATCGGTGATTGCGGCGGCGAGCGACAACGAATCCTCCGGTGGAACGAGCAGCGCCTCGACACCGCCCTCAACGGCCAGTGGGATATCACCGACCGCGGAGGCTACCACCGGACGGCCGCTTGCGAGGTACTCGATCAGTTTTACCGGGAAGCCGGCCCGGTTAAGGACGCTTGACGTCTTCGGCGCCACCAGGACATCGGCGGCGGCAAAGTAGAGCGGCATCTCCAGACTCGGAGCCAGGCCCGGAAAATGTATACGCCCGGCCAGTCCCCACGCGTCGACCTGTCTCCGGAATTCCTCGAGCGCTTCGGCCGGATGTCCGCCAAGGATCACAAACTCGACGTCAGACTGGCTGGCCACGACGAGTCGGGCAGCCTCAAGGAGAAATGCCACCCCCTCATTGTCGAAAAACGAACCGGCATAAAGCACCGTCCGGGAAGAGGTGACGCCGCACCGCTCACGAAGGAAGCCCGCTGGAGCTTCGACCGTGAACTGGCCGGTGTCGACCACCGGTGGCACCCGGCCCAGCTTTCCGTCAGGAACGTACCCGGCAAACATTTCGGCCAGATAGCGGGTAAGGACGAAGGTCCGATCAAGCCGGCGCGGCAGCCAGGTCATCCCCCAACGATAATTGAGCGCCCACAGTCGACGGGCCAGCGTCTTCTCCACGCGGTCGTGGTCGATGAAAGACAAATCGCAATAATCGCCGACCACATTCACGCGAAGCAGACGGGCAAGGATCCAGTAGGCGGCGCCATCGTAGAAGGTCGGCTGATACAGGTAGATCGTCCCGAGGTCCTCGCCTCGCAAGCTCCAGAGCGTGGTGAGCGACCGCCACAGGCTGGTCCACCGGAGGACGAACAGGCCCAACGTGCCCAGAGCCCCCATCCCCGGAGTATGACCGTATGACCCCCGGCGGGAGAGCCGCCGCACATCAATATAGTCAATCGTTTCGCGGGTGCGGTCGCTGTGCGAGTCACGAACCAGTCCGCGCGGGCATGGAATGACCAGCGTGACGGGAAGGCCCGCCGCCACCATGCTGCGGGCCAGCATGTAGACCCGTCGCGTGTCGCCGCCGACGCCGTTCGGAAAATCCACAATGGCCACCATGGCCACCCGCCGGCCGCGGCTCAGATCGGAGCCCCGGCCCGGGTGATGAGAGCACCGATCCGGGCCTCACGCTCGCGTGCCCGGGAGCCGATCGGACCGGGGACCAGGCATTGCAGCGCGAGAAAGCCCCCGGCACCGATCCAATTCAGCGTCAACGCGGCCTGAAGGAGGAACGCCGCGACCGCCCCGTCATGTTTGCGGTGATAGGCCAGGCGAGCGGCCACGGCGCGCGGGCTCCACCGCCCCCCGACAGGGTCACTGCCGCGCATTTCATGAACAGCGACTGCCTCAGCCACGAAGTGCACGTCGCGTCGGGCCTGTCGAACACGCCGACAGAAATCGATGTCCTCCGCATACAGAAAGAATCGCTCGTCGAAACCACCCAGGGCGATGGCCCATGGACGGTCGAATGCCATGAACGCCCCCGACACCCATCCCACGGGCCCGGAGACGCGTGGAGCGGCCACCATACCGAGAGGCTGAGAAAGCCCAAGGAATCCAAACTCGAGCCATGAATTGAGGAGGGTCGGGAGGGCGAAGGCGGTTCCCTGATCACGGCCGTCGGGGTGCACGATACAGCCACCAACCACGCCGACGCCTGGATTACGGTCGAGATAACCGACCAGACTCTTGATGGCTCCTGGCCGAACTCGGGCGTCGCTGTTGAGGAGAACCGCGCGCCGTCCGGCGGCCGCCGCGAGTCCCGTGTTGACGCCAGCCGAGAATCCGCCGTTTTCGGCCCTGACAATGACTTTTGGCTTGAGTCGATGCACCGACGAGACGGCAACGCTGTCATCGCTCGACGCATTGTCCACAACGATGATCTCCATGTTCTCCGGAGCGTCATCCACCAGGGAATCGAGTGCGCCGATCAGGCGGTCCCTGGTGTTCCAGTTGACGAGGACGATCGAAACGTCGAACTGGCTGCTCATGGCCGAGATCCGCCCGCCGGACCAGATCGGACGGCGGATTCGAAGACTTCGATGAAGGCCTGCGACATCCCCTCGATTGTGAAGCGTTCGGCCACCACACCCCGCGCGGCGTGCCCGAGTCGATCGCGAAGGGCGGCGTCACCGGCCAGTTCAACCAGGGCATCCGCCAGGGTCCGGGCGTCTCCCGCCGGGATACACCGGCCGGTAACGCCGTCCTCGACAATCTCCCGCCCTGTCGAATCATCCGGAGCGACAATTGCCTTCCCGGCCGCCATCGATTCGACCAGCGGCAGGCCAAATCCTTCCGGAGCCGTCGGGAGGAAAGCCGCGAGGTCTGCCGCTGCGAGGAGCGCAGGCAAATCGCTACGCCAACCCAGCCACCGGACGGGATTCGTTTCAGACCCGGTCCGATAAAGCCCGAGCCGCTCCGCGTGGTTCATCAAGGCCGGTAGACGCCCTCCCTCGACCTCGCCGCCGGCGAACAGCACCACGAGTCGGGGCTCGCGGGCTCGGGCCGCCGGCAACGCATCGAGAAATTCCATCTGACCCTTGTGGCGGCCGAGGCCGGCAGGGTAGAGCACGACAATGTCCGCCGCGTTGAGGCCAAGGGCGGCGCGCGATGGCTCGCGAAGCTCGGGACGATGCCACTCCCCCGGATCGACCCCCTCGTGAATCACCCGTACGTCCCCTGCCACGCGAAAGGGACGGGCTGCGGCCTCTGAAATGGCCACCCTGGCGGCAGCCGGTCGTGACGCTTCGACAAGGTAGTCGCGCGCTCGCGGGTCATTGTCCGGAACCACTTCGCGGATGTGGAATACGAACGGAACCCCTCGAGCCCGGGCAACCCCCGCGGGCACCGGCAGAAGCGCACAGTTGAGGTGGATGAGGTCGGGGCGAACTTGATCGATCAGCCGGGACAGGGCTCGGCGGGTAATCGGCGACATCACGCCGTGCTTGAGGCGCGTCGACAATTTCACGCGGGGTTGATGGGCCAGATAGTACCAAGCCGACAGGGCGAGCTCGTGCAGGACGATGCCGCGGGCACGAAAGTAATCCGCGGCTGGCCCCGACCCCGGCACCACCACGTGCGACTCGAACCTGTCCTTTGGCAGGTGTTCGATCAGTCGGCTGAGGCTGATCGGGGCGCCGCCCAGTACGCGGCCGTGATGAATGTGAAGCACACGGATTCGGCTCACCGCCCCCCTCCGTCCGTGCCGGCCGGAATCTCCTTCGAACCGGACATCGCCAGGCGGAGAACACGACCGTGATCCTCGATCACAATCGATAGACGGATTTCATCCAGGCCACTGTTCGCTCGATCCCGTCTTCGAGTGAAACTTTCGGCGCGTGTTCCAGGTCACGGCAGGCCAGGGTCAGATCCACTCTCTTGTCCCGGGTCGTGAACGGCTCGGCCTCGACGTATTCCACCAGCCGGTCGTCCTTGCCACAGGCCGCAAGAATGAGGTCGGAGAGCTGGCGAATGTCGTGGTACTCCTCGCCGCCAATGTTGTAGACCGCGCCGGGTTTGAAGCGTTCCGCGATGTTGGCCAGCGTGGCGACGGTGTCGTCCACGTACGACGACGTTCGATGGTGGTTCAAATAGACCTTGTACGGGCGATCGGTGAGGGCCCGGTAGGTGAAGAGACAGCAGACGCTGCGATACGGGCTGTAGTGTTCACCGGGCCCGTAGGTGTTGAACAGCCGGACCCGGACGGACTCGGTACCTTGCATGGCCGCCGAGTTAAGAAATTGCTGCTCACTGACCCATTTGCTCATGGCGTAGTCGTTGAGCTGACGCACCTCCACCCGGTCCATGACGTCCTCCGACATGATGCCGTCGTAGTCGCCGTACACCTCACTCGAGGAGAAGAAGACGGTGCGGAATCGGAGGCTTTCCTGCAATCGGATCAAGTTCTTCGTGCCGACCACGTTCGAGCGCCAGAGTGTGTCGAAGAAATCCTCCCCATTCCAGCGACCGAATTCCGCAGCCAGATGGTAGACGAGATCAAAGCGGCGCCCCTCGAAGACCCGTTCCAGTTGCCGGTAGAGGCCGACGTCGGCCCGGACATACTGGTCGTCATGATGGTGGGGCAGGTCGCAAATCCAGACGGAATGGCCGCGGCGGCGCAACTCCGCAACCAGCACGGAGCCGACCGTGCCCAGTCCGCCGGTGACGAGAATGTTCATCCAGGCCAAACCCTTTCTGCATATTGCATCGACGCCCGCAGCACAATACCACGCGATCTTCCGGCATGCCAAAGTTGCGCCATCGGCCAGGGTGACTGGCGGTGAGTCGCTGCCGCCAGAGCCCCGCGGTGATTTAGCAGACCTATCATCCGAACTGATCGTCGGCCGATCCCGGCAGGGAGTCGCTCTGGTTGACGACGACGGCCGCCATGAACCAGACGGGGCCGAATGCGGCCGCGTCGAGGAGCGTGGGGATTGAAATCCCGGCCACGGAAAAACCGATGAGCCCCAGAAAAACAGCCGCACCCACCCGGCGCGGCATCCGGCCGACGCCGGGATCGCGCGACAGGCGCCAGCCGGCCATGACCGCTGCGAAAAGAAAAGCGATGAGGGCCAGCATCCCCTGGAAGCCGGTCTGAATGCCCATCTGGAAGAATGTGTTTTCACTCCAGAACTGCACGCCCGTCCCGTGCTGGAACCCGGCAAAGCTGGCGGAGCCTAGCCCGACCCCCAGCTTGTGGTCCCAGAAATACTGGGCGGCAGCCACGAGTGCCACGTAGTGCATGCTCGTCTTGGCCGGGTCCCGGCTGACGATTGTCAGCGCATAGGAGCCGATCGTCTCCGCCAACGACGGCACGAAACGAAGGGCCAGGGCAACAAGGACCAGCGGCGAGGCGATGAGAAGCAGGCGATCCCGACCTCGAACGACTGTCAGGAAGGCCGCCGCAAGCGCCGCGGCGATGCCGAGCCAGGAACTCCGCGTAAACGAAAACGCGGAGGCACCGGCCGAAACCGCGAGCAGGAGGGGCGCCAGCCGCGCGGCCTGGTCGTCCCGACTCGGAACAACCAGGATCGCCACGGAGGAGAGCACCCCGATCATTCCAACATATCCCAGGGAAAGCGGCGAAACAAGAATTGAATAGGCGCGCGCCACTCGCCCCGAATCGAAACCGGCATAGTCACGCAGAGACTCGACGAGGTCATACTTCACCATGATGTATTCGTAGCCCCAGAATGTTTGAATACAACCGTAGGCCGTGACTGCGAAACCGGTCAGGGCAACCGACCAGAGCAGGATTCGCGTGGCCGCCGGGCCTGGGGCCAGCAGCCGAACGACGAAATACAGCAGGAACAACCGCAGGATTTCGTGATAGCCGTAGATTCCGGTCTTGAAGTTGGTGGCCATCGGAATGTAGACGAGACCGTTGACGAGAAGAAAGGCCGCGGCGGCATCCACCCACGTCCAGCGGAACGGCGCCGCTCGCCGTTCATGGACGCGACGGAGGGCGAGACCTGTCACGGTGAGCAGTAGAAGTAGAAATGAGAACGGGAGGCCCTTGGGGATGTAGGGCGTCAGCAGGAGGTAGGTCGGCCCTGAGATCAGGATGCTGGCCAGACCGACGACGGGATAAACCAGTATCAGGAGCACCAGTACGGCCAACCCGAGCAATCCGATCAGCGCCGGTCCTCCGGCAAGGGCGGCCAGAGTCAGCAAGGCGCCGGTCGCGACGATGACAAGGTCGTGGCGCCGCATCAGGATCGGAGTGCGGCCAGCCAGCTTTCCAATCGACGGAACCCGGGGCCGACCCTTCCCTGCACCTCGGCGGACGCGCCGGGGATGCGGGCCATCGTCCGGTAGAGGTACTCCAGTCCAAAGGCAATAAGGAGCCCCCCCCCCAACCCCACCGCGAATCCCGCCATCATGTTTTTCTTGCGGCGGGGTGAGTCACGGGTCACGGGCGGACGGGCCCTGTCGAGGACCTGGATTGTGGGAATGTCGCGGGCTTCTTCGATCTTTGCCTGCTGGTACTGGGTTGTCAAAAGCGTGAACACCGCCTGCTGCGTCTTGATGGTCAGCGTCAGGTCGGCCAACTGGCGCCCGAGGCCCGGAATCCGGGCAAAGGAGATCAGGAGGCCGGTGCGCCGGGTGGGGCTTTCCGGCGCATCGCCCGAGACCAGTTCCGTGACCCGATTTCGCAGAGCCGAAATTCGCTGCTCCAGGTGGCGCGTCCCGGAGAACGCCCCCGTCGAGTAGTTGCGCTGTACCTCGAGCTGCGCCTCCATGCCAATCAGCTCGGCCTCCAGTTTCGAGACGACCTCGACCTCTGCCTTGGCCTGCTCGTCCAGCGCCACCATGCCATGCTGGCGCTGAAAAATCTCGAGTCGGGTCTGGGCCACCGTCAGGGAGTCACGGGTTTCCGCGAGTCGCTGTCCGATGAATTGGCGGGTCTGGCGCGCCGAGGTGAACGCGAACTCCTGGTTCAGACGATCGAGTTCCTCGAAGTAGGCGTTGGCGATGGAGGCAGCCAGCTCCGCCGACGGAGCCCGGGCCGTGAGAAAAATGGAAGATCGACGCGTCAGATCGGTCGACACCAGCTTCATGAGCCGCTCATGAGCCAATTCACGGGCGCGCTCCGGCGTTTTCGCCTTGATTCGGAGTGCGTCGATGAGGCTCAGCCGGTCGATGACCCGGTCGCGGATCTGCTCGCTCTCGAGAATCGAGATCAGGACGTCGGCGTCCGATGTGATCCCCGATAACCCACCGGCCAACGCGCCGAACTGATTGGCCACGAGGCTGGTCAGGCCCATGACGTTGTCACCATCCTGCTTGGGAAGAAGGCTGGCGCGTGCGAGATAAACCGGCTTGGCGAGGATGGAAAAAACGAGGGTGACGGCCAGAACGCCGGCGGCGAATGCGATGACCACGCGCTTCCACGCCAGTACGACAGCCAGAGCCTCGAGAAGCGGCGATTTGATGGGAGACGGTTCCATGCTACGGATTATTGATCTGGGTGATCAGGAAGACCGTCGTAACAAGGCTCGCGACGATGGTGACGGTGTCCTTGACCACATTTCCCCAGTTGACGCCCTTCCCGTCGGGCTTCCTGGACACGACGATTTGTGAACCCGGCTCCACCTTCGGATCCTTGCCGAGCGTCTTGAAAGCCTTCTGCACGATGCCGTCCACGCGGATGATCCGCGTGTTACTCCTGTCCCCGTCTTCGGTGACGCCGCCGGTGCGATCGACGTAGTAGTCCGCCGTCTTGCCCGGTTGAAAGATGAGCGCTCCCGGCTGGCTGACCTGTCCGGCCACCAGGATCGTGGGCGGGTAGGGCGGCACATGAATCGAATCGCCGTCGACGAGCACGATGTCCTCCCGGTCTCCCTTCTTCTTCAGGGCCCGCTCAAAATTGATGATGACCCGCCCCTGGTCCTTGCGGAAAAGAGAGGCTCCCTTCAGGAACGACTCGCGCGTTCGCCCACCGGCCCGCTCGATGAAATGAGAGAGGCGTTCCTCGCGGACGAGCAGCGGATAGATGCCGGGGTAAACCACCTCGCCGGCAATCTTGACGGTTTCCTGCGATTTCCAGCCCGGAATCTTCCGGATGTATATCTTGTCGCCTTTAGCCAGGCGAACATTCTCGGACAAGTCCGGACTCGAGAGCGCCACGCCAAGATCGATGTAGGTTACGCGGCTGACGCTGTCGGTCACGCCAAACGATCCACTCGCGCCGATCGGCCGTGCCAGGCGGGAGAGTTCCGCCCGAAGAGGATAGGCGCTGTCGAGAAGGCCACCGGCGCGAAAAATAAGATCGGCCACCCGCGTTTCGGGGAAAAGCGGATAGATGCCCGGGTACTGAACCATCCCCTGGATTTCGACGAACTGACGGGGCTCGACGTGATAAATCGAATAGAGGGTGAGGCTGTCGCCGTCCTGCAGCGGCAGCGAAGCGGGATCGCCGGAGACGACGGTCGAGTCGGATTGAAGAAGGCCGGTCAGATCGAGTTCGAGACTCATCGGCCCGGTGGCCGGTGAAACGCGGTCCAGTGACGCTCGCTCCGCGTAGACAATCGGGGTGAACCCCGCTCCCATCCGGATCAAGTCCGCCACGGTCTCGCCCCCTCTGAGCTCGAAGATCGCGGGGCGATTGATCTCTCCCCGAACCGTCGCCGTGGGGCCCTGGGGCAGAATGAATACGGTATCACCGGAGAGAAGCCGCACCTGGCCCGCGCCATCGCCCCCGAGGAGGTACGGATAGAGATCGACCTCCACCAGAATCTGACCGTCACGGACGATGCGGACGCGGCGCAGTGTGCCCTCGGGCGTCGGGCCGCCGGCGAAGTAAAGGGCATTGAAGGCCGTCGAGACCGGCGAGAGATAGTAGGCGCCCGGTCGAACGACATCACCGGCGACAATGATCTGGATTCGGCGCAGGCGCCGGAGCGACACCCCCATCTGGAAGCCCGAGAAGATTCGCTTCATCTCGGAATTGAGCCGCGTCTCGAAATCCTCGAGCGACATGCCGGCTGCCGGGACGACACCGACTTCGGGCAGCGCGACGTTTCCCTCTCGATCCACGATGCCGAAAAATTCCTGCTGCACGGAGCCCCACAGCGCGATCCGGATCTCATCGCCCGGTCCCAGGCGATAGTCGGGGCCCACGGCCAGATCCTGATCCGGTTCGAAACTTTCGGGCGCGTTCTGGAAGACGTCGTATCCAAAGGGCGCCGGCTCGCGTACCCCTCCCAAGGCTTGCGACACGACGGCCGGGGCTTCGACTTCGGCGGCCCGCTCGTCCTTGTCGCGCCGGGTGGTCAGATCCTCGGGACGTACCCGGCGCAGGATGTCATTGACATCACGCGTCGAAAAGGTGGCATCGGGGTCGTATCCCCGCAGCAGCTCCGTGGCCGCCTCCTCGCTCAGTCCGCGGGTCAACAGAAGTTGATAGACGTCGGTGTAGGACATTTCCGAGATCGCCTCCCGGGCACGATCCTCGGTTGACCTGTCGGCTTCCGGGGGAAAGGCGCCTGGTGGGGAGGTCTGGGCATTGGCCGGGGACATGAGCGCGAACCCAGGTCCAATGAGGATGAGAAACAGGAGTGCGCGCCAACGGGAGGGCCACCGGCCAAAGGAGCCGACGACCCGGGGCGCGGCCGAACGGGGGTGGCTTAAGTGAAATTTTTTCAATGATATAGCCCTGAGACTTGAGACTTGGGATGCAGTAGGAAAACAATCGTACCCAGCCGCCACGCATGAGTCAAGCAAGAGGATGGCCCCGGCTCCGCCGCGCACGCCACACGCGCCGAACGGTTCCCCATATTCGCGGGTTGCCGGGCCAGAGAAGGACGCTGGCCAGGGCCAGAGCCCAACCGGCCGGGGATCCCCGCCGGCAACCAGCCTCGAAACGACACTCGGTGGACCAGGCCCGGAGCCAGGCACTGGCCGCCGGGCCAGGGGGCGCATTCCGGAACAGTTGAGGACCGTGCTTCCGAAGGAGTCGACGCATGTCGGGCACCATGGCAAGGGCTGCGGAGGTGGCCGAACGATGGCTGGCGGAGCGCCGCATGTGTACCAGTATTTCCGCCAGCCGAAGACTCGGATAACGGAGAACCAGGCGCAGTTGCAGATCCGCGTCCTGGCAGCAGC
>JAWXBZ010000063.1:0-26282 GCA_034440375.1 Candidatus Eiseniibacteriota bacterium
CCCTGCAGGGCGGCCAGGAGGCCCATGCGCACCTCGTAGCGGACCGCGTAGCCTTCCATGGCATAGGCGCGCCGATAGGCCTCGCCCGCTTCCGACCAAAGTCGATTTCGCGCGCAGATCCGTCCAAGGTAGTCCTCGAGATCACTGAATCCCGGGTGCTCGGACACCATGCTCTCGATTCGGTCCATCAGTTCGTCATCCGGTTCGACATGGTCGTCAAGGCCGGCCCGTTCATACAGGCGGGTAACGATAGGATCGGCCGCGGCAGAACGCCAGCGTGCCAGGCATTCGGCATGCCGCCCCAGTCGGCGTTCCACCACCCCCAGCCGGTGCAGCCAGGGGGCCCTGGGTCCGGTCACTTCAACGGCCCGGTTCAACCGCTCGAGCGCCTCGTCAAATCGTCCCCTGCCGAGGGCCACCAAAGCCAGCCCGTACTCTCCGGATGTTCCAGTGGGATCGTCCGCACCGAGTGCGGCGTAAATTTCCGCGGCCTGGTCGTAACGCTGGCGCCGCATGTGCAAGTGGGCCAGGGTGCTGCGGGCCGCGGCATAACGCGGATTGATTTCGAGTGAACGCTGCAATGCCGACTCCGCGGTCGTCAACTGTCCCTGCACGAGCTGGAGCAGGGCCGACAGGTGGTGAAGGTCGGCCCAGTTTGGGTGGCGGGCCAGATCGGCCTGAAGGCAGGTGCGTGCCTCCTGGAGGACGTCCATCATCAGTCTCAAATTCTCCCGTCTCATGCCTTCACCGCCTTTGGAGCCCATTGACCGCGAACCTTGACTATGTTTTCAAGATTGCACACGACATCGCGCACGCCCCGGACGCAGCGAATCTGACGTTCGAGCTTGGTCACCAGAAGTCTCATGCTTTCATCCGGGGACTCCTCGACCTTTCCGTCCTTCGACCGGGTCATCTCCCGGCGGAGCGAGCCGCGCAGATAGACGATTCCGTTCATCGTGCCGTGGTCGAGTTGGACGGTGTCGATCCATTGCCGGATGAGAAGGGTGCGGACCGAGGCATTGATCCGAAAGTCTTCGAATTGCACGTTGGTTCCTCAGCGTCGGGGCAGAATTCCCATGTGTGGCAAATGTATCGGCGGCAAGGCCGGTGCCCTTGACCAAAAAGGCAGGCGCTCCAACCGGACTCAATCCCCGCGGTCGACCGGCCGATGACTTGAGGGAACGGGAACAAACCGGGATCCATGTGATCGGCACATGGTTGAACCCGGGCCATCCGACACTTAGACTGCGGCATAACCGAGGGCAGCACATTTACTTGAGCGCATGGCCGGCGCTCCGCGGAGGATCATTCGGTGATCGAAAACGAACCGACACCCCGGGCCCGCACCACGCCATGGGGCATGGCGCTGGTCCTGGCCCTTCTGACCTTGCCGGGAGCACTGGGTGGATGCCGTCGGGCCCCACACCCGACGGCGGTGGTGGACACCCGGCCGGTGGCTACCGACGAGTCGTCCCGGGGGGACCTGACCGGCACCGAACCATCGGCGGCAGACTCGACTCGATCGCCGGCCGACACCGCCGGGGTGTCCCGAATTCGGCTTCAAGTACCGCGAATCGAAACCCCTCATGACGCCTCATTTCCGGCTGCCACCCTGGTGATACACGCCTGGGAGTTTGTCTACTACAACACCCTTGACCTGGAACCCTCGATAGCCGATTCGGCGCTCTTCTTTCGCTACCAGGCGCTCTTGACTCACCTCGATCCGGAATTGATCGACGCCAACGCGGTTCGGCTGCGGGAACGAGCCGTGGAACTTCGTCAGTGGATCACCCGGAGCCGCGATGCGGCCTGGCAGCGCTGGCAGGTCGACCTGACGCCACCGCCCCAGCCGCAGACCATCACCCACACGGAGCGCGCCCCGATCGTTCCGGCGGATCACCCCCGTGTGCAGAAGTGGCTTGAAGCCTTTACGGGGCCGAGTCGGGAGCGATTCGCCACCTGGATCTGGCGTTCAGGCGCCTATCGTCCTCTCATGGAGCGCATTCTGATCGAGGAGGGAGTCCCGAAGGAACTCATCGTCATCGTCTTCATCGAGAGCGGCTTCAGTCTGGTGGCCAAGTCCCGGGCCAGCGCCGTTGGCCCGTGGCAATTCATCCGCGAAACCGGCAAGCGTTACGGCCTGACGATCAACAACCACCGCGACGAGCGACGCGACTTCGTGCTGGCCACCCGGGCGGCCGCCCGTTACCTCAGCGACCTTCATGACTACTTCGGCGACTGGAACCTGGCGATGGCCGCCTACAATTGTGGTGAAGGGCGTGTCTTTCGCCAGATATCACGCCAGGGGACCAATGATTTCTGGGCGCTCGATCTGCCGAGGGAAACGGAGGACTATGTCCCCGAATTCCACGCGGCGCTCATGATTCTGAACGATCCGGCCGCCTACGGATTCACGAACGTGCTCGACCAACCGCTCGACTTCGTCGAACACCCGCTGCCCGGACCGGTGCGTGTGGCAGACCTGGCGCAGCACTGCATTGTGTCGATTGAGAAACTGAAGGCGCTCAATCCGTCCTGGCTTCGGGCCGTGACCCCGGCCGACGGCAAGCCGGTGACGGCACGGCTACCCGGAAATCTCTCCCCGGGCATCTCGCTGGCCTCGTTGCCCCTTGCGCCGACGGCGGAAACCGTGGCCCGGGGCGGCACACACAAGGTTCGACGCGGCGAAACCCTTTCCGGCATTGCCCGCAAGTATGGCGTCTCGCTCACCGCGCTGGCCCGTGACAACCGGATGACGGCCCATTCACGGCTCAAGGTTGGCAAGGTTTTGCAGTTACCGGACGGAGCCGCCGGCCTTGCCTCCAGCTCGGGCAAGGCAAAGAAGAAGTCCGGAGCCGGCAAATCCCAGGCGTCGACACGTGTCCACACGGTCAGGCGGGGTGACACGCTTTCGGCGATTTGCAGCCGCTACGGCGTTCGGCTGAACGACGTCAAGCGCTGGAACAGCCTCAATTCATCGGCGATTCGTGCGGGTCAGAAATTGAAGCTCACCGGCTAGGATGGTTTCAATCAGCCGGTGTCTCCGAGAACCGAGCCGGAAGGAAGGTCCAGCGATGTGAAATCGGTCTCGCACAGATCGGCAGCCAGGCAGCAATTTCGCCCGATGGTCGTCCCTCGGGGTATGGAGGTGCCCTTCCCCACCACGGTCAGCCCCGAGTGAAGAAGTTGCGGTATCCGGACATTGGCGACCGTGGCATCACCCTGGCCAACAATGGCCCCCTCGCCAATCTGGATCTGTTTGTCGAGAATCGCCCGGTCGATCCGCGCGCCGGATTCAATACGCGTATCATTCATGATGATTGAATCCGAGACATGGGCGCCGGGCCCGACGAACACCCCGGGAAAGAGTACCGACCGCTCGACCCGGCCAAGAACAACACAGCCGTTGGAGATCAGGCTGTACTGAGCCCGCCCCCCCGCACCGAACTTCACCGGCGGGCGTTCGGCGCTGGGCGTGTGGATCTTCCACTCCGGATCGAAGAGGTCGAGGCGGGGTCGATCGCTTACCAGGTCAAGATTGGCCTCGTAGTATGCCTCCAGTGCCCCGATGTCCTGCCAGTACTCGTCAAAGCGGTAACCGAAGACCTTGCCATCGGGAATCAAGAGCGGAAGTATGTTGCGACCGAAGTCATGTTGACTCTCAGGGCTTGCCGCGTCCTGGGTGAGCCGATCCACCAGCGCCTGCGCCTTCCAGACGTACACCCCCATCGACACCAGGTTGCTGCGCGCCCGGGCTGGTTTCTCATCGAAACCGATCACACGATTGGCATCGTCCGTGTCGACGATACCGAACTGGTCTGTTATCTCCCATGGCACGGTCGTGACGGCCAGGGTGACGTCGGCGTCATGCTCCTCGTGAAACCGGATCATCCGGTTGTAGTCCATCTTGTACACGTGATCGCCGGAGAGGATCAGGACATGCTCGACCTTGCGGCGCATTACCTGATCCAGATTCTGGTAGACCGCGTCGGCCGTGCCGACGTACCAGTCGCCCGTCTGTCGGCCCAGGAAAGGCTGCAACAGCGTGACACCGCCGGTCATCCGGTCAAGATCCCACGCCTTGCCATTGCCGATATGTTCGTTGAGCGACATCGGGCGGTACTGCGTCAGGATGCCGATGTCATCGACGCCCGAGTTGACGCAGTTCGACAGTGTGAAGTCGATGATCCGATACTTTCCACCGAACGGCACTGCCGGCTTGGCGCGCTTGGCCGAGAGAATCGACAACCGGCTGCCGACGCCGCCGGCGAGGAGAAGCGCGTAGACGTCCCGGTTCAACCGACTTCCCCGCCGCGACGGACGCGGGCTCCCGACTCGACCGGGCTACCGTTGAAATCGACGGCGCGAACACCCGGTTCGACGACGCAGTGCCGGCCGATGAGCGCGCCGTCCGGAATGACGGCATCGCGGCCGATGATCGACAGTCCGCCGGAAAAGAGGGCCGGCAGATCCTTGTGCGGCGCGGTCTCGCCGTGACCGATCAGCACGTTGGCGCCGATCCGGACATCCTTGTCGACGATGACGTGCGACAGTGTGGCCCCGGCCGCGATCGAGGCACCATTCATCACGATGGAATGGCGCACGGTGGCACCGGCCTCGATCCGGACACCCGGGAAGAGAATCGAGTTCTCGACAGTCCCTTCCACGTTGCATCCATTGGCCAGCAGACTGCGTTCCACCGTAGCCTCGGCTCCCAGGCGGGCCGGAGGCAATTCCTCGCTGCGGGTGTAGACGACCCACTCCGGGTCGTAGAGATTGAGGCGGGGCGTGTCGTTCAGCAGGTCCATCGAGGCACGATAGTAAGTGTCGACCGTGCCGACATCCTCCCAGTACCCCTCGTACCGATACGCATCCACCCGATCGCCACGGGCCACCATCGGCTCGATGATCTCCGTCACCAGGTTGTTGGCCTCAGGATGTTCGAGGAGTTCCTTCTGGAGCACGTCCGCGTTGAAGCAGGCAATCCCCATGTAACCGGGACCGTCCATCGCCTCGATCGGCTTCTCATGGAAGTGGGTGATCCGCTGATCGGCGTCGACGCGGCAGATGCCGAAACGGTGACTTTCCCCGGCATCGATCGCCCCCACCGCCAGCGTGACGGGCGCATTCCGCTCAATGTGTGAGTCGAGAAGCCAGGAATAGTCCATCTTGTAGACAAGGTCGCCCGGCAGGATGAGCACCCATCGGGCGCGGGCGTGGCGAAGCACATCGAGGTTCTGTCGAACGGCATCCGCCGTTCCAAGATACCAGCGGGTATCGCTCTGGCGCTGGTAGGGCTGGAGGATCATGACGCCGCCGTCACGGCGGTCCAGGTCCCACGGCTTGCCGATTCCCACATGAGCATGGAGAGAGAGCGGCGCATGCTGCGTGAGGAGGCCGAGCTGATAGATCTGGGAGTTGCAGAGGTTGGAGAGGGTGAAGTCGATGACCCGGTACTTGCCGCCAAAGGGGAGCGAGCTGGTGGCCCGCATTTCGGTCAGGACGGAGAGATCACGGGTACTGCCTCCGGCAAGCACCAGTGCCATGACTCGCCGCAACCACTACCTCCAGATTCGCGCGGGGAAAGCGGTGCACCCCGCTCCTACCACCCCAGATTCAATGTGACCCGATTCGTGGCGTCCAGCTCATCGTGATCCAGGAAGGCATAGTCGACCCCGAACCGCGACAGAGGGCCAAGTCGGAAACGGACGCCGGCCCCCGCGGCAAAGTGGCCCGAATTCGTTCCGGCCCGCACCGCGACCACACTGTTATACCAGTATTCGATGCCGGCATGGAGGTTTCCGGAGAGAGAACCGGAGGAAAATTGATCCGCATCCCCCAGGTCCTCGAAGGCCAGCTGAACATCGGCGGCCAGCGTGGCGGTGCCCTTGAGAAAGCCAATCCCCCTCGTTCCCTGCCCCCCCACCGTCACGGTGGGCGCGATCTTTTCGTGCCGGCCGGTATCCCACTTGATTTGCGTTGTCGTGATGTCGGCCAGGCGCAGACCGAAGGTGGTCGAGGAGGATGGAAGCCAGAGAAGGCCAAGATCGGCGCCGATGCCGAATGAGGATCCGTCGCCCACGAGGCTCTGACGAACCAACTTGACGTTGCCGCCCACCGACCATTTGTCGCCCAGACCGCGGGCATAGTTGAAGAAGACGCCGAGATCGTAGGCGCTCTCGATCCGGACCAGGTCGGGATCGACGACGATCAGTCCGCCGGCCTCCTGCCGGAGTGCATCCGAGGTCACCTTGATGTCGTCAACGCCGAGCCGGATGACGGTAAGTCCGACGCTGGAGCGCCCGCCATTTCGTCCAATCGGCAGAACCGAGCTGATGACGTCGTGTGTGACGATTCCGCCGAACATTTCCGCGTGAGTCAACTGGACATCGGGCTCCCGGAGGAGCGCCGGACCGGCTGGATTCCAGTAGGTGGCGCTTGCGTCGTCGGCGAGGGCCGTGAAGGCGCCTCCCATGCCGAGGGCGCGGGCCCCGACGCCAACCTTCAGGAACTCAGCGGCGAACTTGTCGGCGGCCAGGGCCGCCGGGATCGCCGTAATGAGCAGGGCGGCGGCAAAGAGGACGCCAGAAACCAGACGGGAGACCGTGGTCCGCAGCGCGATCGAGATATTGATTTTCGGTGACATCATGCGCATCCTCAGGGTAATCCGGGACCAGATCGTCCCCTCGATCTGTCCAACTTTGACAGGGCCCCTGGTTCAGGGCCGGGACAGCCGTTCATCAATCATATCCCGCATCAGCCGCCAGCCGATATATTCTTCGATCAATTGTCGATCCGGCTGCTTGACGTCCGTGAAGCAACAGGCCATTTCCCAGCAGCCGTCGTCCATCCCCTCATTCTGGCAACGAACGACAACCCCTTCGCAGTTAATGACCTGGGTCTTCTTTCCCTGCCGCCCGAAGGACGGCAAGAGAAGGGTCAGGCCAACCCGGGTCAGGGGCGCCATGAAACTGCGAACCTGGCAGGAGATCCCGCCGGCCGAAAGATCAAGGCTTTCGCTGCTGACCGGCCGATCACCGCCGGGCTTCTTGTCGCGATCGACCTGGAGTGCGAGGCGGGCATCTATTCTAGGACTCTTGCGCCGTTCCGTTGTCTGGCGGGCCATGGTCCCTCCGTCCGGATCCCTGGCCGGGTCATTGACCGGCCGGTGAAGAACACGCACTTCCAACTCCGGTTTCCGGAGACGGAAGAAATGTTTCAGAATTTCTGCGTCAGGCGAGTGTCACGCAAGTTCAAGAATGACAAGACCCTAAGCGGGAACGTTAGCATACGATGTCGACGAGCATCAACGCGCCGCACGGGCGAATGGTCATCGAAATCGATACTCGAGACGAGGTCCGGCAAGATCCGGCAGCAGGGACCGTGAAGATTCCTCGAGGAAGTCGAGGAATTGAAATCGGCTCCGCCCCCGATCGACGACCACCGGTTCCCCTTCGATCCCGGCCAGATCCGCGGCCCATTGGACGGCTTCCCGCTCGCCGCCGAGGCGATCCACCAGGCCGAGGCCAAGAGCCTGACGCCCGGTGAAAACCCGGCCGTCGGCGAGTGCCAGGACCTCCGGCCGCGTCATTGATCGGCCCGCCACCACGGCATCCACGAATTGTTGATAGGCGTCCTCGACGATTCCCTCCAGGAGGCGCCGCTCCTCCTTAGTCGGCTCGCGGGCAATGGTTCCCATGTCCTTGACCGGCCCGCTTTTGACCACCTCCAGCCGGACACCGACCTTTTGCATCAACTCCTCAGCCGTCATCCACGAAAAGATGACGCCAATCGAGCCGGTCAGCGATCCGGGATTGGCCATGATCGAATCGCAGGCAATCGCCACGTAGTAGCCACCCGAAGCCGCCGTGTTGGCCATCGAGGCCACGACCGGCTTCGAGGAACGCAACCGCTTGATGGCGTCGTGGATCTCCTGCGAGGGGGCGATGCCGCCTCCCGGCGAGTCGATGCGGATGACCACCGCAGCGATCGATTCGTCGTCGGCCAGATCGTCGATCGTCCGAGCGGCATGCTCGCTGGACACGATCGTCCCGGTGATCGGCAGCACGGCCACGCGCCGCCCGAGAAGTGGAAGATCATTTCCATCCAGGAATCCGACAGCGAGAAGCAGAATGACACCGGCCCCGAACAGGAGCAACAGGACCACGCCACAACCGATAAGTCCAAACGTTCGTGATGTCACAAAATCTCCATTGACGGAATCACAAAATTTCCAGTGGATGCAGCAGGCGCTCGATCAGGTCGGGATGAACCCGCGGGATGGCCACCGCCGCGAGGGGTCCCCCCCGCCCGTCCAGGATTCTCGTGCCGGCCTCGAGTGACGCCTCCACCTCGTGAAGGCTTCCCGTGAAGAGTATCAGTGTTCTCCCACCGATGCCGCGAGCGGCCTGGATCGAGAGAATCCGGATGTCACTGGCCTTGGCCGCCGCATCGGCCGACAACAATCCGGCCGCCACCGTGCGACACTCGAAGAGCCCCATCGCCTCGATGGCGCCTGTCGGCGCCATTCCAATCGCTCCCGCCACATCCGGATGCGCCTGGGGCAGCAGCATCTCGTCGATCAGGTCATCGCCCGCCAGCCGTCGACCGACTTCGTGAGCCGTTTCGACCGCGGCCACTGATCCCGAGTAGATGATGAGGAGCTTTCCAGGGGTGACCGGTTCAACGGCCAGCAGCTGGATGGAAGCAGCCTTGACGAGCGCGTCGGCCACGACGTAGCCCCGGGCCAGTGAGGCGAGTTCGAGCAGGGCCAGGGTTGGCGTGGCCGGCCTCTCGATGGGGAGCGTCGCGTCGGCGGGGATCACCGCCCGGGCCTGGCATTGTCGTACAGGCGCTTGCCGCCCGACTCGACAAGATCAACGATTCCCAGGATGGTGGCATCGGCCGGTTTTCCGGTGGTCGCCGCCGTGTATCGGGCGCTCGAACCGGAAACGATCAGAACCCGTTCACCGATTCCGGCCCCGATGGAGTCGATAGCCACCACCACGGCACCGGACGGCGCCATGTCGGCGCCGAGCGGTTGCACGGCAAGGAGTGTGAGTCCAAGGATGGCAGGATCTTTCCTGCTGGAGACGACCGTGCCGACTACGTCCGCGAGAATCATGCCAACGGACGCTAACAGGAAGGGTCCGGAGCGTCAACGACGCCCGGACCCTTCGGGCGAAGCCGCGATGGGCGTCGCTCCAGAACATGTATGAGGATGCTCTCCGCGTACGCCGGACCGAACGTCAACTTGATCCCGCACCGACGAGGGACTGTCACCACCCGATGATCGGACGGCGCAGAGAGCATCAGCTCTGCGCTGAGCCCCGAAAAGTGTCCGGGGTACCCGGGACAATTGCAGGAGCCGTGCCAGCTCCCTCGAGGACGCCGGCGTCCCTCCGGCGGCACGAGAACGAAAGTCAAACGCCTGAGAGTGACTCGTACGGGCCATCCGGCCCACCGGCCGGGGCCATGACACCCGACTCCGGTATCAGCGGACGATCAGGATCGGACGCGTGACGGTGCCATCGGGAGTGGTGAGACGAAGGAGATAGCGGCCCGATGGCAACTTTTCGGCCCGCCTGGACTCCATGTTCCAGGTCAGTATCTGATCGCCGGCTTCCTGCGGACCCAGCCGTTCGCCGGCCACCCGACGTCCGAGCACATCGAAGATGTCGACCGCGACATCCCCCCTCGACTCCATCCGATAGGACAGATTCAGTGTCGTTCGTACCGGATTGGGATAGACCGGGCCGACCTGGAACCGCGTCAAACCTGCCGGCGTGTCGGCCGGCAAACGGAAGGCCGCCACCGTTTCCAGGCGCCCGAAACGTTCCAGTGCGACCAGTTTCAGCATCGACGCCGCCCCCACATCGGACCGGGAGATGTCGATGGCGTAGCCAGGGCCGCCGCGAATCAACTCGCCGATCGGTCGGGCCTCGCTGTCGACATCGTCAGCCAGGAACAGCAGGAAACCGGAATGATCAACCTCTTCACTGGTCGTCCACTCGAGCCGGTAACCGCCGGCCGTTCTTGAAAGGCGACTTCCGGCCATGCGGACCGGCGTTGTGCCGGCCGCCTGGCCCGATCGATAGCGAATGCTTCCCTCTTCCCCGGAGCCGGCATCGGACCAGATCAGGTGGAGAGTTCCATCGGCGTCGGCGAGAAGGCTCGGGCCGCGCGTTGGTCCGACGGTGGTCGTAAGACGGGTCGGCTGGACATCCCAACCGGTGTCCGTGTTGATCTGCCGGTAATACAACTCGCTGTTGCCGTGGATGTAATCCTCCCAGACGATGTTGATGGTGCCGTCCGGAGTCGTGGCCACGGCCGGATTGAGATGGTCGGCGCCGGAAAAGATGAAACGCTTCTCGTGACCGAAGCCGAGTCCCGGGAGCCAGCGTCGATACCAGATGGCCATCGGAAAGTTGGCTGGATTGTTGGGTGCCGTGTCCCGTCCATCCGACCAGGCAATGTGCAGTGAGCCGTCGATTCCCAGCGCGAGGCTCGGCCTGGCCGCGAAGCCCAGCGCCCGGCTGACGCGCACCGGCAGGGCCCGCGGCACCCCCTCCGCATCCAGTGGCATGTACCAGATTTCGGTGTTGAAATTGATGTCGGGGCCACCGTCGAGAATGCCGTCCTGCCAGACGACGTGCAGATCGCCGCTGGGGTCGATGACGACATTCGGTTGAATCGACTGGGCGGGATGATTGGTGAGGCGGCGGGGTGGCGAGAACTCCCCTCCCGGATCGCGCCGACAGTGATAGATCTCCTTGTTGCCGGAAACGGCATCGGACCAGAGCAGATGAAGGCGACCGGTGCTGCTGACACAAAGTACGGGATCGAGCGACTCCCCTTCCATGGTCGTGATCGGTTCCTCGTCTTCCCATACGCCAGGGGCGGATCGGTGCCGGTAGTAAATCTGCTCGGAACCGTCGCGCAGGTCTTCCCAGGCCAGGTGCAGATCGCCGGCCGGACCGACAGCCAGCGCGGGGTTTCGAACCAATGAGTCGCCAAGTGACAGGACGGTCGGGTCGGTGGACCAGATGCCGAGCTCGCTTCGTTCGGCGCCGCGCACGACGGCAGCCTGTGCGCTGGACCGCTGATACCACACGACATAAAGGCGATTTTCCGGAAGGCGCACCAGGGCCTGTCGGCCGGGTGCGGTCAACGCCAACACCCCCGGTGGGGTGAGACGCGTGTCCTCGGTTGTCCAGATGGCCGCGCCGAGCGGAGTTGGGCCAGGGAGACCCGCGAGCAGGATCGCGACGGACAACCAGATGCTTGTCATGGCACCACCACCAGCCGGCGGACGACCGTTCCACCGGGACCATTGGCCCGGGCGAAATAGATACCGGCCGGCACCGCGCGACCGGCGTCATCCGCGCCGTCCCAGTGGACGCGGTGCTCCCCGGCCGGAAGTAATTGGTCCAGCAGAGTCCGAATTCGGCGTCCGACCGCATCGAACAACACGAGCGTCAGGTGGGACGACGCGGCCGTTCGGAGCGAGAGCTCCGCATTGGTACGACACGGTATCGGGGCCACCGTCAATTGCAGGGGCACGATCGGCGCCATTCCCACGCTGACCTGCCCGAGTTCGATGGTCCCGCCGCTGCGTGTGATCGCCTCCAGCCGGTAGAGGACCGGCGCATCGGGCGCGCCCAGGTCCTTGTAACTTCCGATCGCCGCGCCGGGCAGCACGACCATCCCCTCGTTCCGATCCGGCGCGGCCGCCAGCGCGCGCCGAAGCACCAGAGCGGCGGGGAGATCGGAAGGATCAAGTCTCCAGTCAAGTTGCACGCCATCCACCTGCCGCGATGCCTCAAGGTCGAGCAGTCGGACCGGCACTTCGGTTGATTCGACGCGAATGTTGTCAATCCACCAGCCGCGGTCGGTCACGCGCGCGGCGGTTGCGAAAAATCGGAATCGAAGTCGGGCGCTCCCGGCGAAAGCGGACAGGTCGAATTCGACCGGCTCCCACTGCGACCGTAGTCCGGTAAAAATTCCGCGGCCGCTCAAGTCGGCATCGCCCGAAAAGTAGATCTGGTCATAGCCGCCAATCGGCGTGATCGATTGCCAGGCCCCCCCGTTCACTGACATCTGGACAAACGCTCCGGCCCCCACCATCGACGACTCGGGATGCCCGATTTCGAGGAACTGGTCGATCTTGAGTCGACCGGCCGGAGGGATAAGGAACACCGGCGTTTCGAGGGAACAGTCGGTGCCGGCGGGATACCCGCCCCCGGCATTTCCGGCATGCCACGCACGGCTGCCCGTGAACGGCGCGCTGACTTCAAATCGCCAGACGTTGATACGATCGATGCGAAGCACCCGGCTCTGGAAACCGCCGGTGTTCTCGTTGAAGTCGGCCGACAATCCCTCGATATCGCCCGCACCAATGGTGATGGTCGAGTGAATCGGCACTTCCTCCCGATACGACACCCGAAGCTCGACCGGAAGGCCGTAGGGATTGGTCGGGAGTTCTCCCGTGATTCGAGCGATCAGCGGTTCGAGTTCGTGTATCCCGGTGGCAAGAGTGCCAACGATCCGTTCCGGGACCTCCAGGACGACATGCGGATCGATACTGGCCGCCGACAGGACGACATTGGAAACGTTGCCTCCCGTGACCAACACCGACGGGGTCAGCTCGAAACTTTCGCCCGGTTCTAGAAAACGGTCGCCGTCACCATCCCGCGGGGCCACCCGAATGGTCTGGAGCCGTGCGATCGGCCCGGCGCCGGGACGAAGGGTGGCAGTCATCCGGCCGGAGCCGTCCGGCCCATCGAGGGCATAGACGGCGATGCCCGTTTCCTGCCCTTCCTGGTTCCGGCTGTCGGGAATGGTAAATCGACCAAATCCCTCCCCGGTCGTCGCGCCGTTCCAGGGATCCCCCGCATCTCCGAAGCTGGGGTTGCCATTCAGATTCTCCAGCTGGAAGAGGCCATCGGCCTGTTCCAGGCCGACCTTGTAGTTGGGCGGCAGGTTGTTGGTCGGCCGAAGTTCGTTGACGTGATAGATGAGGAGCCCCTCGCCGGGGAGAAACGAATCGAATCCGATGCGTCGGCGGTTCTCGACCAGGAAATACTGAAAACCGCCGGCGCCGCCGGCGTTGAGCCGGTAGATGGCGCCTCCCAATTCCACCGGATCAATGACCACGGCCTCCTGGAGCGAGGTGACGACCACTGGAGAAAGGACGCCAAGCCTCGTCTTGCACCAGGCGTCGAGATGCGCGGGCGTCCGGGTTTGATCCAGACTCCAGCCGCCCGACATGAGCGACCAGGCGCCGAGGCCCAGTGATCGACCGGTGGCATCGTACAAATCGGGCAGGCCCAGGAGGTGCCCAATCTCGTGGGCCATGACGCCGAGTCCGCCGCTCCAGGGCACGATTGCAAACTCGGAAACGTTGACGCCGTCGAGATACTGCGGTTCCGGAAGGAACCAGGCCACGGCGCGCAACTCCTGGGGAGAGGACGATCCCTCTGTACCCGTACCGGTGTGCATGACAAGCAGCAGATCGACACGCTTGTCATCATCACCGGTATCCGCCACGCCGTCGGGGCCATCGTTGTCAAACAGGGCGTAGTTCACGTCGGGATCCGCGGCGCGGGCCGCATCGCGAACCATCCCCTGCGTGTTCCGCGGATAGAAAGAAAGTCCGGCCGCACCGGCAACGTAATTCGAATAGCGCTCCGGCATTCGATGCCAGCCGATCACCTGGCCGGCAAGGATCAGGCGACCGCCGGTATTTTCGATGTAATAGTCGGCCATGCTGCCATTCGGCAGTTCATTCCGGCTGAAGAGGCGCTTCTCGATCGCAGCCAGGTCGAGCATGTCGCCGGTGGCGGGGCGATCCATGAAGTCGGCCAGTATGACCAGCACGTTCAGCGTGACCGTCTCGTCGACCTGAAGACGGGAGGCCACCGCCTCGCGCAGGGCCGAGGGTGGCGTCTGCCCGAACGGTTCCCATGTCATGAGATGGCGTTCGGCGGGGTCGGTGATGGAATCCAGGCGACCGGGCGTGGCCGGAACCGCCCAGGACGGGCGGGCCGTCCCGGTGAGCAGCAGTATCATGATTAGCAGTCGACGACGCATCAGACCTTCATGACCGGCGGCAGCTGCCGGCCTCGATGAACAACCCCGTAGCTAAAAGGTACCGAACGTTCAGCTTCCTGGCAACCGGCGAGGACCCTGGCGCCGAATCACCAGCGCCATGAGGATGCCCATGAACGCGCCGAACAAGAATCCCGCCGCCACGTCCCCGGGATAATGGACCCCGAGATAGACCCGCGACCAGCCGACGAGGAGGGCCACCGGCACCGTGATCGCCAGCGTCACCGGATAAAATGTACCCAGTGCCGCGCTGGCGGCGGCGCCATTGGTGGCATGATTCGAGGGGAACCCGTAGCGGCCGCCACAACGCATCACGACCCGGGCATCGATCGCGGCATGACAGGGACGGAGTCGGTGAAATGCCGGCTTCAAGATCTGCGCGGCGGCGGAATCTCCCAGCGCCACGGCGAGGACCATGGCCAGAACGGCCCGTCGACCACGATCGCCCCTGACGGCCAGCAGGTAGATCACCCCCGCGCCGATGGCCACGCTCCAGGAGGTCCAACTGGTCACGATTGGCATCAGCCGGTCGAGCCAGGGATGAATCGCCACGCGGTTCAGCCAGTGGAAGAGGAGGACATCCAGATCGATCAACGGCGCTCCCCCGCGGAGGGGGGCATTGCCGACAATGTTTCCAGCTGCCTGCGGGCCGGCTTGTACTCGGGGCTCAACCGGAGGCACTCCTCCCAGGCGCGTCGCGCGCCGGCCAGATCCTTCAGCCGTGCCCGGGCCAGGCCCAGAAAATAGTGAGCTTCCACGTGGCGCGGTTCGCTTTCGATGACTCGTCCGAACGCCTCCATCGCCTCCTGGAGTCGTTCCTCCATCAGGAGACTCTTGCCGAGCCCGAGACGGGCCGCCACATGGGTCGGCTCGATCTCGATCAACCGGCGGAAGTGCGCGGCCGAGCCGGAAAAGTCCCCTTGTCTCCCGTAGATGATCCCGGCGTTGTAACGGATCTCGACTTCATCCCCTTTTTTCGCCAGGGCCCGGTCGATATGAAAGCGGGCCCGCGTCAGATCCCCCTCGTGCTCGTACCAGGCCGCGAGGTTGTTGACCGTCCGCGGGTAGTCGGGGTCGATGGCGGCCGCCTTTTCAAACTCCTCGAGCGCCTCGCGCGAACGACTCTGTTGCATCAGGAGTACGCCGAGATTGTTGTGCCCTTCGTTGAATCGGGGATCGGCGGCGATGGCGGAGCGGTAGGCGGCTTCCGCTGGCGCCACACGCCCTTTTCCGGCCTCAACGATGCCAAGCCGAAGATAGGACTCGGCGAAAGTGTGCCGCTGCCGGAGGCGATGCGGGTCGTGGCTGACGAGGAGCACCCCGAGAACGAGCGCCCCGGCCGCGTAACGGAGCTCACCGATTCGTCCCCGACGGCATCGGGAGGTCGCGTCGACGAGGAGCCAGGCCGCCGGGACAACCAGCCACGGGATGATCGGTGCTCGAAATCGCCCGCAGACAAAGAAGATCGCGATCGAAAGACTGTAGGCCAGCACCGAGATCGCCAGGATCCAGGGGAATCGCTTCTGTACGAAGGCGTGCACGAGGCCGGCCAGGGCCAGCGGCGCCACGGCTCCAAAAGTAAGTAGAAGAGGCCAGCGGAAGAGGATCGAGTACCGACTGAAGAAGTAAAAATCCTCGTTGTTGGGAATCTCGAATGATCCCCAGAAATAACCGATTTTCGAGAGAAGGAGCACCATGGCCTGACCAGGCGCCTTCGCGATCCAGGCGAGGCCGCGGACAAACCAGTAATCGGATACTTCCGAGGGTTTGAGCGGCCGTCCGAGTGCCTCTTCGGCAAGGCGCGTCGCGTCCCGTACGCCGCCGTACCATGTGGGGCGGAACTCTGGCGCCAACGCCGCCATGCCATCGGCCGAAGGATTGTTGCCGAGGTAGAAATTGAGCCCCCCCTGGGAGGCGATGGGCACGAAGTCCTCACCCACCGCGTAGTTTCGAATCGTCACGACTCCGATCGGGAGCGCGGTACCGGCCAGGTACAGGCCGAGCGTCGCCGCCCAGACGGTGCGGCCAAGCCGCCGCTGGCGCATCAGGAGCAGCAGAAGGAAGATCGGAGCCAGGATCAGAAAATTCGGCCGGGTGATGGCCGCGAGCCCCAGCACCAGACCGGCCAGGAATGTCGAGACGAGGGCCCCCGGTCGTCCTTCGGCTTCGACGACCGCCAGGACCCGTTCCAGCGCCAGGAGACCCAGGAATGTCTCGAGTACGACGAGAAGCAATTCGGCCTCGTAGTAAACGCTCGTCCCTAGGAACGCCGCCATGAGGCCCGCGACAAAACCGGTTACCGGACCGAACAGCCGGGTGGCGATTCGGCCGACCAGAACGCACGACGCGGCCCCGATGGCGGCCTGCACGAGGCGAATGACCCAGTAGGAGTGATCCGAGACGAAGTAGACCGCGGCGAGAAAGTAGGCGTAGAGCGGTGCGCGGAAGAAGACCTCGGCGCCGACCCAATCGCCTCGCGCGATCTGGACGGCCCACCGGTCATGGTAGAGCGCATCCATCTGCGGATCGGCGAAAAACGGGTTGTGCTGGTATCCGATCAGGTAGATGAGCCGGATCAGGATCGCGGTCAGAAAGATTGGCGGCCCGATCCGACCCGGCCGAAAGCCGGGGCTTCTTTCCGGCTTCTCGAGCCCTCTGCTAGCATCGCCGACCATGATCGAGTCCAGCGGTGTCATGGCATCAGCCCGGCCGGGCCACCGGGAGCGGCTCGTCGTGGAACGGGGGTGCTGGACGCTTCTCTGGCAGGCACTTCCCGGGATCCGCGCCGGCCTCTCGGGGCGTCAAGTCCTCACCCGGCCGGACCTTGCCCCGTCGGACAGGGAACCCACCGCTCACATCGACCAGGTTCACGGCTGTGATGTGGTGGTGGCGCAAGGCGAAGGATCTGCCGGTCCGGCCGACGGACTCGTGACGGCGCAGGGCGACCTGCGCCTCGTCATCCGCGTGGCTGATTGCCTGCCGGTCCTTCTGGCCGTCCCGGGCGGCGTGGCAGCCGTCCACGCCGGCTGGCGTGGCGCCGCGGGCGACATCACAGGTCGGGCTCTCGGGAGACTCCTCGAGGAGTCCGGCGGAACGGCGGAGGAGGTCGTGGCCTGGATCGGCCCCGCCATCGGCGTCTGTTGTTTCGAGGTCGGGCCAGAAGTCGCCTCGGCATTTCCGGCGGCGGTTCGTCGTGCCGGACCCCGCCGTGACCATGTCAACCTGGCCGCGGCCGTCGCCGGACAGCTGATTGAGCTCGGGGTGCCCGGAGCGGCCATCGACATCAGTGGCTATTGCACTCGCTGTCATCAGCACCTCTGGCATTCGCATCGGGGTTCCGGCGGTCAGCCCGGCCGCCTGTTGGCCTGGATCACCCGTCCGGGTCAGGACGACTCCAGCGTGGCACGATAGAAATCGACGTAGCGCGGCACCACCCGGTCGATGTCGTACTTGTCGATGGCCGACTGGCGTGAGGCCTCCCCCATCCGCGCGGCCCGATCCCGATCTCCCAGCACTTCGAGGCCCGCCGACACCATGCCGGCGACATCGTCGGGGCCACGCAGATATCCGGTCACCCCGTCGTCAACCACTTCCAGCGGCCCCCCCTGGTTCGTGGCGATCACCGGGACGCCGGCACTCATGGCCTCGAGAGCCGACAGTCCGAAGCTCTCATGATGGCTCGGCAGGAGGAAAAGGTCGGCCGCCGGCAGGATCTCCTCGACGAACTCCTGGTTTCCGAGAAAGAGGACACGGTTGTGAACACCGAGTTGTCGGGCCAGGGCGTCGGCCCGTGCCAGTTCCGGGCCATCACCGACCAGTGCCAGCCGGCACGGAAGCTTCGCCGTGATCCCGGCGAAGACTCGAATGACCGCCTCAATGTTCTTGACGGGTCGGAAATTGGAGATGTGCATGATGATCTTCTCGTCGGCCGGGCCGAGCCGGCAGCGTGCCCGCGGATTATCAACCGGGCGAAACAGTTTCGTGTCGATGAAGTTCGGGATCACCGTGATCGGGCGTTCCATCGGAAATTTTTCGTCCGTCTGCCGCTTCAGCCACTCGGAGACGGCAGTCACCCCGTTCGATCGCTCGATGGAGAATCGGGTGAGGCGATGGAATGACGGAAGCACCCCGACCAGCGTGATGTCGGTGCCGTGGAGTGTCGTGACGGTGGTGATCTTGCGCGGCTTCAACATTTCCTGGGCCAGGAAGGCCGACACGGCGTGCGGGATGGCGTAGTGGACATGCAGAATGTCCAGGCCATATTGCAGCGCGACGTCGTGCATGCGGGTCGCCAGCGACACTTCGTAGGGTGGATACTGGAAAAGCGGATAGGCCTCGGGCACGACCTCGTGAAAGTAGATGTTCTCGACGAAGCCGCGCAGTCGAATCGGCAGCGCCGAGGTGATGAAATGCACCTCATGCCCGAGGCCGGCCAGCCTCTTTCCCAGCTCGGTGGCCATGATGCCGCTGCCGCCGGCCGTGGGATAGCAGGTGATACCGATCTTCATGGCCCGACCTTCGTAAAGAGTGCTCTTATGTCCGCGATTCCGAACGGCTCGCGGAGATCGAACGGCTCGCCGTATCTCACCCCGATCCGATTTCCGTAGTGACGAAAGCGGGCCGCCACATCGTCGAAGAAGCCCGGTTCCGAGATTGGCGTCACCCGTGGGTCGTCCTTCTCACGAAAGAACTGGCTTTGAAAACAGGAGGCGGCCCGGACGCGTTGATCCCAGGTGTCGGTGATGTCGATGATGAGTCGAGGCTCAAAAACGACGCGACCCATGTAGAAGAGAATCGACATCGGCCGAAAAGGAGCGCCGTCGGCCTCGAAACCGGAAAGGCCGGCCACAAAAGTGGCGCGTTCGACGAGATGCGCCGCCTCGACATGGTCGGGGTGGTGATCATGCTCGCTGGAGGTCAGGACCAGGGCGGGACGATGGCGGCGGATCGCCTCGACGACGGTCCGAAGCTGGCTTCCATTCCGCGAATCGACGCCCAGGTCGGGAAAACCAAGGTTCATCCGACAATGCGCGCCCAGTTCAAGGCGGGCGGCCTCCGCTTCGGCCAGCCGGATTTCCGGCGTGCCCCGGGTTCCGCGATCGCCACGGGTCAGGTCGAGGAGGCCGACGCGATACCCCGCGTCGGTCAGCTTGATCAGGGTTCCGCCGCAACAAAGTTCCAGGTCGTCCGGATGGGGTGCGAAGGCCAGGACATCCATGTGTTCAGACGGCGACAAGATGGTGTCCCCTTTCCCCCTGGAACAAGCCGGTGACATGCGTCCGGATCGCGGCATCGACGGCCGGAGCGGCGCCCAGCAGTTCGACCGCCAGGGCGGAGAGTTCACGTTCCTGGAGCCGGGTTCTCGGGCGCAGAAATTCGGCCAGTCCCGAAAGACCCGGTCGCGCCGCCTCCTCTTTCTGACGAACCTTCTTGTAGGCCCCTTCAGGAAATCTTTCAAACTGGTAGAGCGCTTTCTCCCGGGCCGAATCGAGGATCTGGATCAGGCTGGCATCAAGAAGCTGCGAAGGCTCCCGCAGTTCCTCGAAGAGCTGCTTGAGACCGACCCGCGTCGATTCGATACGGGCTCGAAGATCCGGGGGTAACCGGCCGTCGAGCCAGGCGTGAAGTGTCGCCACCGGATCGGCCAGAAGTTTGGCGGCACCCTCCGGAGCCTCGCCCATGATCGGTCCGGCCGGGCCTGGAACGAGAGTGCACATGGCACGGTCGACCACGATCGGGCGGGGCACGCCGAGTCGCTCATAGGCCGGCGCCAGTTGTGTCAGGTACTGAAGTTCGGCCGGGCCGGCCACGTGGGCCACGGTCGGAAAAACAACATCATTGACCAGCGGCCGCAGCACGACATTCGGCGACAGGTGCGACGGGTGCGTCGTGATCAGTTGCCGCGCCTGTGCCCGCGCGAGAACCGGGTCGAGCCGCAGGCGGCGCCTCTCCGGCGTGAGGAACAGGGCAAAGGCGGCCGCGTCGGCCGTGATCGGCGGCTCATAGCCGGCCCTTCGTTGCCGTTCGCCCGCGGCGCAAACGTCATCGCGAATCGCATCCGAATCATCCAGGTAACGCGAAAAGAGGCCGGCAGCCGCGCGGCGCAACTCAGGCCAGCGGGCATCAACCACGACGAGGCCCCGGTGGCCATACCAACGCAGTGCCTCAGTGGTGTGCCACTCACCAAAATCGCGCGGTTCCCCGGCGGTTCGGTCGGCGAGCCAGGTGTCGAACCACTCACCCAGGCCCGCACCCACCCCGGGCGCCAGTGCGTCAAGAATCACCGGCGTCGGAATGTCGCCCACCCACCCGCGCGCCACGCGCGAGGAAGCCGGCAGCGAAAATCGAAGCAGCTTGAGATCGGGACGGGCCAGCGTGCCATGCGCGACCTCGTCGAAATCGGCATCGTCGGCCGCGTTCCAGTACACAGGTACGACCGGCCGGCCAAGGGTGACGGTCAGATGCTCGGCCAGGGTCACCGCCGTCCCGATCTTGAGGCGGGTGTACAACGGACCGCCCAGGAGTCCAGGCTGCTGTCCCGTCAGAACCGCCAGTGCCTCCCCCGCCGCGAGTTGCTCCACCGCGCGGAGCGACGGCGCGGGCGCCCCGAGTCGTCGATGCGTCACCCGGAGCGTCGCGACCAGTTCATCCGGGAGGCGGCGGACCGGCCGTTCCGCGAGGACCCTGGACCAGTCGGCCGGCCGCTCGGGTCTTGCGAGGATGTCGAGATCGGCCGGAAGCCGCCCGGCCGCATGATCTCGAAAGAATGCCCCGTAGCCGGGCGTGGACTCGAGCGGCAGGATCATGTGGCCCGCCTGGCCAGGATGATCAACCTCGAAGATCGCTCCTGGTCGAAGGCGTGACCTTCGTAATCACCCAGGCGTACGAGATCCACCCAGCCCGATGATTCGATTTCGGCGTCCAGTTCGGCGAGTTGATAAATCCGGACCTCCTCCCGCATCTGGTCAACCAGGTTGGTTTCTTCAAAGACGTCGATGCTTTTGACCAGGCGATCGCCTCTCGAGTCCGTTTCGACGCGGCGCCGCTCGACGACCTCGTAGCGACCGACAAAGCGGGTACTTTCCGGAGCGAGGCCGGCCAGCGTGCGGACAGGATTGAAGTAGTCGACGGCCAGGAGTCCCCCCGGCCGCACCACTCGCGCGGCCTCGGTCAACACCCGGCGATTCTCGGCCGCATCGGCGAAGTAGCCGAACGTCGTGAACATGCTCAGCGCCGAGCCGAACGAAGCATCGGCGAACGGGAGTTGCCGCATGTCCCCACGAACAACTTTTCCCGCCGGTCGGATCACCGCTTCGCGCAGGAGGTGGCTGGAAAGATCCAGTCCGAACGCAAGGAGTCCGTCCCGTTCCAGCGCGGCCATATGGCGCCCGGTTCCGC
The DNA here is from genome assembly GCA_034440375.1 of Candidatus Eiseniibacteriota bacterium. GTDB lineage: Bacteria > Eisenbacteria > RBG-16-71-46 > JABDJR01 > JAWXBZ01 > JAWXBZ01. The sequence goes on from JAWXBZ010000063.1 coordinate 21,508, forward strand.
AGCCGATATCCAGTACCGGTCCGACCATCCCCCGCGACAGGAGCATGCTGACAGCTGCCCGGGCCTCGTCCTCGTCCCGATGCTGATAGATCTCCGAATAGAGCGGCCCAAACGCGCTCTCGAACCAGGCGGGGGGACCGGCAGGATCCACCATGCGACTGGCGGTCACTCCGCGCGCCGGACGATCGGGATCGGTCCGGTCGGCCGGGGCATGGCCGCCAGGATCTTGTCGGCGATGTTCCGAAACGCCTGGCCCACCGGACTGCCGGGCTGGCTGACGGTGATCGGTACGCCACGATCTCCCCCCTCTCGAGCTGCCGGGTCGAACGGGATGTCGCCGAGATACGGCACATCGTAGTGCCGGCAGGCCTCCTGCACAGTGCCACTCCGGAAAAACTCGGACTTCTGGCCGCAGTGCGGGCAGAGGAACTGGCTCATGTTTTCCACCATTCCCAGGATCGGAGTCGACACTTTTCGGAACATCGCCAGTCCCTTGATCGTGTCGGCGAGCGCAACCGCCTGGGGAGTTGAAACGAGGATTGCCCCGGCCAGCGGCACCTTCTGGGTCATCGTGAGCTGGGCATCTCCCGTGCCGGGGGGCATGTCGACGAGAAGGAAATCGAGATCACCCCAATCGACCTGGTTCATCATCTGGTCCAGTGCCTGCATGACCATCGGTCCGCGCCAGATGACCGCCTGCTCCGGATCGACGAGGAAGCCAAGCGACATGAGCTTGACGCCATGCTCTTCGGGAGGCTGAATCCGATTGTTCCGGATCGTTGGCGGTTTCGAAACGCCGAACATGATCGGAATGTCAGGTCCGTAGACATCCGCATCCAGGATACCGACCCTTTTGCCAGAGCGGGCCAGGCAGACGGCCAGGTTAACCGTGACGGTCGACTTGCCGACCCCTCCCTTGCCGCTGGACACCACGATGACGTGGCGCACCCCGGCCAGGCTCATTCAATGACCGTTTTCAGCCGCCGATCATATTCGGCCCGGGGATATGCCCCCACCACCTGGTCCACGACGTTGCCGTTCTTGAAGAACAGAATTGTCGGAATGCTTCGGATGGAATACTTCATCGACAAGTTCGGGTTGCTGTCGATGTCAACTTTCACAACTTTCACCTTGCCGGCGTAGTTGTCGGCCAGATCTTCGATGATCGGCCCGATCTGCTTGCACGGGCCGCACCAGACGGCCCAGAAGTCGACCATCACGGGTGTTTCCGATTTCAGCACTTCAGTTTCGAAGGTAGCTTCAGTCACTTCCAGGGCTTTGACAGACATGGACTCCTCGGTAGTCAGTTATCGGTGGATCAGGGAAGATCAGGCGGCGGACGACCGCCGCCGCCATCATCGATGACGGGCGTGTCTTCCGTGCCGCCGAAGATTAGAAACGCACCACCCACCACGGCGGCCCCCGCCGCGACCAGGAGCAACGGATTGGATCCCGGCTTGTCGATTTCGATGCGGGCAACGTCCCGAAGCGGCAGGACGACCTCGCGGTACTGGCTGCGGGACTCGACGCGCTCATCCTCCCCCCGGCCAACCACCCGGCTCTGCACGTCCCGAACGGTGCCGGAAACATTCAGACCATCGGATGTGAGCGTAATGAACTCGAGTTCCTCCCCCGAGACAGCGGTCACATAGTAAACGTCCCGCTCCGGCGGGGTGGTCAACTCGCTTAGTGGAACGAGAGAACGTCCACCGGCACAACCAGTTACGAGCAGGGCCAGGATGGCCCCGAAGCGTCGAATCACCTTTGTCATGAAATTTACCTCGGCAAGCCCAACGCCATGAGACTAACAAACCTGGGAGGGGATTCAAACCGGGAGGGGCGGGAGCCAGATCGGTCCGGGGGCACCTTCAGCCGGCTGGTCCACGAATCAGACGGCGGGGGCCGAATTACGTCCCGGGGAGCGGGGAGGATCGACCGAAGAAATGAATGGTGAGGCGCCAACTCCCCGCGGAGGTGTCCATGACGACAACCTCTTTGCGGCCGGCGATTCGTCGCTAAGGAGGCTAAACCCGAATCGCCGACTGTCGGTGCCCAGCAAAGGCTCACCACGGACAGGCTCCGTGCGTGCCGACGCCTCACTGCAATTCAATATAAGAACGAATTCCTCCGGCGTCAACGCCGCTTCCCCATGTTTCCGTTCAAATAGAGGCGGCGAAGGCGATCCAGTTCACCCAAAGCCTCGATCGGCGTCAGAGTTTCCGGGTTGAGCCGGACCAGTTCGGCCAGAACCTCCTCCCCCGGCGGCTCGAACAGGTCAAGCTGAGGTTTTGCCTCCTCGTTCACACTGTCCTCCACCCGGTCAAGGCGGCCCGCCTCCAGGTGCTCCAGCACCTCGCGGGCGCGGGCGAGGACGGCCTCGGGCAGACCGGCCAAACGTGCCACCTGGATGCCGTACGAGCGATCCGCGGCACCGGCCACGATCTTGTGCAGGAAGTGAACCTGATCGTTCCATTCCCGCACCTGCACGTTCAGGTTGACGACCCGCGGTAAATCGCGCGCCAGGTGGGTCAATTCATGATAGTGCGTGGCGAACAGCGTGCGCGGACGTCCGGGGGTTCCCTCGTGAAGGTACTCGGTCACGGCCCAGGCGATCGACAGCCCGTCAAACGTGGAGGTCCCCCGCCCAACTTCATCCAGCACCACCAGGCTCCGGTCCGTGGCATTGCGAAGGATCGCGGCGGTTTCCTGCATTTCGACCATGAAGGTCGAACGCCCGCGGGCAATCGAGTCGCTGGCACCGATCCGGGTGAAGATGCGGTCGACGATCCCGATGGTCGCAGCCGATGCCGGTACGAACGACCCGACCTGGGCCATGAGGACGATCAGTGCCGTCTGTCGGAGATAGGTTGACTTTCCGGCCATGTTGGGACCGGTGATGAGGAGGATCTGTCGCTCGCCGTCATCCATGTCAATGTCGTTGGGGACGAACTGTCCCGACGGTAGAAGGCGGGCCACCACGGGGTGGCGACCGTCCCGGATTCGGAGCATCGGGCGATCAACCATCGTAGGCCGGACGAAGCTCTGTTCGCGGGCCGCCGTGGCCAGGGCCAGCAGCGCATCCAGCTCGGCCAGGGCCGCCGCGGTGGCACGAATGGCCACGGCCTCCGCCACGACTTCTTCGCGCAGAGCGCGGAACAGTTCGCTCTCGAGTTTCCGGATCCGATCCTCGGCGCCAAGAACACGGGCCTCCTGCTCCTTGAGGTCGGGCGTGACGTAGCGTTCGGCGTTCACCAGGGTCTGCTTGCGAATGTAATCGTCCGGCACGAGGCCCTTGTGCGTATTGGTGATTTCCAGGTAGTAGCCGAACACCTTGTTGAAGCCGACCTTGAGAGACGGAATGCCCGTTCGCTCCCGCTCACGACTCTGAAGTGCGGCGATCCACTCCTTGCCGGAGAGATTACCTCGGCGGAGTTCGTCCAGCTCCGGGTGGAAGCCATCCCGGAAGACTCCGCCATCGGCGATCGTGGCCGGGGGGTCATCGATCAGCGCCCCGAGAAGCCGCCTTCCCAGGTCCGACAGGTCGGTGATATCGGCGGCCAGAAGCGCCAGGCGCTCCGCCTGGAAGACGCCCCCCACCCGGCGCAGGTCGACCGTGCGAACCGAAGTCTGACCGATTGCCGAGAGGTCCCGCGGGCTGGCCTTGCCGCAGGCGGCCCGGCCCAGAAGCCGTTCCAGGTCGTGAGCGGCGCCGAGGAGGTCGGCCAGTTCGTCCGCAATCACGGTTCGGGCGATGAAATCGGCCAGGGCATCATGGCGCGCCTCGATGGCCGGGCGGTCGAGCAATGGCTGCTCCAGCCAGGAACGCAACCGCCGCCCCCCGGGTGCCGTCCGCGTCCGGTCGAGGATATGCAGCAGCGATGTATCCGGGCCGTCGAACGCCGGTTTCAGAATCTCGAGATTTCGGCGGGTCGCCTCGTCCAGGAACATGGTGCTGCCGGTATCGATCCGCCGGACGCTGGTCAGGTGCCGCAGTTCGTTGTGCCGGACCTCCTTCAAATATCGGAGGAGCGCCCCCGCCGCGCCGAGGGCCGGTCCGGACACCTCGAGGCCAAGCCCCTCGAGACCATGAAGACCGAAGTGAGCCTCGAGGGTCGACTGTCCTTCCGCCAGCGCGAATTGCCAGCCGGGGCGGCGGGTCAGGAGACGCTCGTCCAGCGCTGCCGAAAGCTCCGGAGTCGGCTCCCACTCCTCGGCCAGCAGGACTTCCCGGGGCTCGAACCGCTCGAGGTACTCCGACAATCGTTCGATCGGGGCTTCATCCACGGCGAACTCACCCGTCGAGACATCGGCCACCGCCACACCGACCATTCCCTTGATGACCGCCACCGACAGGAGAAAGTTGTTCTCCCGTTCGGTCAGAAGTCCCTCGGCCAGCGCCGTGCCCGGCGTCACGACTTCGGTCACGGCCCGGTCGACGAGTCCCTTGGCCTGAGCCGCGTCTCCGACCTGATCGCAAACCACCACGCGATGACCGGCCCGGATCAATCGTGCGATGTAGCGCTCCGAGGCATGCCACGGCACGCCGGCCATCGGAACGGGGTTCTCGCTGTTTCGGTCGCGGGTGGTGAGAGTCAGTCCGAGGACACGCGAGGCCGTGACGGCGTCCTCGAAAAACATCTCGTAGAAATCGCCCATCCGGAAAAAGAGGATGGCGTCGGGATTCGCGTCCTTGATCCCACGGTACTGACGCATCATCGGCGTCAGTTTTTCGAGCGTCACACTCACGGCTCGACCAGCGAGTACCGCAATCCCAG
>JAWXBZ010000064.1:0-29807 GCA_034440375.1 Candidatus Eiseniibacteriota bacterium
CGTGGAAATCGATGTCGTGGCGATCAAACCGGGGCTCTGACCGGGTGGCGGGGCCCTGGGGCGCTGCGTGGGGTCGCCCTGGGTGCCGGGGTCAGCGGGATCGCCTTGAGCGCCGGTGACATCGGGGATGACCCGACTCCTGCAGAAGATGAGGCCGACCTGAGTGATTCACAGTTGAGACACGTCGCTAGCCCCGCTACAATCATCGGCTTGTGAATTCCAAAGGGAGCGAACGAGTCCTGGTGGGCTCCGAGGACTTCAAATCCTTCTGCCGGGCGCTAATCACGTCCGGGGTGGGTTCGATTCCCACACGTTCCCGCCAGCTGCTTCGGGGCGTGTCGGGACAAATGCTCTTGTCCGCCGTTCTGGCAGGACTTTTCGTCGCGACGGCCTGGTCAGCTCCGACTGAGATGCCGGCCAACCCGACAGACGGGGTTGTGGTGCCTGATACGACGCAGGTTACGGCAGTGCCTGACACGACGCAAATTACGACGGTGCCCGACACATCGCGGGTGGGTTCGACAGATGGTGATCCACTCGATCCAGTGGCTCCGATTGCCGGCGAAAGATTTGATCCTCCCAGATTGCGTCAGATCGAAAAACGGCCGAGCGTGGCCTGGACGACGAGCAAGTCCGGGCTCGTGCCGGGTTGGGGACAGTTGACGAACAAGAAGCCGCTCAAGGCAGGTCTGTTCTTCGGGGCCTGGGCGTTTTTCGCGGGACAAGCGCTGGCCGCTGAGCAGGATCGAAAAAGCGCACAACAGGCATTTGATCAATCCGGCGCGTTGGCAGACATGAATTCGGTGAACGCCGCGGTTGATCACCGAAACTCTCGGCTCTGGTGGATGGGCGGCGTGGCTCTCTTCTCGATGCTTGATGCCTACGTCGACGTTCATTTTTGGGACTTCGAGAAACAGTGGAGCGCCCGGGTCGGGCCGACCGCGCAAGGCGGCGCGGCGCTGGCCCTGGGGGTACGATTCGAGTAGCTCCGGCGCCGGTTGGCGCGGTGCCGGTTGCGCGGTGCCGGGTGGATGGCGCCGGTAGGTGAAGATTGCCACCTGGGTAAGTCTCTGGTCCGTACTGGTGTCAGTCGGGCGGAGTGCGGGTCGACTTTTGGAATTCTGAAAACAGAATAGAGTCTGGAGATACATGGACCGTCACGTTCGCAATTTCTGCATCATCGCCCACGTCGACCATGGCAAATCGACCCTGGCCGACCGACTGCTCGAAATCACCGGCACGGTCGACAAGCGGGCGATGAAAGAGCAGGTGCTCGACACGATGGACCTTGAGCGGGAAAAGGGGATCACGATCAAATCCCACCCCGTGACCATGGAGTACCAGGCGGCGGACGGTCAGCGGTACCGGCTGAATCTCATCGACACGCCAGGTCACGTCGATTTCAGCTACGAAGTCAGCCGTTCGCTGGCGGCGTGTGAAGGGGCGATCCTGGTGGTCGACGCCGCGCAGGGGATACAGGCCCAGACGCTCTCGAATTTTCTCCTCGCCCGGTCGGGGGGGCTGACGATCATCCCCGTGTTGAACAAGATCGACCTGCCTGGTGCCTATCCGGACAAGGTTGCCGAGGAACTGGCGAACCTGTTGGAGGTCGAGCCGGAGTCGGTGATTCGCATCAGCGCCAAGACCGGCCTCGGTGTGGCGGAGGTCCTTGAGCGCGTGGTTGACGTGGTGCCTCCACCAAGGGGGCATGCTTCCGGGTCCGGTCGATCGCTGATCTTCGATTCGATCTTCGACCAGTATCGTGGTGTGGTCGTCTATGTGCGCGTCGTTGATGGCGTTCTCAAGGCCGGAACGAAGATCACGATGATGGCCACCGGGACGATGGTCGAGATCCTGGAGGTCGGCGTGTTCAAGCCGGCCTGGTCCGCCAGGCCGGTGCTGCACGCCGGCGATGTGGGCTACGTGGTGGCCAATATCAAGAACGTGGCCGAGGCGCGGGTCGGCGACACCATCACGACAACGGAGAATCCGGCAACCGAGCCACTGCCCGGCTACCGTCCCATGAAGCCGATGGTCTTTTCGGGGCTCTATCCGATTGCCACCGAAGACTACGAGAATTTGAAGGAAGCGCTGGGAAAACTCTCCCTGAACGATGCCGCGCTGACTTTTGAGCCGGAAACGTCGGTGGCGCTCGGATTCGGCTACCGCTGCGGGTTCCTTGGACCGCTTCACCTTGAGATCATCAAGGAGCGGCTGGAGCGCGAATACAATATGGAGATCATCGCGACGGTGCCGAACGTGCGCTACGAGATCATGGACACCCGAGGAGAAATCTTCTACGTGGAGAGCCCCGTGGCCATGCCCGAGCCGCACCTGATCGAGGAAATCTCTGAACCGTTCGTCAAGGTGACTGTCCTGACGCCCAACGAGTATGTCGGCAACATTATGCAACTTACCCAGGACCGGCGCGGTATTTTCAAGGAGATGGAATACCTGGACACGACCCGGGTGCGGCTGGTTTACGACGTGCCGCTGACCGAGATCATTCTGGACTTTTACGACCGTCTCAAATCGCTCTCGCGCGGTTATGCGACAATGGATTACGAGTACATGGGCTACAAACCATCGGAGGTCGTGAGGCTGGATATCCGGCTGAATGATGAGCCGGTGGACGCCCTTTCCGTGATCGTTCACAAGGACAAAGCATACGAATGGGGCCGGGCAGTCGCCGCGAAGTTAAAGGAATTGATACCAAAACAGATGTTCCAAATCGCCATCCAGGCAGCCATCGGCAGCAAGATTGTGGCCCGGGAGACGATCGGAGCGGTTCGAAAGAATGTCACCGCCAAGTGTTACGGCGGTGATATCACCCGCAAGCGCAAGCTCCTGGAGAAGCAGAAGGAGGGGAAGAAACGCATGAAGCAGTTGGGAACAGTTCAGGTGCCGCAGGAGGCTTTTCTTGCCCTCTTGAAGGCTGATCGGGGTTAGGGGGCGCGACCCCGGTCCGCCTTCAAGAGGTGGAACTTCAGGAGGCAGATCGGGAACGCGGGTAAATACTCATGGCCGACCGTACGAATCGGCCGAGCGCAATGTACGAATCGGCCAAGCGCAAAGTGTACGAATCGGCCGAGCGCACGAATCGGCCGACCGCAAAGGGGTACGAATCCACCCCCCGCGTTGATCGGGGTCTGAACGCATCACCCTGTGTATTCGGAGGCCATGAAATCCCACATGAATGCTCGCGCTGAAGGTCGGACCATCGAGCGTCCCAGCCGGAAATCAGTGGTTCGGGAATACGCCGAAGCGCTCTTTTTCGCCATCATCCTCACGATTTTCATCCGGACATTTGTGATCCAGGCCTTTCGAATTCCGTCGGGCTCGATGGAAAATACACTGCTGGTCGGGGACTACCTTTTCGTAAACAAGTTTCTGTACGGTGCAAAGGTTCCGTTTTCCAGCTGGAGTCTGCCGGCAGTCCGGCAGCCGAGGCGGGGCGACGTCATCGTGTTCAAGTTTCCAGAAGACACCAAGAAGGACTTCATCAAGCGTTGTATCGGCACGCCGGGTGACAAGGTAGAGATTCGGGACAAGGTTGTTTACGTTAATGACCAGCCGATTGACGAGCCATACGTCAAGCTCGATGACGCACGGATCCTGCCTCGAAGCTATTCCAGCCAGGGAATCTTCCCGGCCCGTGGGGGGAACAAGGACAATTACGGGCCGATCACCGTCCCGCCGAATCACCTGTTCATGATGGGTGACAACCGTGATCACTCCGATGACAGCCGCTACTGGGGCTTCATGAACACCGATCTGATCAAGGGAAAGGCGATTTTCATCTACTTCTCACTGGACCAGGACAAGAAACTGGCCGGCATGATTCCAATGCCACGGCTGGACCGTGTCGGGGATATGATCCGGTAGGCCGTCGCCGGGAAGGAGTGTCCCGGAGTTCGGTGGTTGACAGTCCGGTTGTCGTGCCGCGGGCACGGAGGCGTCGGCAGGGGAACCACACGCCTGTCGCAGCCCGAAGACTCCAGATCAGCAGTTTTCATTCCCACCATCGCGATTGAAGCCGCTCTGGGTGTGTCTGACTGCCCTTGTCATCGAGATGGGACTTTCGCTCCTGGTGGCGGCCGACGCCCAGCTGGGGCTTCCGCCCAGGCTGGCGTCCCGCGCGGAGCGTGCCATCGTTCGATCGCCCCGCACTGCGATATCCGCGACTCCCATCCTGATCATCGTGGCATGGAACTCTTCGACGACGACGATTGCCACCATTGCGCCAGAGCCATCCCCCCTCACACCCTCGCGCAGTTTCTAGACACACCAGTGCTGACGCTCCCGGACTCGGTTGCGGGCCTGATGTTGTCGGTGAGTTTGGCGCAACGGTGCGGCCGGGTGCTGTCGGTCAGTTGGAGCCTGCTGGTTGGTGGGTGCTTTCGGTCAGTCGGGCAATTTCACCCGGCCGGGTGTTCGGCGCGACTTCCCACCGCCTCCGTTCTCAACTCGGCCTGGACCGAGTTCGTCAGGTGTTGATGAGGTCGCTGGTTTGTCGTCGACATCACACTCCCGGTTGCCATTCCGGTAGTCATCCTCATGGTTATCCCGGTGGTCAACCCGGTCGCCATCCCGATGGTTATCCCGATCGTCAACCCGGTCGCCATCCCGGTGGTCAACCCGGTGGTCAACCGGGATCGTCGGACTGCGGGTAAAGCTGACTTCGGACTCCCAGGCGTTGTGAACTCGGCATCGAAGCGCAAGATTTACGGCGGTGGTGGCCCCGCCGCTGGCCCATGGGACGATATGATGATATTCAAGGGCGCCGCGGCGGTCGCATCGTACTCCGTCCTCGCCGACAAAGGCGCACTGGCCATCATCTCGATACCAGACTTCGCGGCGGATGGCGGCGGAAATGTCTCGAGATGCTCGATCCAAGGCATCACCATCAGACCCGGAAGCAGTCTGAATGACAGTTGCCGCCGCCTGTACCGATTCCCGATTTCGCTCCACCGCCCCGCGGACGCCAATTGCGGGATTCGGGCGGGCCATCAACCGGGCGAACTTTCGCTGTTCGAGTCGATCGAGAAGGACGCCGAGCGCCCGGTCGAGGATCTTGGCCGGATCACCATCGGGAACCTGATGTCGCAACAGTTCCCGCGCCTGTTCCAGCTTCAACCTTGTCTCAGACGAAATCGTCAAATGAAGTCGATAGTACGGGACCTCCTCGCCGGGTATCCCGGAACCGGCTGCCCCGCCAGCCGTAGCCCCGCCGCCAGCGGCACCGCCTACGCTGCCGCCAGCCGCACCGCCTACGCTGCCGCCAGCCGCACCGCCACCGCCGCTCGCAGCGACGCCGGCAACTGCACCGTACCCACCGCCCGCACATGCGCCACGACCGTCCGCTTGGAGGGTCCCGAGATCGCCAGCGCTGCGCTCCATCTCGGCAGGTGACCACCAGATGTGATGCGGTGACGCCTTATGCAGGTCCGGAGCGTTCGACGCTGGCCTCAGGGTATGGTCGCTGAATTCCAACGAACTGGCGACGGACGTGATGCAACCCGTCATGCTACGAATCGCATCGCCGGGATTGCCCGGTGGGGGTACGACATCAAATCGCGCGCGCGGTCGGGAAGTGGGTCCGCATCGAAAAGGGGCGACCAGGTCCTCGACTTCGCGCCGACTCCGATGACATGCCGCATCGAGGAGTCCGCGATGATTGTCCGTGGTGAGGTGGGGCCGCAGCAGGGACAGGGCGGTCAGATGAATCGAGCCGTCGGCCACTCGCGCGAGAACGGCAGGAAATCGGCGCACAACGCGGGCTGCCTCAATCCGGAGATAGGCCGCCTGCTCCGAGAAGTGGAGTCCTCTCGTGCAGTAATTGAAGAGCGAGGAGTATCCCTGGGCGATGTAGAGGCGTCGACCGTCCAGGACTGCCAGATGCGCCAGCAACTGCGTCGTCGATCGGCGTTCCTTGACCACCATGCTCCTCAATCGCTTGAGGAGATCCCGATCATCGAGTGACTCGATCTCGCGAACGAAATCGATGGCTCGTGATTCTCGCTCGTTTTGTCGGCGAACTGCCTCGTCCGAGGAATCGTGTTCGTCCAGTTTCTGAGTCAACCCGTGTGTCGACACGAAGGGAATCCCGCTCGAACTGATCATGTTGTCTCGATCCTTGTCCGGGGGATATCGTTTCGGCGCCGGGCGGGGGCGCCGTGGACCGCGATCGCGAGGCGCGGCGCGCTGCCGCCTTCATCATGGATGGCCCGAGGGCCGAGGTGTCAACGGAAAAGTGCAGAGTCAGCGAAAATGGCGATCGAATTCGGTGAGTCGTCGCAGAGGTCGCGGTACTATTTGAGCATCAGGCCCCCTCAACTCGGTCCAGGCCGAGTCAGGTAGTCGGACCACGAACTACCGGGTCACGAGCGACCGGATCACCGTCCAGAGGATGACCCGCCACCGAAATTCCGTCCCCTGAACAGGCTAGCTGCCGGAGAATTCCGTCCCCCGGAACAGACTTTCCCCCCTGAGCAGACCGGCTCCCGGAGAATACCGACTCCCGATCATCAGTACGTCCTGGCTGCCAGTCGTCGGGACCGGGTTGTTCGTCCACAGAACTGGCATACTTTCGATTCATGACACTTCACCACGGGGCTGCGAGCAAGTCCCATCAAGGGCCGGCGATGGCCACGCCCAAGAACGCCACGGCCTGCTATGTACACACGCCGTTCTGTGCGATCAAGTGCTCCTACTGCAATTTCTTTTCCGGTGTTCGGCAGGTGGGGGAGTTCGAGCTCTGGTTTGAGGGCCTGAGCGCCGAACTGGCGCATCACGCCCGGCTCGGACGGCTGGCCAGCCGTCAGTTCGATACACTCTATCTCGGGGGCGGGACGCCAACGGCCCTCGCGGCAACCGAACTTGCGCAACTCTTCCAATTGCTTCACGAGCATTTGGTGATCACCCCAACGGCGGAAATCACTTCGGAGGCAAACCCTGAGAGCCTGACGCCGGAGCAGGCGGTCGTGCTGCGGGAATTAGGCGTCAACCGGATTTCAATGGGCGCCCAGTCGTTCCATGATGACGAGTTGAAGCGTCTGAACCGCCCCCACGACGTGGCAGCTATCGGCCGGGCCGTCGCCGCTGCCCGGGGGGCCGGCTTCGACAACCTGAGTCTCGACCTGATCTATGGCCTTCCCGCACAAACCATCGAGCACTGGCAGACGAGCGTGAATCGAGCTCTCGATCTGGCGCCCGATCATCTCTCCCTCTACTGTCTGATCCTCGAGCCGGCGACCCCGCTGACTGCCGATGTAAACGCCGGCCGCCAGCCCCGGCCGAATGATGACCGGCAGCGCGATATGTTCGACTGGACAGTGGCGCACCTCACGGACGCCGGATACGACTTCTATGAACTGTCGAATTTCGCCCGGCCCGGTCGGCGATCCGAGCACAATTTGCGCTACTGGCTGGGTCAGCCCTGGCTCGGTCTTGGCCCGTCGGCGCATTCGTTTCTGGACGGATCGCGAGGGGCCAATCCGGCCAACCTCGATCTCTACCGGCGTCGATTCACCGCTGTGGAACCAGTCGACCCGTTTCGCCCGGTCGCGCCGGCCGACCTGATTTTCGAGCGGATATTCATGAATCTTCGGTTGATCCACGGGATGGATCTGGCGTCGTTTAGGGCCGAATTCGGCCGATCGCTGGACGATTTCTACCCCGGCGTCGCGGCGCGACTGATCGATTCCGGACTCCTCATCGAGCGCGATGGCTACCTCTGCCTGACTCCGGGGGCGTGGTTCATCTCAGACGGCGTCTTTTCAGAATTTGTCCCATGACGAGTCCGTCGCCTGGCCCCTCGCCGTTCCGGGTCGACGCCAAACAAACCAGCTCACCCGCGAGTGACGGCAGCCGAACCAGCCTGACCGCGACCGTGGCCGGACAAACGAGATCTCCGGCCGCCGGCGCCGATCGACTGACACAGCTTACCGACTGGCTTTATCGGCATCGGGGCGAGACGGCCGTTCCTTTTGCCATTGTGCTGCTCGTGGCGGCGCGGCCGACGGTGGGGCGACTACTTCTTGGCCTTCCCCTCATCATACTTGGTGAGACGCTTTGACTTTGGGCGGCCAGCCACATTGGGAGTCATGCCAGGGGTCGAACTGTCCGGGCAGCGCGACGGGTCATCAGTGGGCCGTATGCGCTCATTCCACACCCGCTCTACGCTGGCAACGCACTTGTCTGCGTCGGACTGCTGATCCTGGCCAGGGCCGCCGAACCATGGTTCACGGTGCTGGTGAGCAGCGCCTTCTCCATACAGTACGGGCTGTTCATCCGACAGGAAGAGGCTGTCCTCCGACGACAGGACGAGGCTGTCCTCCAAAATGTCGCCACATCCGGATTGAGCGCCACCCACCACGAACCTGGAATCACTACCCCCGGACCGACCGCCCCCCGCCGCGCATGGCCCACCGTCACGAATCAGCCCGGTCACACACAATTCCCAATCGCCGACCGGCGGCCGGATTCATCCGTTACGTTGTATCAACCCTGGTTGAGCCAGGCCGGTTTTGAATTGGAATGGCCAACCATGCGTACCATTCTGGCACTGCTGCTGGCCATACTTGGGTTGGCCTTGGCCCGCAGTTATCAATAATCGAACCCATCACGGTTCAGAATGGGCCGGGCGGCGCCAAGCGCCGCAATCTCAAATCATTACAGGCTCCGGGCCCGCCAGGTCCGCTTGTTCCATTGGTCACTAATCAATATAATCGTGCGCGATCACTTCTGTGACGATACGGTTGTGCTTGTCGGGTAGGGCCGTGCCTGTTGGGTGTGGTCGTTCACCAGCCCACCGTGCATGTCCTGATCCCGCCGCAACTGTTGCGGGCTGTGTCAACTGCAGTAAGTGCTGTCGACAGACAAGGAAACAAGCTAATGGCGAATTACAGGCTTGACGAGACGCCGGCGACGGACGAGGAGAAGCTCGAAACGGAAGTCGGCTCGCGCCTGCTCGTTACCAAACTGGATTTCGCGCTGAACTGGGCCCGCCGGAACAGTCTGTGGCCGATGCCAATGGGCATCTCCTGTTGCGCCATCGAGATGATGGCCACGGCGGCGGCACGTTATGACATCGCCCGCTTCGGGTCGGAGGTGCTTCGCTTCTCGCCGCGACAGGCTGACCTCATGATCACGGCCGGCACGCTCACCAAGAAGATGGCGCCGGTGGTCCGGCGCATTTATGACCAGATGCCGGAGCCCAAGTGGGTGATCGCGATGGGGACATGCCTCTGCACCGGTGGCATGTACCACACCTACGCCGTCGTTCAGGGCCTTCAGGAAATCGTCCCCGTCGATTGCTACATCCCGGGCTGTCCTCCTCGACCGGAAAATCTGCTGTCGGCACTGCAGCACATTCAGAAGCTGATCACCGGGGGAAACAAGCATCACGACCGCCGCGTCGAGACGCAGGCCGAATGGAGCCTGGACCAACTTTTCTACGACAAGCTGGCGCGACTTCACGCCGATCAGCCCGGCGTGTCCAATATCCACGAGCGCCCAACCCTGACCGGGCCCCGTTCGGCTTCGCAGTCGGAGATCGTGGGACCACCGGCCATGGCGCCATCGGCCACGGCGCCATCAGCCATGCCACCATCGGCCACGGCGCACTCAGCCATGCCGCCACCGGCCGTCGTGAAACCCGGAGCCTGATCCCGTGACCGTGACGGAGAAAGACCTGCCGACCAGCGGCCGGACGGACGGTGGCGGGTCGGCACTCCCGTCGGCTGATGCCGTCCGAACGGGCCTGACGGCGACGGCACCCATTCATGCCGCGATGCCCGGCTCTCGTCATCAGACCATGACGGTCAACATGGGGCCGCAGCACCCGTCGACGCACGGCGTGCTTCGGATAAATCTGGAATTGGACGGCGAGATTGTCGTTCGTGCCGTGCCGGTCTGCGGCTACCTGCATCGCGGGTACGAAAAAATCGCCGAGTCGAAGACGTTTCACCAGTACATTCCGTACACTGACCGGCTCGACTACCTGGCGCCCCTCTCGAACAACGTGGCCTACATCCTCGCGGTCGAAAAACTGCTCGGTATCGAGGCGCCGGTCCGTGCACAGTGGATTCGCGTGATGGTCTGCGAGCTGGCCCGCATCTCGGCCCATCTCCTCGGTGTCGGCACCTGGGCGCTCGACCTCGGCGCGCAGTCGATGTTCTTCTACACGTTCCGCGAGCGCGAGGCGATCTACAACCTGTACGAGAAGCTGACCGGGGCGCGGATGACCACGTCATTCACACGCATCGGCGGCATCATGGCCGATCTACCGGACGGCTTTCTCGATGACATGGCCGGCTTCATCAAGCAGATGAAGAAAAAAATCGACGACTACGAGCGGCTTCTCACCAAGAACCGCATTTGGATCCGCCGCACCCGGGACATCGGCATCATCGGTCCGGCCGAGGCGATCAACATCGGCCTGACCGGCCCGGCGCTCCGCGGTTCGGGCGTCGACTGGGATCTTCGCCGTGACCGGCCATATCTCGTCTATCCCGAGATCGAATTCGATGTTGTCGTCGGCCGGGCGGGCGATGTCTACGACCGATATCTCATGCGCATCGGCGAAATGCGGCAGAGCCTGCGAATTCTGGAGCAGGTGGCCCGAATGATTCCGGACGGGCCGGTCAACATTGCCGACCCGCGCATCTCGTACCCGCCAAAGGATCGCGTTTACTCCTCGATGGAGGAGCTGATCTACCACTTCAAGATTGCCGCCGAGGGGATCCGCGCGCCGGCGGGCGAGGTGTATCACGCCATCGAGAATCCGAAGGGTGAACTCGGCTTCTTCATCAAGGGAGACGGCACGAATCACCCGTACCGGCTCCAGATCCGTTCGCCATCGTTCCTGAATCTTCAATCGCTGCCGCGCCTGTGCGAAGGGCACCAGATCGCCGACGTCATCGCGATCATCGGCAGCCTCGACATCGTGCTCGGTGAGATCGATCGCTGAATCGGCGCGAGCAGCGCCATGATCATCCGGCTGCTCCATCGCGCCGGATTTCAAGTAACGAAGCCGATGGCAGGATATCGGAGTCATAACGGGGCCCCATGCCAAAAATAAGAATCAACGACACCGAATACGAAGCGAAGGACGGCGCCACGATCCTCGACGTGGCCCGGGCCAACGGAATCGACATTCCCTACATGTGCTATCACCCGGGCATGGATATCGTCGCGGTCTGCCGCGTCTGCCAGGTTGAAGTCAAAGGGATGCCCAAGCTCCAGACTGCCTGCTCGCTGCCGATTCGGGACGGCATGGAAGTCTTTACCGAAAGCGAACAGGCTCGGAAGGCCCGCGCCGGCACGGTCGAATTCTGGCTGGTCAACCACCCGCTCGACTGCCCGATCTGCGACAAGGGGGGCGAGTGCCCGCTGCAGGATGTCACCTACAACATCCGCGGTGGCGGCAGCCGCCTGCGCGATCCAAAAGTCAATCGGCCAAAGCGGAAGATCCTCGGCGAGCACATCGTGTTCGATGTCGAACGCTGCATCATCTGCTGGCGCTGCACCCGCTTCACGCAGGACATTTCCGGCTCCGAGCAGCTCATGTTGACGAACCGCGGTGTGAAGACCGAGATTGACACGCCGCCGGGCGTCACACTCACTGATCCGTTCAGCGGCAACCTGGCCGACGTCTGCCCGGTTGGCGCCCTCACCACGCGCGAATTTCGATTCAAGAGCCGCCCGTGGGAAATGACGCCGGTTGAATCGACCTGCACGGCCTGCAGCGTCGGCTGCAGCACGACGGTCTGGAGCAAGCGCGGCGTCATCCAGCGATTGACCGCCCGCGAAAATCTGGAGGTCAACGACTACTGGCTCTGCGATCGGGGCCGATTCGACACAACTTTCGTCAACGCGTCGGGCCGGCTGGTGCGACCGACCGGCCCCGTTTCCACGGCCGCGGACAAATCCTATTCATGGGAAGAGGCGGCGCTGGTGCTTGCCGGCATGGCCATGGGTCGTGATGGGGCGAACCGGGTGGCCTCCTGGGCCGTCGTCGCGGCGCCGCATGCCACTAACGAGGAATACTTCGCGCTGCAGCGCTTTGCCCGCGGTGTCTTGAACACAGAGGACCTGGTCCTTGACACCGGGGTCCAGGGCCCGGAGCTCACGCCGTCGCGAGCGGAGTTCCTGTCGGGAAACCATCGGCTTGACGCGGTTCGCGATCTTGATACGGCAGACGTCATCGTGCAGGTCGGCCAGAATCTCGAAGCCAGCCACCCGGTGTACTCACTCCGGATTCGCAAGGCCGTGCGCGGCAAGGGGGCGAAGCTCTATGTCGGCTCCACCGCGCCGGGCGGCCTCGACCGCGAGGCCTCGCTCCGCGTTGGATTGAACGAGGGAGACGAAGCGGCATTTCTCCAGGGCATTCACGCAGGCACGGGTGAGGATTCTTTCCTTCGGCTCAAGGATGCCCTGACCAGCGCGGCACGGGGCGTCATCATCCTCAATGCCGGGCCGAGAAACGAGGCGCTCCTGGCCGTGGCGCTCGTGCTCACGAAACTGAATCCGTCGGGGCTCAAGTTGTTTGTACTCGACGACGGTTCAAATATCAGCGGCGCATGGGATATGGGCTTTGCGGCCGGGTACGGCCCTGGCCGGGTGGCGGGCTTGGCCGGCGTGGCTGGCTCAACCGCCGTGGCTGGCTCAACCGGCGTGGCCGCCACACAGGGCCTTTCCGACACAACCGTCGCACCGCCCCGGGGACGAGCCGCCGTCCTCGCGGCCGTCACCGGTGGCCAGATCGAAGGGCTGCTGCTTTATAACTCCGGGCGTCCCTGGGCCTTTAGCCCGGATGTGCTCGAGGCGGCGCGGGCCGCCAGGAGGCTCGTGCTGTTCGATATCGCCGACGGCAGCCTGGTGGAAAAGGCGCAACTGGTCCTGCCGACGCCGACCTTTGCCGAAACCGACGGAACGTTGACATCGCCGGATGGTCGCGTGCAGTTGATCCGCCGCGCAGTGCCCGGGCCCGAGCGGCTCTGGCATCCCGGGGTGTTCCTGGCCCGGGCCGAGCGGTTGGCCGGTGGTGCCACGCGAGCCGGGCAGCCGATTGACATCTTCCGTGACATCAGCCGCGAAGTGGCCGGCTACGCACAGCTCAACTTCGGACTGCTCCGCGCGAGCGGACTCCCGACCCGGAAGGACATGGGACGGGCGCCCGCCACGGTCGGCGGCGGTTCACCCGAATGAGGATCGGTACACCATGGTCATGAATGACGACACGCATCGGTCAAAGGATCCCGGCGGCCGATTCATCCTGCCGGAAATCATCAAGGGATATTCGACGACACTTCGCGAGTTTTTTACCAAGCCCTCGACCATGAAGTACCCTGAGGAAAAGTGGTCGATGCCGCCGCGCTTCCGCGGCTACCCCAAGCTCGTGGCCAATCCCGATGGTACGGAGCGTTGCGTGGCCTGCGGGCTCTGCGCGGCGGTCTGTCCGCCGCTGGCGATCCAGCTGGAGGCCGACGAAACCGATCAGGTCAAGGAGCGGTTTCCGATCCGCTTCGCCATCCACATGGGGCGCTGCATCAACTGTGGCTTCTGTGAGGAAGCCTGCCCGGTGGATGCCATCAGGATGTCGGCCAAGTACGAGCTGAACACGCCGGAAGTCGACTCCCTGATCTACTCCAAGGAGATCCTCCTCAAGGACTACAGTACCCTGTGAGCGACGGCGCGGCCGTCGATCGGACCGGCCGCCGTCGAGCCGAGATTATCCTGCTGGGCGTCGTCGCCGCCTGGGGACTCACGTTTCCGGCCATCAAGGCGGCGCTGGTCGACGTGACGCCGGGACTCTTCATGGCACTCCGCTTCGGCCTTGTGCTGATCGGCCTTGTCGCCATCGGCCGGGGCCGGTTCTCCCGGAATCTGGGGCGGTCCTGGCGCGACGGCCTGCTGCTCGGCCTCCTGCTCTGGGCCTCGTATCTCTTCCAGGCCGTTGGCCTCGCCCATACCACGGCAACCCGCAGCGCTTTCATCACCGGTCTCTCCGTCGTGATCGTGCCGCTGGTTTACATTCCGCTGCGTCGTCGCCTGCCGGGTTGGAAGGTCCTGGTCGGAATTCTGCTGTCGGTGGTCGGGCTCTTCCTGATGACCCGCCCCGACGTCGGCCGCCTGAACCTCGGCGACTGGCTCACGTTCGGCACGGCCGTCAGCTACGCCCTGTACATCGTCTTCATGGAGTTGCGCTCGCGCGAGGATCGACTGGACGCCTTGATTGGCTGGCAGGCGCTGGTAATGGCCGTCGCGTCGATCCTGACCGTGCCGCTGCTTTCGGGGTTGATGAGGCCGGGTGGGGGGCTGGCGGGCAATGGCTCCATGACGGCCGTCGCCGCGACGGCCGCCCGCACCTCTTTGCCGGATGCCGCCACATTGGCCAGCCCGAATCTGGTGATCGGCCTGCTGGTCACCGTCCCCGTGGCCATCTTCAGCATCATGGCGATCACCCGCTACCAGCGTCGTACGACGGCCGTGCGTGCCGGCGTTCTCTACAGCGCGGAGCCGCTCTTCGCGGCCCTCTTCGCGGCTCTGTGGCTGGGCGAGCGCCTCGATGCGACCGGCGCCCTTGGCGCGGGATTGATCCTGGCCGGGATCCTGGCCACCGTTTCCGACTAGGCCCGGAAGTTCAGCGGGAGGACCACGAAAGTCCGAGCGTCCACTCCGAATCGACGCCCAGCTGGGTGCCGTTCAGATCCTGATACACGGGCGCCAGGTACGAGGCCTCGACGGCGATATCGGCGCCGTTGATCCGGCCCGCCACCCGCGGACCAACCATCAACCGACGGCCGCCGCTGTTGGGCCTCTCGATGTCCAGAAATTCATCCCGCTCCGCCGATCGCCAGCGCGCGTCGAGTCCAAGCGAAAGTGCGTCCGTGGCCGCCAGCCAGCCGGCCAGGGTGACATCGAATTCGGAGCCGAATCGATAGCCGGTGTCGTTCGCCTGCGTGAATCGATAAAGGGTGGTGCCGACGAGGCCAACGCGCGTCCAGCTGCGGCGCGCCGCCAGAACGAACAGGGGATCGGTAGACCCGGTGCCGGACTGCAATTCCGGCGGCAGCGCCCGCTCATCATCCGTCCGGTCGGTCGGGCCGGTGGCCCACTTGATACCGCCACCCAGATCGATGGCCCATGGGCGAGGCGTCGCCGACCGCGGCGCAATTTCCACGAGGAGCGTGGTGGTCAGGTCCCCTGGGGCTCTGTTCTCGAGGTCGAGCGTGGGGGAATTCGGCACGCCGGGGGCGAGGACCACCTCTCGTCGCCGGAATTCCCACGGAAGCTCGACGGCGAGTCGCGCGCGCGAGGGGAGTCCCACCTCCAGCTGCGCCACCAGCCGCGCGTACCGTGCCTGACGGTCGGTCAGCGGCTGCACCTCGTCGCTCCCTCGCAACGCCGAATTCAGGTCGAATTGATCCCAGGCTAATCCCACCCGAAACTGACCCGGCAGCAGGCCACCGGCACGCAGCCCCGAGAGTGGCCCGGTGCCCGGAGTGCAGCAGCCCTGTGCCAGCGCCTCATTCCTCGGAACTGCGACGAGCAGAAGGATGGCGACGGTCCGGAGGAAGTGTCCGACGACGACAGGGGTGGCACGGAGGCACACGCCGGGGCCGCCTGCGTGCGCGGCCCGGCCCCGCATCATTCGGCGAGGAGCGACTTGATCCGCGACCAGGTCCTGGAAACGACCGGCACGAACTGGGTGGGAACGATCACATATTCCCGCACGCCAAGAATTTCGCCTGACCATTGGACGATGAAGGCGTTCTCGTCGAGGTTCGGGATGGCTCCCTCGACCGGCCGCCAGCTCCGCGTCGAAGGATCGTTATAGGCCAGCCGCAGATCGGATTCGTTGAGATCCCGGGCGGCAAGGACGGCCGGGTCGTAGCTCAACCGGAGCGTGGATGGAATGGCCACGAAACCACCGCAACCACAACCGCCATCGTTGAATTCGACGCGGAACGCGCGGACCGGCAACTGGGTCCAGCAGACCTGTTCGGGCCAGCGGATCTGATTGCATTGAACCTCGGCAATGTCCTCCCAGACCCAGCTCCCGGTCGGAAATATGCCGAACGCATCGGGCGGAAAGGCTTCGAAGGCCGTGGAATCGGAGGCGCAGTGGATCTGATCGACCTGCCGCTTGCCAAGGTCGAACCATTCGCCGGCCCCGGCCCGGGCAGAAGAAACCGGCATCAGAAGGCCGAGGGCCAGGAGGGCGAGAATCGGGGCGGCGAGCGCCGGGGAGGTGACCATCCGGGTTGCCGGCGCCGACACCCGGCGTAGGTGATGAATCGTCATCCATTGAGTATGCACGCCCACTGTGTCCGATTCCACCCGTTTCGGGGTAATTCCGGAGGTCCACCGGGGTGTGGTAGCCTCCGCCCCCCTTAAGGAGCCATAATGACGACAAGCCACGACCGATCACTTGAGTCAAGGACCCCGGTTCCGCCGGACCCTGCCTGGACGACCCGGGACGACACCCTTGTCGATTGGCAACCGATCCTCGACGGGCTCGACGCGGCCCGCTCGATCGTCATTACCAGTCATGTCAATCCGGATGGTGATGCGCTCGGGTCGGAGCTCGGCCTCGCGCGATGGCTCGATACGCGCGGTCACGCGGCGCGAATCGTCAACGCCGATCCCGTGCCCGATCGATACGATTTCCTGGACCGAAACGGCCGGGTGGAGACCCTGGATCCGACGCGTCACGCGACGCTGGTCGCCGAAACGGATCTCCTGGTGGTGGTCGACGTCAGCCGCTGGGATCGAATCGGCCGGGTGGGGGAGTACTTCGACAACACCCCCACCCCGCGCCTTTGCATCGACCACCACCCCGGCGCGGTCGACTTCCCCACGCTGGCCGCTGTCGTGGCACCCTCCTTCGCCGCCACCGGCGAATTGATCGTGGAGCTGATGGCGGCGGTCGGTGACAGGCCCGATCGCACCACGGCGGAGGCGCTGTACGTGGCCATCATGACCGACACCGGATCGTTCCGGCACGCCTCCACGACGCCTCGCACGCACCGGATCGCGGCCGAACTTCTGGCGACCGGCATCGACCCGTCGGAGCTGTATGACCTGACCTGGAATCGAAACAGCGAAACTCGTATGCGTGTGATCGGTGAGGCTTATCGAACATTCAAGCTCCATGCCTCCGGGGCCCTCGTGGTGGCCTCGTTGTCCGCCGAATCCCTGCGCGCGCTTCACGCCAAACCGGCCGATACCGAGGGGCTGGCCGAATTGTTACGAGGTGTCGCGGGATGCCGTGCCTCCGCTGTTTTCACCGAAATGGCCCCGGGCGAGGTGAAGGTGAGCCTGCGCTCTCGCGGCGCGGTCGACGTGAATGCCGTGGCCCGCCAATTTGGTGGTGGCGGCCACGTGAACGCCGCGGGGATACCGGCGACCGGGAGCCTGAATGAGGTAAGGGACGCGGTGGTCGCCGCCCTCGAATCCAGCCTGGCCGCCCTTCCCGCTTGACCGCTGCCCCGTCGAAACTGTTACCATTTCTGCGCTTGGCACTCGGATTGGTTGAGTGCCAGGCGGAAACGGTCCCTCCGACGACCCGGAAAACCGGGTGCCGGACCTTTCGACTTGAAACAGGACACCCATGCTGAACGAACGTGATCGGCTGATTCTAAGCCAGGTCCTCGACCTCTATATCGAGACGGCCGCCCCGGTTGGGAGCCAGGCACTGGCGCGTGGCCGGACCATCGGCCTGTCGGCTGCCAGCATCCGGGGGATCATGATGGACTTGGAGGAACGGGGCTATCTTGGTCAGCCGCACACGTCCGCCGGCCGGGTACCGACCGATATGGCCTACCGGGCGTGGGTGGATGAGTGGCTCGAACCGAACATCCTGAACGAACCCGAGATCGAGTGGATGGAATCGGCGCTCGATGACACGCCGGCGGAATTGTCGAGCCTCCTCGAACAGGCGGCCCGACTCCTGGGCAGCGCCTGCCATCAGGTCGGCATGGCCATGGCCCCCTCCATCGGCACCTCCATCCTGACCGGCATCGAGTTCGTCCGGGTGGCGGACACGCGCGTCCTGATGCTGCTTCGCCTCCGTGAGGGGGCGGTCCGCACGGTGATGCTGGATGTTTCCTCACGGCTGGACTCCGAGGCGCTGGCCGCCACGGCTGCCCGGCTCAACGAATATCTGGCCGGCCTGTCGCTGAACGAAATCAGTGCCACGCTGGCGGAGCGCGCGCAATCCTGGGTGATCCGCGACGAGGAAATCGTGACACGGCTCATTGCCCTCGGTCCGGGTCTGGTGAATCTGGGGGAGCCGTCCGCGCTCTATGTTCGGGGCACCGGCGAACTCGCCGGCCAGCCGGAATTTCAGTCACCCGAGCGTCTTCGCGATCTGCTCCATCTCATGGAAGAGCGTCCGGGATTGTCGGCGCTCCTTTCCGGGCGACGGACCCGACCGGGCATCGAGATCACGATCGGTCGCGAGAATCCCACGGGGCCGCTGACGGCGACCTCGATTGTCACGTTCACCTGGTCGCACGGCGCGGTTGCCGGCACCGTTGGCGTCATCGGGCCGACCCGCATGCACTACCCGCGGGTGCTGGCCCTGCTGTCGGGGATGGCCCGCCAGATCGACCGCCGGCTGTCCGCTTGATGGCGGTGCCGGAAGCCTGGAGGCGGTGATGAATCAGGGGATTGACGAACCGATGGATCGGCCCACCGACGAGGAGTACTCCGACCTCGAGGATCCGCCGATGCCACCCGACAGGGCGCCGGACACCGACAGCGACACCGACACGGATACGGTCGTGGCCGCCGAGGCGGACGACCGTTACCTGCGCCTCCTGGCCGAGTTCGATAACTTCCGGCGACGTTCGTACAAGGAACGTGAGCAGGCGATGCAGACCGGCATCGAGCGACTGGCCGTTCCGTTGTTCGATGTCCTCGACAATCTCGAACGGGCCCTGGCCCATGCGCTGGCAACGGCGCCTGGACCCTGGGTCGATGGCGTGGCGTTGACCGTCCGCCAGTTTTCCGAGGCGCTGCGCGCGGCCGGCATCGAGGCGATCGATCCGCTTGGCGAGCCGTTCGATTCGCGGTGGCACGAGGCGCTGGGTCACGCGGCCTCCAACACCGTCCCGCCCGATCATGTCGTCACGGTTGTGGCCCCCGGGTATCGGCTGGGCGATCGCCTGCTTCGGCCCGCCCGCGTGCTGGTGGCCGGCGGTGGGAACCGACACGAGGCATGAGCCGTCCGCGCGACTACTACGAAATTCTTGGGATTGGCCGTGACGCGGATGACGATGCGATTAAGAAGGCCTACCGGAAACTGGCCCTCCAGTGGCACCCCGACAGGAACCCTGGAGACAGTGCCGCCGAAGAGAAATTCAAGGAAGCCACCGAAGCCTGGGAGGTGTTGCACGATCCGCAAAAACGGGCCGCGTACGACCGCTTCGGCCATGACGGATTGAAGGGGAGCGGATTCGGCGGCGGCCAGCCATTCGACATGCAGGACGCCCTGCGCGCCTTCATGCAGGATTTTGGCGGCTTCGGCGATATCTTCGGCCAGGGCGGCGAACGTCGCGGGGCCGACATGCAGATCCAGATCCGGCTGACACTGGCCGAGGTGGCCACCGGTCTCTCTCGCACGATCAAGATGAAAAAGCCCGTGGCCTGCGATACCTGCACCGGCACCGGCTCAAAACCCGGCAGCGGCAGCAGTACCTGCCGGGATTGCCAGGGGGCCGGCCAGATCCGCCAGGTACATCGCACCTTCATCGGGCAATTCATCAATGCCGTCACCTGCCCGCGCTGTCAGGGCGGGGGCCGAATCCTCGATTCCCCCTGCGTCGATTGCCGGGGCGAGGGGCGTCGGCGCGGCGAGGAAACGATCAGCGTCGACATTCCGGCCGGCGTGGCCGATGGGAACTATCTCACCATGCGCGGCAAGGGTGAGGTGGGGCGCCAGGGAACGCCACCCGGCGATCTGGCCGTCATCTTTCGCGTCGAGGAACACGACATCTTCCAACGCCACGGCAATGATCTGCTGGCGGAGTTTCCGTTGAGTCCCTCGCGCGCCGCGCTCGGCGGCGAGGAGAAGGTGCCCACACTCGACGGCGAGGCCACCGTGGACGTGCCGGCCGGCGTGCAGACCGGCCGCATTCTCCGCCTCAAGGGAAAAGGACTCCCCGTCCTGAACGGACGCGGCATCGGCGATCTGCTCCTGCGCACGGTGGTCTTCGTTCCGACGAAGCTCTCCTCGAAGGAGAAGGAACTGTACGCCGAGATCGGCCGGATCGAGGAGAAGAAGCCGCACAAGCCGGACAAGGCGTTGTTCGACCGGATCCGCGAGGCCTTCCGTGTCTGATGGGGGTCCCCCCCGATTTTTTCACGAAGGCACGGTTGCTCCGGGGACCTCGATCGAACTCGACGCCGATGAATCCGGGCACGGGACCCAGAGCCTTCGGCTTCACCCGGACGACATCATCGAACTTGTCGACGGGCAGGGACATCTGGCGAGGGCGCGGGTCACCGGGAGTCACCGACGTCGGCTTGTCGTTTCGGTCATCGAACAATCGTTCCATGCGCCGACTTTTCAAACACGGTTGATTGTCGGGCTCGGCCTCCTCAAGGGACCGAGGTTCGACCTGGCGCTCGAGAAGTTGACCGAACTCGGCGCGGACGTCGTCGTTCCGTTGTTGACGCACTACAGCGAGGTTCCCGGGGAAGGAAAAACAAAATTCATTCGATGGGGCCGGATTCTCTTAAGCGCGATGAAGCAGAGCCGGCGAGTCTACCGGCCCGAGTTGCGCGAGCCGATTCGCCTTCGCGATCTCCTCGCGGCGGAGCCGGTCGATGCCATCCTGGTGGGACATCCGGCGCCGCCGGCCATAACGGAGGCGCCGGGGCTGGACGGCGGAAATACGGGAGACTTGCCGGCGCCGGACGGCGGCAAGCCGGTGGCGGTGAGTCCATCTTGGCGGACCGAACTCCTCCTCGTCGGGCCCGAGGGGGGATGGGCTCCGGGGGAGATCGAGCAGTTCCGGAAGGCGGGGGCCACCTTCATCTCCTTGGGGCCCAACCGATTACGAGCTGAGACGGCCGCCATGGCCCTGCTCACCTGGCGGCTCTCGGTCCTGGGTGTCCTGGGGCCGTTCTCCTTTGCGTCCCGGGACGCGGACCCCGATGAAATCACCTCTTGACCCGGGGGGCCCGTGCCGCTAACTTGTTACGCGGGATTCGTCTGCACGGGCGCGTACCAGTGGCCGCCACGCAAACTAATCAGGTCGAATAAACTTCAGGCGGGGAGGAACTGTCCCTGCCCCGGTGCCTCCGGTGCCGAATCCAACGTTGAGGGGGTGTATCTTTTTTCATGGCTGGAATTCGTGTGAAAGAGGGCGAATCTTTCGAGAGCGCCCTTCGTCGTTTCAAGAAAAAGTGCGAGAAGGCGGGGATCCTGAGCGATCTGCGTCGCCATCAGCATTTCGAAAAGCCGAGTGAGCGGAAGAAGCGCAAGCTGAACGCCGCAAAGCGAAAGGCGCAGCAGCGAGCCAAGGTTTAAGCGCCAAGGATCGAACCTCTCGAGTCCCTGCCCTGTTTCAGGCCTGCTGACCAAACCCAGGCACTCATTCAAACAGAGCGGCAGACGGACTCTCGTCGGTCGTCCCGACACATTCCGATTTTGAACCCGGCCGCCAGCCGGATTACCGGCTGGTGGCCTGCGGCATTTCTCAATCGTCCCCGAAATTGACTTCCGCGCCGCCCGGGCAACCGGGTGGACATCCTAAGGCTTTCCGGAAGGATTGAAACGGCACGGATGATGGATCGCCACTCACTCCAGGTCCTCGAATTTGACCGCGTCCTGGCTCTGGCCGTGCGTCATGCCGCGTCCGAGCGGGGTGCCGAATGGATTCTGGCGCTTGAGCCGACTACCGAGGCGGCCATTGCGGCCGCACGGCTCGATCTGACCGATGAGCTGCGCCGCCTCATCGTGTCGGCCGACGGCTTTCCGACAATCGAGGCGCCGGATATCCGACCGGCGCTTCTGGCCCTCGGTGCGCCGGGCTCGGTACTTGAGGCTCCGGATCTGCGCGACCTGGCCCGCCTGTTGCGTGTGGCTCGCACGGTCCGCGAACGGATGACACGGGAGATGACCGACTTTCCCCTCACCGGCACGCGGGCCGCGGCCCTGGTTCCGGCGCCCCATTTCGAGCGCGCGGTGGCCGACACGTTTGATGAGCATGGCGAGATCCTCGACTCGGCCAGCGGGGCCCTCCGGACAATTCGCCGGCATCTGAAGCAGCAGCGCGATCGGATCACGTCCCGGCTCGAGGCGTACCGCAAGGGGGATGATGCCGAGCGCACCATCACGCTGCGGGCCGACCGATACGTCCTGTCGGTCAAGGCCAACGAAAAAGGGGATATCGGCGGCATCGTTCACGATCGCTCGGGTTCGGGGGCCACGGTCTTTCTCGAACCGACGGCGCTTTTCGAGGAGAACAATCGACTGATCGAACTGCTGGTCGAGGAGCGGGACGAAATTCGCCGGATCCTGGCCGCGCTGTCCGACATGGTGCGCAGCCTGCATCCCGGGCTGATCCGAAATGCAGAACTCCTGGCCGAACTCGACGGACACAAGGCGATGGCCCGCCTGGCCGAGGCCCAGGATGCGCGCCGCCCGGCCCTCGGCACGGAGCGAATCGTGCTGAAATCGTTCCGACACCCGCTCCTGTCCGAATCGCGTCCGGTGGTGCCCCTCGATCTCGAATTGACGCCCGGAGCCAGGATGCTTCTCGTGACCGGGCCTAACATGGGTGGCAAGACGGTGGCCTTGAAGGGTGTCGGCCTGGCCTGCCTCATGGCCGCGGTCGGCATGCACCTGCCGGCCGCCGACAGCACCGAGGTTGTCATCCTCGAGGAAGTAACGGCGGATATCGGCGATGAGCAGTCCATCGAACAGGACCTTTCGACATTTGCTTCGCACCTGCGCCGCTGGATCGAGGCCACACGGGGCGCGGGCCCGGCCCGACTGGCGTTGCTGGACGAAATTGGCGCCGGAACCGACCCGGCCGAGGGGGCCGCACTGGCCCGCGCCGTTCTGGAGCGCCTGGCCGCCGGAGGGGGCTTCACGGTGGCCACGACCCATCTCGGGGCGCTCAAGACCTTTGCCATCGACCAGCCGGGCGTGGCCAACGGTTCGATGCGATTTGATCCAATCGGAGAAAGACCGCTCTACGTACTGGAGCAGGGGTTGCCGGGTCAGAGTCGTGCCATTGAGATGGCACGGCGTCTCGGCCTCGATCCAGATCTGATCGATCGGGCCCAGGAACTCGTCGGTACCGAGGAACGAAGCGTGCAGGCACTCCTGTCCGAACTCGAGATCACGCGCCGCCAGCTGGAGACGGAAATGGCCCGGACCACCGAAGAAAATGCCCGCGTGGCCGACGTTCGACAGAAGTACGAGGATCGAGTCCGCAAGCACAGCCTGGACTACGAGGCCATCAAGGAGCGGGCCCGTCGCGAGGGGCAGCGGCACCTGGACCGTGCGGCCGACCTCTTGAAGGAGGCCGAAACCGAGGCGCGAACGATCAAGCAGAAAGCGCTGATTGAATCGAAGGAGGGGCGCCAGCGCCTGGACAATCTGAAGGGGGCCATCCGGGAGGCGCGCGAAGCAACGGCCCGGCCGGCCCCCGAGGCCCCCGGCCGACCAATCGAGTCGGCCGAAGCCACGCCCGGCGCCCGATTCTGGGCCGAACCGCTGCAGGGGTGGGTCACCATCGTGGCGCCACCGGACGGTGCCAAGGTGCGGGTCGAGCGGAACGGACTCAAGGTCGAATTGCCCCTGACGGCGCTGCGCGGGGGGTTGGGCTCCGGTGAGTCGGCGCCCTCCCGGCGGACGGCGCTCGAGGAATTGCCGACCGATCCGGTGCCCCGACCGCGGGGCGGGGTGCAATACGAAACACGGGAGGCGATCCAGGCCGAGGTCGACCTCCGGGGTCTCACCGCCGAAGAGGCGATCGATCGGCTTGACCAGTTCCTGGATGAATCGATGCTCGGCGCTGTCCCGCGAATACGCATTATCCATGGCAAGGGTACCGGCGTCCTTCGGGCAGCCGTGCGGAAGTGGCTGTCCGACCGAAACGACATTGTCTCGCACCGGCTGGGGGACAGCTGGGAGGGGGGCACCGGGGTAACGGTGGCGGAATTGGAATGACCTCAAAGGCGGAGTTGAAATGAGGTATTCCCAGGATCTGATTGACCGCGTCCGGGAAGCTACGGATATCGTGCCACTGGTTGGCGAACAGTTGCGGCTGACGAAGGCCGGACGTTCGTTCAAGGGGCTGTGTCCGTTTCATGCGGAAAAGACGCCTTCCTTTCACGTGAACCCGGATCGACAGATTTATCACTGTTTCGGCTGCGGAGCCGGAGGCAACGCCATCACGTTCCTGATCGAGCATGCCAAGTTGACGTTTCCGGAGGCCATCCGGACGCTGGCCGAACGGGCCGGCATCGCCCTGCCCGCCCGCACGGACGATGCGGCAGCCGATATCGAGATCAGTCGGATCCACGAGGCCCTGAGCCTGGCCGCGGAATTCTTCGAGGAGCGGCTGGCCCATCGGGATGTGGGGCGCCCGGCAAGGGACTACCTGGCCGGGCGCGATATTTCCATGGAGACGGCCACCACGTTCGGCCTTGGTTTCGCTCCGGCCGGCTGGTCCAATTTCCTGGATGTCGCCGTCAAGAAATTCACCCCCGACATCCTGGCAAAAGCCGGCCTCATCGTCCTTAAGGACGATGGGGGGGCGTACGACCGTTTCCGGAACCGGCTCATGGTGCCGATCGCCTCCGCGAGCGGCCGCGTCATTGGATTCGGCGGTCGCACCATGGGTGACGACGATGCCAAGTACATCAACTCCCCCGAATCTCCGGTCTACCAGAAGGGGCAACTCCTGTTTGGCCTCGCGATGGCCCGCGATGCGATGCGTTCCAGTGAGGAAGCCATCCTGGTCGAGGGATACTTCGATCACCTTCGCGCCGTGGCGGCCGGCTTTCCGAATGTCGTGGCGGTGGCCGGCACGGCCTTCACGCCGAACCAGGCCGCGCTGCTTCGGCGGCATGCGGCGCGGGTGCATCTCGTTTTCGATGGCGATTCGGCCGGCCTCAACGCCGCCTGGAAAGCGGCGGGGCTCTGCCTGGCGGCGGGGCTTCTGCCACTCCTCGTCATCCTTCCGGAGGGGGATGACCCTGACAGCCTGATCCGCCGGGATGGGCCAGCGGCGTTTCGTGCCGCCCTCGACTCGAGCCTGGACCTGATCGGATTCACGAAGGCCCGACTCGTCCCGAAGCTGGGCAAGGAAGATGCGCTGAAGCGGCTGGTCGATCAGATCCGCGAATCGCCCGACCCGATCCGCCGCCGCCTCATGATCCAGGAGGCCGCCGACCGACTCCGGTTTGATGAGGCGACGCTCGTTCGGGCAGTGGAGCAACGGCGGCCGATCGGCCCCGCGCGAAGCGCTGAATCCGGTAGTTCCCTGGCGGACGGGCAGGGTGGATCGTCAGGCCGGGCGCCGGCCTCGGCCGCCGAGCTGCCGGTGGTCGAACGGACCCTTCTGGCGATTCTCCTTGACCAGCCGACACTTCTTGGCGGCCTCGGGGAACTCGACGCGGACGACTTTGATGATGAACGAAGCCGGGAACTCTTTCGGCAACTTCCGACACTGGATGGGAGTACCGAAGCCCTGCATCGCCTGATGGATGCGGGGCGTGGAACCGGGTGGGGGCGTGTGCTCTCTCAACTGGCCTTCGAGCCGACGCACGACGGGGCCGACGCGGCCCACGACTGCGCCCGTCGCCTAAGGGAGAAGCGCCTGACCCGACTCATCACGGAACTCAAGATCGATCTGGCCGACGCCGAACGGAGCGGTGATTCCGAACGGGCGGCCAGGATCTTTCGTCAAATTAACGAGCTGTCGAATCAACGACTTTCTCTGTCCACGGGAGCGATGACCAAACCATGACCAAACCGATCCTGACCAAGGCGAAGGCACCAGCGAAGAAGAAAGTGGCAGGCTCGGCCGCGAAGAGGGACACCGGCCCGATGAAGGAACTCAAGTCACTGGCCTTGAAGCAGGGCTACGTGACCCAGGAGCAGCTCGACACCTTCATCTCGAATGACGCCGGTGGCGAGGACTTGATCATCGAGATGGAAAACGCCTATTCGGCCCTCGGCGACATGAACATCAACGTCTTCGACAGCGAGGAAGAGGCGCTGGCGAAAATGCGCAAGGCCAAGAAGACCAAGGTGACGAAGGCCGAGGCCAAGGCCGCCGCCGTGCTGGCGCCGGTGCGCTATGACGATCCCGTCCGCATGTACCTGCGTGAGATGGGAAAGGTGCCGCTGCTCGATCGCGAGGGGGAGGTCACGATCGCGAAGCGGATCGAGGAGGCCGAGCACCGCATCATGGACGCCCTCTTCAAGACTGCCCCGGCGGTCCGGGAGCTGCAGGCCCGGTCGGTCCTCCTGGCCAAGGAAAAAATCAAGCTCGAGGAGTTCGTGCATGTCGACTTCGGGGGCCCGGAGGGTGGCGAGCCCGCCGTCAAGAAGATCAAGGCCAAGGTCGTCATCGCGGTCAAGAATGTGGCCAGGATGCAGCCCGAGCTGACCAAGCTTCGGCAGCAGGGGCTTCGGGTCATGGCCGAGAAGACCCGCGCCCTGCACATCGACAAGATCGCGAAGCGCGAGCAGAAACTGCACGAAGAGCTGATCGGCATGGGCCTGGCCACCAAGATGGTGGAGGCCCTGACTTTCAAGCTCAAACAGCTCAAGGAGCAGATGGCCGAGGCCGAGCGCGAGGGAGTTCTGCTGGAGGAGAAATACCATCAGAGCGCCGATCGCCTGCTCGACATGCAGAAGCGCCTGAAGCGGAGTCGCCGCGAGGTGGCCACCATCAAGAAGGAAGCCAACCTGACACCCGAGCAGGTGGATGAGGCGGTCAAGGCGATCCATCTGGCCCGGCGCCGGGTCAAGAAAATCGAAACGGACTCCGGCATCACGCGCGACGACCTGTTTGAAACAGTGGAAGTAGTCCAGCGCGGCGAGCGCGACCGGGAGCGGGCCAAGACCGAGATGATCGAGGCCAACGTACGACTGGTCATCTCGATCGCGAAGCGTTATACCAATCGCGGCCTCGAATTCCTGGACCTGATCCAGGAAGGTAATTCGGGCCTCATGCGCGCCGTCGACAAGTTCGACTACCGCAAGGGTTACAAGTTCTCGACCTACGCCACCTGGTGGATCCGCCAGGCCATCACGCGTGCCATCGCCGACCAGGCCCGCACGATTCGCGTGCCGGTGCACATGATCGAAGCGATCAACAAGGTCGTGCGCACCTCGCGCCGCCTGGTGCAGGACCTGGGGCGCGAGCCGCTTCCGGAAGAGATCGCCGTCAAGCTCCAGATGCCGGTCGAGAAGATCAAGGCCGTGCTCAAGGCCGCGCAGGAGCCGATCTCGCTGGATCGGCCGATCGGCGAGGATGACGACTCGAACCTGGGCGATTTCATCGAGGACGTCAGTGTCATCAGCCCGGCCCACGCCGCCAGCAAGGCCATCCTGAAGGAAGAAGTGAACAACGTGCTGTCGACGCTGACCAAGCGCGAGGCGCTGGTGATCAAGCTCCGCTTCGGGTTGACCGAGGACGGCTGCCCGAGGACGCTGGAAGAGGTCGGCGCGTTCTTCAAGGTGACGCGCGAGCGTATCCGGCAGATCGAGGCCAAGGCGCTGCGGAAGCTGCGGCATCCGACGCGGCGTCGTCGGTTGAAGGGGTATCTGGAGGTTTAGGCCAGCCATGCGATCGGGTGTTCGACGACTTGCCGTTGCGGTGGTGATGGCCGGGGCTCGTGGCCGGTGGAGGAGTGGAGTCGGCAGGGGCGTGTTTGTGTGTTCCAGGACCCGGACCACTGGCCGAGTTCGAATCCACCGGCTCGCGAACCGCCATCAATGCCCTGATGGAAATGTTCTGGCTGGCCTCGGACAGCCGGCCCGCCATTGAGGCCCGGCGAGGCGATCCGGTCCTGGGAGAGCTGGTCGAACGGGCGCTGGCGTGCATTCCGGAGGCGTCCCGGAGGCCGGCGCGAGGAGAGTAGGCTGCGAACGCCACCCGGCGCGAACGTGTCGACGGCCCCGCCATTGACGCTGCAAATAAAGTCATGATAGCGTTCCCCGCTTTCCAAACGGACGTCTGGCACGGTGGCCCGCTGCGGCCAAACGGTCTTTTCGGGCCCTTAGCTCAGCGGTTAGAGCAGCCGGCTCATAACCGGTCGGTCCCAGGTTCAAATCCTGGAGGGCCCACCAGTGTCGATCGCGTCGGGTGTACCAGTAACCCACCTCGGGTGTATCAATATCCCGCCTCGGGTGTACCGGTATCCCGCCTCGGGCATACCAAGCTCCGCGTTCTTCGGGCGATTAGCTCAGTTGGTAGAGCACTCGCTTCACATGCGAGGGGTCACAGGTTCGAGTCCTGTATCGCCCACCATTCATGACGGCCGGGATGATCGATCCCGGATTGATGGGGTTCCGCGAGCCTTCAGACTGGAAGGATGGCTTCTTGACGATTGACGTCCGGCTCCTCTGGGATCTGCAGACGAAGACCACCGATGCGCTGGCCATCGAGGAGGACCTGACCCGGATGCCCCAGCGCCTATCGCAGGCGAGGGGCGATCAGGCGATCCGCGAAAATGAACAGAAGGCCATCGAGGCCGAGAAACAGGCGCTGGTTCTAAAGCGCCGTGGGCTCGAAAAAGAGATTGAGGTCTTCGAGCAGAAGATCAGGGAGAACCTGAATCGCCAGGGTCAGGCCAAGACCAACGCGGAACTCGAAGCCTTCAAGAAGGAAGGGGTCTACCTCCGGGATCAGCGGTCGGCTCTCGAAACGCAGGTGCTTGGCATGTTCGATACCGAGGCCGGCTTCGATTCCAGGATCACCGAGGCGAAGGAGCGGGTGGCGAAGGCCAGAGGGGTCTCCGATCAGCGGGCCAGGGAACTGGGAGAGAAGGAAGCCGGCTTGAAGGCCGAATGGGACGAGGTTCGTGCGGCCTGCGCCGCGATGGCCGCCCGGCTGCCGCCCAACGTGGCCAGCCGCTTCGACCAGCTGGCCCGGGCCAAGGCCGGCGTTGCAGTTGTCACCGTCCAGCGCGGTGCCTGCGGCGGCTGCTTCAACTCGCTGCCGCCACAGTTCGTGAATGAAGTTCGGAAGTCCGACAAGATCAATGTCTGCGAAAGCTGCGGGCGGATCATCATCTCGCTGGACCCGCCGACGGCCGGCGAGTAAGTGTGAGGGACGCAGTCTCCGGCCCAGGCGATGCGGCCGCGAGAAGGCTGTGGCACCCGGCAGCAGCGCCGTGACGCCCGGTCCCATCCCCGCGATCCCGGGTCCGAGCCCCGCGACCCCCGGTCCGAGCCCCGCCGCCCCGCGCTCCTACCAGGTTTTCACCGACGGCGCTTCCCGTGGCAACCCCGGCCACGCGGGTGTCGGGATCGTCATCCTCGACGATGCCGGCGATTCGATACTGGAATGCCATGAGTATATTGGCCATTCGACGAACAACGTGGCGGAGTACCGCGCGCTGCTCCTGGCCATGGAACGCCTGCTGGCGCTCCCGGCGGCACCCGCCGTCTTTCATCTCGATTCCGAACTCGTCGTCCGCCAGCTCAATGGCCAGTACAAGGTCAAGGACGAGAAGATGAAACAGCTGTTCGAACAGGTCCGTCGGCAGCTGACGAAACTGACCGGCGCCAAATTCGTGCACGTCACCCGCGACAAGAA
>JAWXBZ010000065.1:0-5409 GCA_034440375.1 Candidatus Eiseniibacteriota bacterium
GCCGGCCGGCCGGCCCTCGCCTGAGGCAAGGCCCATGGCACCGGGGCGCGCCGGTTCGAAGGTCGATGAGGTTACCGCTCCAAGCCCGTGGGGTCAAATAATATCCAGCTCAAGGTTCAGCCGGTTTTTGCCGAAGATTCCGACATGTCCCGAACGCCTTCGCCCGATCACGACGCCTGGCTGATGGCCGGTGTTGAGGCCCACTATCTCGGGCGTTTCTCCCGGCTCAAAGACCTGGACGCGCTGGCCCGTGGCACGGCCGACCTGACGAAAGCTACCGGCTGCCTGGTGCTGCTCGCCGGACGAGCGGACGGTGGTCTACCGGTGGAAGGCGCGGCCGGCCTTGACGGTGTTTCGGACCGGACGCGGCTCCTGACAACCGTCCGCACCATGGCCCGTGCCGCGATGTCGGCCGGGGTACGGCGCGAGGCGGAGCCCGTCCTCGAGGAAGAAAGGGAAGTACTTCCGTTGATCCTGGTGGAACCGATCATGGCCAGGGGCCAGGCATTGGGAGTGCTGGCGATCTTCGGCGGTGGTTGCCGCGACGTCGAGGCCCGGCTGGCCCGTGCGGCGCGCCTGTCCGCACACCTGGTCACCGAGCGCCTCCTGCAACTGGAGGTTGACGACCTTCGCCGCCGCCTCCAGGTGCTCGAAAAGGAACGGTCGCGCCTGGCTCCGCAAGCGGAACTTGGCGCCAGGACCAGCGACCTGGCCACTACGTCGCTCCGCGCACTGGCCGACATGCTGGCCTTCGGCCGCCGCGTCGCGCGGGAGCTGACGGCCGGCGATCTGAATCGCGAATACCTGGAGGCCCTCGTTACCGAGGCCGAGCGCCTCGACCGGCTCTGGACGGAGCAGCGCGAACTGGCGTCCATGGGCAAGCATCATCTGGCCAACGAGGATCTGAGCGAGATCGTGCGCGACGTCGAAACGACTTTCAAGGCGGAGCTGGACAAGAAGAAGGCCCGTATCATCCGACGACTCACAAACGGGTTGCCTTCGATGCTCCTGGACGCCGCCCAGGTCAAACGGGTTCTGGCTGAAATACTTGGAGGCCTCCTCGAAACGCTTCCGACCGGGGGGCGCGTGAAGATCGAAACGCGGCGGGGGGGTGACCAGGTTCAGGTGCTCCTCGGGGCCGATGGCCCGCGGCGCCCGGGGGATTCGCTTGATCGCCTGTTCGCCGCATTCACCCCGGCGGCTCACCCGGCGGACGGACCGATCACGAGCCTCGTGCGCCAGATCGTCCGGGAGCATGGCGGGGAAATCGGTGTCCGCGCCGACGTCGATTGGCCGGCGCTCTACGTCATCAGCTTTCCAATCCGGACCAACCAGGACCGCCGCCGCCCGACCACCGATCGCCGCCATCCCCGCGATCGCCGGGCCGCCTGAGCGCCCCACGCATCCCACGTTGACGCTGCAAGCGCGTGGCTGGTAACCTCCCGCACGCTTTTGACCATGACCTTGGCGCGACCCTAGCTCAGTCGGTAGAGCACCAGACTGAAAATCTGGGTGTCCGCGGTTCGATTCCGCGGGGTCGCACCATTTTCACGGCTCGGAGGCTGAACGCGGTCCGACCAGCCGCGGGAGTTCGATCCGGATGCTGGTGTAGCTCAGCTGGTAGAGCAACGCACTCGTAATGCGTAGGTCAGCGGTTCGATTCCGCTCACCAGCTCCAATTTCCCCCTGGCCCTTCGTTCGACGGTCGCCCTCGATGCGGGCGGTCGATTCTCCCCCCCGCGGGCCAAACCCGCCGCAGGTGATCCCGTCGTGTCCCAATTGATGATCAGCGTCTCGGGTATCCGTGGGATCGTGGGCGAGAGCCTGACGCCCGTGGTCGTCGCGGACTATGCGGCGAAATTCGCCACCTGGCTCCCACCCGGCCCCATCGTCTTCGGTCGCGATTCGCGCCCATCCGGCCCGGCCTTGAGGCATGCCATCCTCGGCGCCCTGACCGGCGTTGGCCGCGAGGTCATTGAACTCGGCATCGTCCCGACGCCGACGGTGCAGGTTGAAGTGGAAAGCCGGCATGCCGCCGGTGGCATCGCGCTGACAGCCAGCCATAATCCGATCGAATGGAACGCCCTCAAGCTCATCGGCGGTGACGGGAGATTTCTCTCCCCGGCTGCCGGCCGCCGGTTTCTCGATGCCGCCGCCGGCATGACACCCGACTGGAAACGATGGGATGAGCTTGGTCAGGTCACGACCGCCCTGGATCCGTTGGCGCGTCATCTCGAGTTGATCCTGGGACTTGATTTTCTGGACCTGGCGGCCATTCGTGCGAAACGATTTCACGTCGTCCTCGAAGCGGTTCACGGCGCCGGGGGGGCCATGGGCCGGAGGCTCCTTTCTGCACTTGGCTGCCGGTTTGACATTCTTTTCGAGGAACCGACCGGCTATTTTCCCCGCGTGGCGGAACCGCTGGCGGAGAATCTCGGTATCCTCTGCGCTCATGTCGCAGGGCCCGCAGGCGGCGGGGAAGCCTATGACGCGGGATTTGCGTTCGACCCGGATGTCGATCGGCTCTCCCTGGTCGACGAAACCGGCCGGGCGCTCGGGGAGGAATTCACGCTGGCCCTGGCCGCCCGATTCGTTCTCGAGCGGCAACCGGGTCCGGCCGTCACGAATCTTTCGACATCGGCGATGATCGATGCCGTGGCGGACCGTCTCGGGCGGAAGGTCCTTCGCACGCCCGTCGGCGAAGCCAACGTGGTTCTGGAGATGGCGGCCTCCGGGGCCGCGATCGGCGGCGAGGGGAACGGCGGGGTCATCCTGCCGGCGGTCCATCTCGGTCGCGACGCTCCAGTCGGCGTGGCGCTTATCCTCGGCCTCCTGGCGGCCACGGGAAAGAAGCTCTCAGAACTAGCCGCCGAAATGCCGATAATGGCCATGGTCAAAGCCAGGCGGGAGTTGACCACCTCGCCCGATCTCTCACTCCTTGTTGCACCGCTCACGGCCGCCCTGCCGGGTGGTATCCTCGACGAGCGGGACGGCCTCAAGGTAGCCCGCCCCGGGGAGTGGATTCATGTCCGCAAATCCGGCACCGAACCGATTGTCAGGGTCATCGCCGAGGCCGGGACTTTGGCCCGGGCCAATGAATTGAAAGATCTGGTACTGGACGCGTTGGACTGAGCGTCCCGGGGGCTCCTCGCCCCCACACCCGGGAGGTACGGAAGGGCATGTGTGGAATCGTCGGCTATGTCGGCCCGCGTGATTGCGTGGACCTGCTCATCGAGGGGCTGAAAAGGCTCGAGTACCGCGGTTACGACTCGGCCGGCATCGCCATCCAGAACGGCAAGGGCCTCGAAGTCATCAAGGCGGCCGGCAAGATCAAGAACCTCGAGGAGCGGCTCGCCGTCGCCCATCCGACCGGCACCTCGGGGATTGCCCACACCCGCTGGGCCACGCATGGCGAGCCCAACGATACCAACGCCCATCCTCATCTCAGCCAGAACGGGCGGATCGCGGTGGCCCATAACGGCATCATCGAGAACCACGCCGCGCTTCGCGCGAGCCTCGTGTTGAAGGGATACCAGTTCACCACCGAGACCGACACCGAGGTGCTGGCTCACCTGATCGAGGAGTACTACGACGGCAATCTCGAGCAGGCGGTCATACGTTCGCTGCAGCACGTGGACGGCACCTATGGTCTTGCTGTCATCTGCGCGGACGAGCCGGGCAAGGTTGTCGGTGCCCGCAAGGGGAGTCCGCTCGTGATCGGCCTCGGCCAGGGGGAATATTTCATCGCCTCCGATGTCTCGGCAATCCTCCGGCACACCAAGCAGGTTGTCTATCTCGATGACGGCGAAATGGCGGTGATCACACCGGCCGCCTACCGCACCATGACCATCGACAACCAGCCGGTTGACAAGACCGTCTCGCAGATCGAGTGGGAGCTGGCGCAGATCGAAAAAGGTGGCTACGACCACTTCATGCTCAAGGAAATTTTCGAGCAGCCGGAGTCGGTTCGAAACGCCTTTCGCGGGCGGTTGCTGATGGAGACCGGCACGGGGCATCTCGGCGGCCTGAACATGGAGAGGAATGCGCTCCGGCTGATCGATCGCATCATCATCATCGGGTGCGGCACCTCGTGGCACGCGGGGCTCATCGGCGAATACATGATCGAGGAGTACGCGCAAATTCCGGTCGAGGTGGAATACGCCAGCGAGTTCCGCTACCGAAACCCGGTGGTCAAGCCGGGCACGGTGGTTTTCGTCATCAGCCAGTCGGGTGAAACCATCGACACACTCGAGGCGATGCGGGAGGCCCAGCGCAAGGGTGCGCCGGCCATCGGCATCGTGAACGTGGTCGGATCGACCATCGCCCGCGAGTCGGATGGCGGAACCTACATTCACGCCGGCCCCGAAATCGGTGTGGCATCAACCAAGGCCTTCACTTCCCAGGTGACCGCGCTCGCGGTGCTGACGTTGATCCTCGGCCGCCTGCGCGGCATGAGCCTCGAGCAGGGGCGGCAGGTGGTCACCGAGCTGACGGCGATTCCCGACAAGATCAAGAAAATCCTGGAAACAAACGATGCCATCCGCGAGATCGCCCGGCAGCTGGTTCAGCACGACAACTTTCTTTACCTCGGACGCGGCTACAATTTTCCGGTGGCGCTCGAGGGGGCGTTGAAGCTGAAGGAGATCAGCTACATCCATGCCGAGGGATATCCCGCTGCCGAGATGAAGCACGGCCCCATCGCCCTGATCGACGAGAACATGCCGGTGGTGTTCATCTGCACCCGCGATGCGGCCTACGAGAAGATCATGAACAACATGGAGGAGGTCCGGGCGCGCAAGGGGAAGATCATCGCCGTGGCCACCGAGGGGGATGAAGACGTGCGAAAGAAGGCGCACCACGTCATCTATGTCCCCGAGACAATCCAGATGCTGACTCCGCTCCTGTCGGCAATCCCGCTGCAATTGCTGGCGTATCACATCGCGGTCCTGCGCGGCGAGCATGTTGACCAGCCGCGAAACCTGGCCAAGAGCGTCACGGTCGAGTAGGCCGGTCGACGACTCACGTGCCTCTCGGAGACCCCATGCGCAAGATGATTCAGACGGACGAGGCCCCGAAAGCGATCGGACCTTACTCGCAGGCGATCGAGTACTCGGTGTCGGGACCGATTCGGATGATTTATTCGTCCGGGCAGGTGGCCATTGACCCGGCCATTGGAAAATTGATCCAGGGCGACGTCGCCGTCCAGACCACCCGGGTATTCCAGAACCTCGTCGCCGTCCTCGCTGCGCGGGGGTTTCATCTGACGGACGTCGTCAAGGCCACCGTCTATCTGACCGACATGGCCCATTTCGCCGCCATGAACGAGGTCTACGCCACCCACTTCCCCGCGCACCCGCCCGCCCGTTCGACGGTGGCCGTGTCCGGTCTGCCGGCCGGTGCGCTCGTGGA
>JAWXBZ010000066.1:0-7898 GCA_034440375.1 Candidatus Eiseniibacteriota bacterium
CCGTCGTCACGGGTGGTATTGCCTGCGTGCTGGTGTCACTGGGGATTGCGAAGAAGACCCCGGAACTGGTGGCGTATCGGAAGTCGGATGCGGTCGACGGGCCCGTTGACGGAAGCCAGGCTTCGGGCCCTACTCGATAACCAGTACCCGATCCAGCCCCGTCAGCGAGAAGACGCTGCGGACCGAGCGGTTCAGGTTGGTGAGCGTCATCGTGTGTCCCGCGGCCTTGAGCCGGCTGAAGGCTTCCACGACGACCCCGATCCCGGCGCTGGAGATGTACTCCAGGTCGGCCAAATCGACACGGGTCGACCCTTTCAGCTCCCAGAGGATCTTCTTGGCCTTTTCCACCTCGGCCGCATCAAAACGACCGGAGAGGCGGATGTTTCCGTCTTGAACAGGCGAGATTTTTAGCGGCATCCTCGGCATCTTGTTGAAGGGTGGACAGTTCCGGGCTGAGCCGGCCATGGCATCCAACGGGAAGTCAAGGGGGGAGCCTAGCAGGCCCCTCCACTGGAAGGAAGCCGATCCGGCGGGGGGATCCGGGGCGATCCCTTGCCCGGGCCTTGACGGAACATCCCCCCGGTGTTTCATTCTCCCGATCCTACCAAAGGAGCACTGATTGCCGCCAACCAATACAAGAGTTCGCTGTCTGTACGTATGACGGAAAGCGACGAGGCGATTGTACGGCAGGTGCTGGATGGCCACGCCGCGACCTTTGAAGTCCTGGTGGAGCGGTACCAGA
This sequence comes from Candidatus Eiseniibacteriota bacterium, assembly GCA_034440375.1. Lineage (GTDB taxonomy): Bacteria > Eisenbacteria > RBG-16-71-46 > JABDJR01 > JAWXBZ01 > JAWXBZ01. The sequence goes on from JAWXBZ010000066.1 coordinate 743, forward strand.
CGGTCCTGTTCAACCTGGCCCTCCGCATCCTGGGCGATCATGACGATGCCCGGGATGCCGTGCAAACGGCCTTCATGAAGGCCTACCAGAAGCTCGACACATTTGATTCCGAGCACCGATTCTTCAGCTGGCTCTACCGGATCGGCATGAATGAATCGCTGAATGCCTCCAAGAAGCGCCGGCCGATGGAGGAAGTGGACATCCGGATGACTGATCCGGCCATGGGTCCGGCGGAGTTACTGGTCGTCAAGGGATTGAAGGACGCCGTGCAGTCGGCGTTGATGCAGCTGACGTTGGAGTATCGGCAGATCGTGGTTCTGCGGCACTTCGCCGATTTGTCCCACCGGGACATTGCCGAGCTGCTCGGCATCCCGGAGATGACGGTCAAATCGAGGCTCTTTACGGCCCGCAGGCTCTTGGAGCAGTGCTTGGCTCGGAAAGGTGTCACTCGTGCAGATGGATGAGCAGCTGGAAGCGGCAATGAACGAGGTCCTTGACGGGACCGCCAGCGAGGAACAATCCCACCGGGTGCAGATGGCACTGGCCGGGGATACCGGCGCCCGGCAGCGCTTCGAGGAGATCAAGCAGCTGCATGATCTGTTGAACAGGACCCACCGCTTTCCCGCCCCGACCGACATTCGACCCGCGATTTTACGGACCATTGAAGCCCGACCCGGCGGCCGCCCGAGAACTCGACCCTTCGGGTCCGGTCCCTGGATCTCAATCTCTCGCCGACCGGCTGTCGGCATGGCCTGGAGCTTTGCCACCGGGGCCCTGGCGGTTCTCGTGGGCCTGGCACTCGTTCGGGGATCGACGACAGCTCCCGAGCGCCCAACAAACCAACCTGGTCCGAGTCACTTCGCTGGGACCATGGTCCGGAACGACGGCGAGATCAGTTTCCGGCCATTGAGTGAGGAGCGATTGGATATCCCGGGAGGCGCGGTCGTGGCACGGGTCCTCGGCTCGGAACGCGTCCTGCGGGTTGAAATATCGGTCAGTACCGTCACCGAATCGAGCCTTTCATTGACGTATCCGGCCTCGGAGCGTGCCCTGACTCGGATCATCCCCGAAGGTTCGACCCCCGGTCGAATCGACATGGCGGTGGGCCGCGTCGACTGGTATCCCCCGCAGGCGGGAAGGATCACACTGGAATTCAATGTCGGCGGATTGGAGGAGCCGTTCGGCTTGGAAACCCTTGTGGAGGGTGCGACACGCCGTGTCACGCTTGCCACCTGGAATGCCGCGAAGGGCCGCTGAGATCGATGGTGATGCCTCCCCGGATGGGGGAGATCACCTCGGAGCTCTCTCTTCGCACTTGATCACCAACTCCGGCTCCGATCCGTTGTAGTTCCTGTACGACGTTTCCGCACCGGAGTACGACTCGACGACTCATTACTATCAGGAGGGTTTAATCATGAACAAGAAGACCTTGCTCTGGGTGGGATTGGTGGCCGCGGGAGCGCTCGTGTTCTTCGCTCTGAAGGGTTACCCGCCCGCCGGCAACGGAACCGAGGGGACCATCGGGGCCGCCAAGCGCTACCAGGCTGAGCAGATCAAGTCGAGCGATGTGCAGCTCGGCGACACCTCCATGAACGACGTGCTCCAGTCCGAATTGTTTCACAAGATGATGACCAACGAGGACTTCCGCAAGCTCGTCACGAGCGACGGATTCCGCAGCGCCGCGGCCGAGGACGGCTTCGGCCGGATGGTGAACGATGCCGGCGCCCGGGGCGTCCTCAATGACGGCGATGTGCAGCGGGCCGCCGCTCCCGAGGGAGATCTCGGGAAGCTCCTCGCCTCCGATGCCTCGCTCCTGGTGACGACCGCGGATGGTCAGCGGCTCATCGCGGCCGATGGTTTCGGTAAATTCATGGCCGACGCGTCCGCCCGGCAGACGGTGGAGGATGCCCTCAGTCGTCGGTTCGCGGACGCCAGCAAGTGGGCCACCACTGACGCTGGGAAGCGGCAGATCGAAGCAGCCCGTGCCGCCGCCATCGATGGCAGCCGGATGACGGCTGAAGCCGGCAAGGTTTCGGCGGATGCGAGCAAGCAGTCGGCTGAACTTGGCAAGGTTTCGGCGGATGCGAGCAAGCGCCTGGCCGACGCCGGCAAGGTGTCGATGGATGCCAACAAGATGGCCGCCGAGGCCGAGGCGCGGGTGATGGAGGCGGCACGTCGTCAGACCCTCGATGCCAGCAAGCTCAGCGCGGATGCCGATGTGGCCAGGCTGGTCAAGAAGTACCCGGAACTTGGCAAGATGATGGAGAGCGATTCCTTCAAGAACCTGGCTTCCACGGGCAAGCTCAGCACGGTCCTGGCGGATGACGGCCTGGCCAGGGCGGCCGCGAGCGAGGATGTGGCGAAGATCCTGGCCCGTCCCGAGGCGGCCCGGGTCCTGGCAGAATACGGCAGGTATCTGCCCGATCTCGGGAAGACGGGTCGCGTTGCCGAGCTTGGCCGGGTGATGACCGATGCGAGCTTTGTCCAGGCCTTCTCCGATCCCGGTTTCGGAAAGTCGCTGGCGGCGGTCGATGGTGCGAAGCTGCATGCCATGGCCGACCAGATGGCCCGCAACGCTCATCAGTGATTCTCGACTGTCGGATCCACTAGTACGCCGGGAAGGTCGCGCGGCCTGGCCGCGCGACCTTCCCTTGTTTGCGTTACCGTGTCCGCCCACCGATGAAAGAGAGCCGGTGGGCTGATCGTTGAACTGGTCCCTTCCGCGAAGGCCGCCGCCCATGCCGCGATCCTGCTCGATGTCAGTGTTCGCCCCGATCCTCACGTTGCTCTTCCTGGCCACGGTCCCCCCGCCCGACCTGTGCGCCCACGACGTCCTCGAGACCGATGATCTGCGCCTCATCTACACCGATGCCACCCTCGGCTGGCTGGCACCCTACACCGCCCGCTGCTATGAGAACTCGATGGCCTTCCACAAGAGGCTCTGGGGCTACAAGCCAAGCGAGAAGGTCACGGTCATCATGGATGACTTCGGTGACTATTCGAACGCCGGCGTCTGGGTCGGACCGCGCAACAGCATGGTGTTGCATGTGGCCCCCGCCAATAACGTCTTCGAAACGGGACCGAGCAACGAGCGGATCAATTTCACGATGAACCACGAGGCGGTGCATGTCGTGGCGCTGGACCAGGGTTCCGGGTCGGACATCTTCTTCCGGGATCTCTTCGCCGGAAAGATCCGTGAAACGGACGAGTTCCCCGAGTCGATCCTCTGGAGCCACCTGACGCTTCCCCGCCGCTCCGCCCCCCGCTGGTATCACGAGGGGATCGCCGTCTTCTTCGAAACCTGGATGGCCGGCGGCTACGGCCGCGCCCAGGGGCCGTATGACGAAATGGTCTTCCGATCAATGGTCCGCGACTCGACCCGCATCTACGATCCGCTGGGTCTGGAATCGGAGGGAACACGGATCGATTTCCAGGTCGGCGTCAATTCCTATCTCTACGGCACGCGATTCATGAGCTGGCTGGCCCTGGAGTACGGCCCGGAGACCCTGGTCCGTTGGGTTGGCCGGGCGCCGGGCTCGAAGGCGGACTATCGCGCCCAGTTCCGGCAGGTTTACGATCGCTCCCTGGACGACGCGTGGCGTGACTGGATCCGCTTCGAGAAGCAGTTTCAAGCCGCCAATCTCGATTCACTCCGGCGTTACCCGACCACACAGGTACGTGACCTGACCGATCGGGCCCTCGGCTCGGTCTCGCCGACCTGCTACGAGGCGGCGACCAGGACCCTCTACGTGGCCGTCCAGTATCCCGGAACCGTGGCCCACATTGCCGCGATCGAGATCGACTCCGGCCGGAGCCGGAGGCTGCTGGATGTGAAGGGTCCGGCGCTCTATTTCGTCTCCTCGCTGGCGCTGGATGACTCGACCAGGACCCTGTTCTACACCACGGACAACAACGACTGGCGGGATCTCTGCGCTCTCGACCTGGCCACCGGGAAGTCGCGGCGAATCCTCAAGGACATCCGGATCGGCGACCTGGCATTCAATTCGGTCGATCGCTCGCTCTGGGGGGTGCGGCATTTCAACGCGCTCTCGAGCCTCGTGCGGCTGGAAGCACCCTATGACGAGTTTCGGCTCATCTCATCGTGGCCCTACGGCCAGGATCTGTACGACCTCGACGTCTCACCGGACGGCAAGTGGCTCTCGGCCAGTCACGCCGAGATTTCCGGGCGCCAGTCGCTGCGACTCTTCGACATGACCCGCCTGGCTGCCGGGGACACGACGTCGATCGAGCTTCACGATTTCGGAGCGGCCATTCCAACCAGTTTCGTCTTCTCCCCGGACACGCGCTTCCTGTTCGGCAGCTCGTATTACACCGGCGTCTCGAACATCTGGCGCTACGACCTGGCCGCCGATTCCATGGAGATCGTCTCGAATGCCGAGACCGGTTTCTTCCGCCCGCGCGCCGTGGCCGATGACTCCCTGCTGGTCTTTCGCTACTCGGGTGAGGGTTTCGTCCCGGCCTGGATCGCCCCCCGGGCCCTGACCGACGTCAGCCCCATCACCTTTCTCGGGGAGCGCATCGCCGATCGGCATCCGATCGTCCGCAGCTGGGCCATTCCCCCGCCGACCCGGGTGCCGCTCGATTCCCTGACGATCTACCAGGGGGAGTATCGGCCGCTGCGCCACCTGGGCCTTGCCAACTGGTATCCGATCGTCCAGGGCTACAAGGACTACACCGGAGTCGGGGCCCGCCTCGAGTTTTCCGATCCGCTCTCGGTGAACACGATCGGCGTGAGCGCCAGCTATGCCTCCGGGGGGATACTGCCGGAGAATGAACGACTTCATCTCGGGGTGGAGTGGACCCGCAGCAATATCGAGGCGGCGTTTCACCTGAACAAGGCCGATTTCTACGATCTCTTCGGCCCGACGAAGACGAGCCGGAAGGGGCGGGCCCTTTCACTTCGCTGGACGAAAAACCTGATCTACGATTCCCCGCGCAACATGGAGATGAAGGCGGGGGCCGCCTGGTTCTCCGGCCTCGAACGCCATCCGCTCTACCAGAACGTACCGACCTCTCCCAACTTCAGCCAACTTCTCAGCGGATGGGTTCGGCTGGACGACAAGAACCAGCGATCCTCCATCGGTGCCGCCGACACGGAAAAAGGGTATCGCTGGCAGGCTTTGGCCCTGGTTAATTCTGTCCGGCTGGAATCGACGTCGGGGGACATCCGCTGGAAGACGAACCCCCAGTTCGTGGGCGGACTCGAGCTGGGAACACCGATCCTGATCCCCAATTCCTCGGTATGGCTCCGGACGGCGGCGGGTTGGTCGCCGGGGGAGGAGGACGACCCATTCGCCAACTTTTTCTTCGGGGGCTTCGGCAACAACTGGGTGGACCATGGAGATCCGAAGCGCTATCGCGAAATCGAGAGCTTTCCCGGTATTGACCTGAACGCCGCCGGAGGGACGAATTTCACCAAGGCCATGCTCGATTGGAATCTGCCGGCGCTGCGCTTTCGACGGGTTGGCGTACCATCCTTTTACGCGTCATGGATACGGGGCTCCATATTTGCCGGCGGTCTGTGGACCAATCTCGACCGGGACGACTCCTCCACCCGGGCCCTGGATGTCGGCACGCAGGTCGATCTCCGGATGACGGTCCTCTCGCGCCACAACCTCACCCTTTCGTTCGGTTATGCGCGGGCCCTCGTCGAGGACCAGGCCGATGACGAGGAGTACATGGTCTCGCTCAAGATACTCTGAGTCGGTCGGCGCGCCTGGTGCGATGAAACAAGGCGACTGCTAGAATGGCCGCCTTGATGATCTCGCCGCTCAATGTCAGCCTGGCACTGCTGCCCGTGCTTCTGTTCCTGGCCGCGCTTGTCTTTCTGGACAGCTTCAAGCTGACGCCACTTCGATCCGTCATCCGTTCGATCGTCGTCGGTGCCCTGGTCGGCCTGGCCGCCTATGTCATCAATACATGGCTTCGCGAGGCGGCGGGGGTCGATTCCGATTACTTGCGGCGAATCCTCGGGCCGATCGTGGAAGAATCGCTTAAAGGATTGTTCCTCGTCTGGCTGATCGGCCTTCGGCGAGTCGGTTTCCTGGTCGATGCCGCCATCCACGGCTTTGCCGTCGGAGCCGGCTTCGCCGTTCTCGAAAACATCTACTACCTCACCGCGATCAACGACTCGAATCCGGGACTCTGGCTGATCCGTGGATTCGGCACGGCCCTCATGCATGGCTCGGCCACGGCCATGGTGGCCATCCTGACCAAGAACCTGACGGACCGGCATCCCCGGGGGTTCCCGTGGGTCTTCCTGCCGGCCCTTGGCGTGGGCATCGTTTTCCACGCCGGATTCAATCATCTGGTATTGCCGCCGGCCGTCATGACACTGCTGGTCCTGATGATCGTCCCCGTTGTCCTGTACGTGGTATTCGAGCGGAGCGAGCGGGCGACGCAGGAGTGGCTCGGTCTGAACCTGGACTCCGACATCGAGCTGCTTGAAGCGATGACGGGCGGCGACATCGGTGAAACAAAGGTTGGAGGCTACCTGATGGGCCTCAAGGACCGTTTTCCCGAAGATGCGGTCATCGACATGTATTGCCTGGTTCAAGTCAACCTCGAGCTGTCGATCCTGGCCAAGGGGGTCCTCCTCGCCCGGTCGGCAGGACTGGACGTGCCGCTGACGGAGGACGTGCGAGCCCGGCTCAAAGAGTTGCACCACCTCGAGCGCGCCGTTGGACCGACCGGGCGGCTGGCCGTGAGTCCAATCCTCCGCATGTCAGGCCGCGAGCTCTGGCAGATCTACATGTTGACCAGGAAGAGCGAAGACCGGTAGATTTCAACGCCCACATGGTGGTCCACTTTCGGGTGTCCGAGACTGCCCCAGACCGACCCGCGACGGGAGAATCCTGTGTCCTCAATCCCTGACATCCGCCTCACCCAGCTCGCCAAGCGCGCCGGCTGCGCCGCCAAGCACCCGCCCGGTTACCTCCTGCCGCTCCTCGGCATGTTGCCAAAGCTCACCGATCCCAATGTCCTCGTGGGAAGCGCCTCGGCCGACGATGCCGCCGTGTACAAGCTCACCGACGAGCTGGCGCTGGTCCTGACCACCGATTTCTTCACGCCGATCGTGGACAAGCCGTATGACTTCGGGCAGGTGGCGGCCGCCAATGCGCTGTCGGATGTGTAC
>JAWXBZ010000067.1:0-51848 GCA_034440375.1 Candidatus Eiseniibacteriota bacterium
CCCGCCCCTGGTCGTTCCCCTGTTTGGCAGTGATCCGCGGGCGCTCGCGATCAATGCCGCCGGCAACCGTGTCTATGCCTCCATATTCGAATCAGGGAACCGGACGAGCATTCTCACGACCGCCGAAGTCGGCGCGGGTGGTGGTCCGCCTCCTCCGGGTCCACCACGGAACCCGAGCCTTCCACCCGCGCCCGCCGTCGGCCTCGTGATCCTGTGGAACGGACTGAACTGGGTGGATGAAACCGGCACCCGGGCATGGCAGACCCTGGTGTCGATTCCCTACACGCTGCCGGACAACGACCTGATTGAGCTGGACGCAAATATCACCATGCCGACCCCGCGCTATCTGACCGGCGTGGGCACGTTGAACTACAACCTGACGGTCCACCCGGTCACGGGAGTGGTCTACGTGCCGAATTTCGAGGCCTTTAACATCAGCCGATTCGAGCCAAACCTGCGCGGGCGATTCGGAGACTACCGGATCACCCGGATCGATCCGGCCGGCGCGGGAACGGTGACCCCGGTGAGCCTGAACCCGCATATCAATCGCACCGTCACTCCCGGACCCCCTTCGGAAATTGCCCTGTCGCTCTCGCAGGCCAACGGTGGCGATTGGGACGCCGCCGGGAACAACCTCTACCTGGCGGCAATCGGCTCTGGAGCCCTGGCGATCCTGAACAGCGCCGGGCAGGTAACAGCCCGGATCGCAGTCGGCGACGGGCCGACGGCTGCCGAAGTCGACGACGCGCGGAACCGCGTCTACGTAATGAATCGATTCTCGAACCGCGTGGCCATCGTCAGCACGGTGAGTCAGGCCGTCGTGGGCGAGGTGTCGCTCGGCTATCAACCGGAACCGCCGGCCGTGACCAACGGACGTCGATTCCTCTATGACGCTCGCCAGAGCTCCGGCCACGGCGACCTGGCCTGCGCCTCGTGTCATGCGTTTGGCACACTCGATGGGCTGGCCTGGGACCTCGGGGACCCCACGGGGACCGAGAGCCCGGCGCCACCTGGATTTCCCCCCTTCCATCCGATGAAAGGGCCGATGAGCACGCAGTCACTCCGGGGACTGGCCTCCACGGAACCCTTTCACTGGCGCGGTGATCGGGCCGATTTCACCCGATTCAATCCGGCGTTCGTTTCGCTCATGGGCCTGGCTGACACGCTCGCCACGCCCGACATGCAGGCCTACACCGACTACATCATGACGATAGCCTACCCGCCGAACCCAAATCAGAATCTCGATCGAACGCTTCCAAATCCTCCGCCACCCACGGGCAGTCCCGAACGGGGCCGGATCCAGTTCACCACCGTGCCACATGACGGCCCACTGCGCTGCCAGACATGCCATAACAGCGCTCCACTGAATCAGCCGTTCCTCGTGTCGCCGGGAACCAACGGCCTCCTGATCCCCGGCCCGGCACTTCAGGAAAGCCAGGCGTTCAAGGTGCCGCAGCTCCGGAACATGTACGAGAAGCGCGGATTCATGGACGCAGCCGGTCCGCAGAAGCAGGGATTCGGCTTCCTTCACGACGGCTCCATCGACAACCTGTTCAACTTCCTTCTGGCCCCGGTCTTTCAGTTCGCCAACAATCAGGAACGTCTCGACATGGAGGCGTTCATGCATGCCTTCGACACCGGGATGGCGCCGGGGGTGGGCCTGCAACAGACCGTCGACGGAACGAACCGGAATTTCGGCCCCGTCATCGCTCGCCTCAACCTCCTGATGGCCCGGGCGGATGCCGGCGACATCGATCTCGTCGTGAAAGGGCGCTCGAACGGAGAATCGCGTGGCTGGCTATATTCTGGTGGGGGGATGTACCAGTCCGATGGGTTGTCGGAGCCACTGATCTCCGAAGCCGACCTCCGAGGCGGCGCTACCGCCGGCTCCGAGCGAACCTGGACCGGCGTTCCGCCCGGCAACGGATCCCGGATCGGTATCGATCGCGATTCCGATACGTACGGGGACCGGCATGAGCTGCAGGCCGGATCAGATCCGGCGGATCCGAATTCGATCCCCTCTGCCAGCGGGTTGGGCGAGCCGGGTGAGGGCAACCTGGCGGATCGCATGGCCCTGACCGCGACGCCGAACCCGGCGAACCGCCTTGGCACGACGATTTCATTCACCCTGGCTGATGCCGCGCCCGTCTCGTTGGAAATCTACGATCCAGGAGGACGACTGGTCCGCCGCTTGATGGAGAACGAGCGCCAGCAGGGAACGGTGACGGTGCACTGGGATGGCCGCGACCAGGCCGCACAGCTCGTGGCCGGTGGAGTCTATTTCTACCGGCTCTCGGCAGGCGCGGCCACCCGGACGCGGAAAGTCGTCGTGAGCCGCTGACGCAGGCTCAATGCCTCGTGTGAAAGGCGCGTTCGTGCGGGATCAGCCGCCGGTGCGCACCTTTTCCCTGAGAGCCTTGATCTCGGCGTCGAAGAGTGCGATTCGTGTCTGAAGATCAGCTTCGTGAGGAAGGTTCGGCGTCAGGTCCTCGAAGACGGCCGTGGCCGCGGTGACGGCCCGATCGGCAACGGTGAGCTCGAGACGCGAGACCAGCTGACCCCGCTGGCCGGTTCTCATGACCCAAGAGTCGGCGTAACGTTCACCGTCGTAGCCGGATCCGGGAACATGCCCCACCACCAGGACGTCGATTCCAGGGACCGATTCGGCCAGATGCCTTGCTTCAGGCGGTGCCATGTGGGCCAGAACGACGACCACGTCACAGCTCTTCGAAAGCGATGCCACGATCGGTGTCAGTGTACGGACCGGATCGGCCAGCTCCCATATGGCCGCGGCATCGTCGCCCGCCACGCCGGCCTCCTTGCCGGAAAGGAGAACCTCCGGCCCGGTGACGCCGGTGATGCCCACCTTGATGCCACCGATGTTTCGGATCAACTTCTCTTTGAAGAGGCGTTTGCCGTCAATCCGGATGTTGGCGGAAACGGCCGGTACCCCGAAATCCGACACCAGCGTCTTCAGCCGCAGTGGCCCCTGGAGGAGTTCCCGTTCCCCGGGGGTCCAGGCATCGCAACCTATTTCGCCCAGCGTCTTCGCCGCGTACGAGGTGACCTTCCACCCTCCGGGCACCCGCGGATTGTCCAGCTGACCAAAGTCACCGGCGTCGACCGTCAGGACCGCCGGGTTTGCCGCCCGAATCTTCTTATAAACGCTGGCCCGCCGGGCCAACCCGCCAGCCTGATGCGCTCACCCGCACGGTGACAACTCGCCCCAGATCGAACTCGAAGCCATGATGATGAGCGGCTTCGGCGCGCCGGGTGAGCCACCACAACCAAGGGGGGCGAGAAGGAGGGCCGACAGGGCGAATCTCGAGAATTTGGTCAGCGGATTCATCGCAAACGATGATAGCGCATCTGCGGATTACCGGTGATGCAGCCCCGCCGCGATGGCCTTCTGGAAGCTGAAATCGGGGTCGTTGGCCTTGTCGTGGCAGGTGATGCAGGCTTCCTCGGTGACCTTGGTGACCATGCCGGGGCTGCCGTGCAGCGTGCCCTTGCCGTGACAGGACTCGCACTGGACGTTTCGCATTTCGACGGCGTCGGTCGTGTCGGGCTTGCCCGCGGCGTTGGTGCGGTACACCAGGGTCTGGTAGCCTGTCGGATCGCCCCAGCCGGTCACGTGGCACGAAATGCAGGAACGATCCGTCTGCTTGTTTGCCGACACCAGAGTCTGGAAGGCGGCGGCGTGGGGCCCCTTGGCCCATTGGGTGTAGATATCGGAGTGGCAGCGGGCGCAGACGTCGGTTCCGAGATACTTGTCCTTGCCGCCATTGATGCCTGAATTGACTATCGCCTTCTTCCGTGCCTCATCGGCTTCTGTCTTGGCCATGCCGTCGAGAAACTTCTGTATTTCATTTCCGACGCCGGCATCGATCGGATAGCTCTCGTTCAAGGCATCGGCCGATCCCTTGTAGTCGATGATCTTCCTTGAGGCGTCGAAGGTGAGAGCCAGCTTGGCGGCGTACTGTCCCCGATCGCCGGACCGCATGATGACGACGTCGCCCACCCGATCGGGGCTTGGCATGTAGCCGGGACGATGGCCGGCGATGATGGCATCGATGCCCGGCACTTCCTCGGCGAGCCGCCGGGCATCACCGGCGCCCAGGTGGGCCAGGACGATGACGGCGTCCGTCTCTTTTTCCAGGGCCGACACGATCGGCTTCAGGCTCTCGATTGGATCGAGGAACTGGTAGTCCTTGGCGCCGAGATTGTTCTGGACGGGCATGCCTTCAAAGATGGTCTTCGAAGTGACCCCGGTGATGCCGACCTTGAGGCCACCGATCGTCTTGATCACGCGGTCCTTGAAAATCGGCTTGCCGGTGGCGTCCATGAGGTTGGCGGAAACGGCATCGCAGGCCATGACTTCCGCAAACTTGGCGAGGTTTGCGATCCCGTAATACAACTCGGTCTCGCCCGGCGTCCAGGCGTCGTATTTGAGGCGAGCGAGACCAGCGGCCATGAAGAGGCTGGTCTCCAGTCCGCCGACCGCACCGGGCGGCTTCTGAATACCGAAGTCGCCGGCATCCACGACGAGGACGTAGGGATTTTCCTGTCGAATCCGCTGATAAAAACCCGCCCTCCGGGCGAGCCCGCCTAGCTGATTCTTGTGTCACCCACAGGGGGCGAGCTCGCCGTTTTGGGACGACGTGCTCAAAATGACGAGCTCCGTCGTATTCCCCTGGCTGAAAGCGTGCCGGGAACCGATCCCGACCGCCAACGCCAACCCGGCGAGGGCCACCACGAGTGCCAGAAGACGCGAACGCGTCATGACATCCTCCGGTAAATAGTTGACTGGATTACAGTTACGCCAAGAACTTCAAGCGCCGTGGCAGTATAGCGAAACGGGTCGTGATGGCGCAAGGCCTTTCACGAATGGAGCTTAGGCCCCCACGAACCCGGTTGTCCTTCCGGAGTTCCCGTCCTAGAAAGCACCACCGGGTGAGACCCGTGAGAGAATATCGGACGTTCCCAGCCCCGGCCCACTTTCCAATTTCAGCTCTGGAAGAGCTTTCACGCTGATTCGAAAATAGAACTCGGATATCCCGGGCGTGGCACTGTAGGAGAAGGCCGCCTGCCAGCAGTGAAGATCACGGGTCAATTCAAGCCGCTGATACGTCAGGCCTTTCGTGTCGAATGAGTAGGCGTTGGCATAACGCATCCCCCAGTTTTTCGAGAGCTGAAGGTCGAGGCTGCCATCCAGATTGGCCGTCTCGTCGATCGACGCCGAAGCAGCCCGAGAGCCTGACCAGGAGAATCCGAAGTTGGCCCGCCAGGTCAGCGATTCCTTTCCCTCTTCATCCAGCCGATCGGTCCCCTTGTAGACATTCGACTGGCGATCGTAGCCCGGTTCGGCCGGCGTGGCCGATTGAATCCCGTCCTCATCCGACGCGGGATCAGCCACCTCCTCCCAACCGCTCGCCCCCTGCTCGATCCGGGATCCGGGCAGGCGGCCGGCCAGACCGAGGCTGCTTCGAAAATTGAAGCTTTGAAACCGAAACTGGTTGTACGGATCGTGGACCGAGTTGAAATTCAGGGTCATCAATTTGATCTGATTCAGATCAAGGAAACTCGATATGTTGCTGGCGGGGCGGGAGGCACCGTTTCGTGCGGCGAGGAGGTCGTACGTTCCGTTCAACCGCCAGCCAAACAGGTTGACCCGTTTCAACTCGTCACCGGAACGGATCTTGGCCTGAAATCGGTTTTCGAGCCCGTAACTGATGGTCTGCGCGCGAGCGGCACTGACGCCCGGAAAGCGGTTTTGCGAGACCGTGTCACTATCGACGTATCGAAGATTGGGGAAGTCCGGATTGTATGTCAGGGTCACCGACGGGGTGACCGTGTGGCGCAGCGACTCGAGACCGAACAGGTGGGGAGACACGGTGCCGTAGCCGGTGAAGCTGGTGCGCAATCCCAGTGTCCAGGTGGCGGCGCGGCGAAAGCCCATGAGCGTGTCGGTAGGGGTGAACTCGCGATCAACCCAGAATTCACTGAGACTCAACTGCGGTCCGAACGTCAGGAACCCAAAAAACTTCCGATTATCGACCGCCGACAGGCGCCAGACACCAGACCGATTGGTTTGACGATCCACGCTGAATGAGGTGTCGGCAGCCGTGGAATCGGTTTCTGCCCGAATGGACCGGGCCTCCCGCTCGGTCCGACGAAGTTGACCGTTGAAGTTGATGCCGTAGGTGATGTCCTTGGCCCACGGCAGGAAAGCCGGTCGGCCGACGACCGCTTCCCTCCCCACCGCCCTCGGCTGACGGGTCAGGCTCAGGCTCGGCAAGGTTTCGTCCAGCAGGAGATCGCGGTCACCGTCGGTCAGGTCCGGATCCAATGCCTTGTCCACCGAGGCGTTCAGCGCCATGGAAATTTGTGCACCGGGCCAGTTCTTGGTAAAGCCGGCCACGGATCGGACCCGATTGTCGACGCGGCTGCCAATTCCCTGGCCAAGGCCGCGAACCTGGCGGTAGTTCGGATCCTCGAATTCCAGGCGGCCGGTGAGTCGCCCACCCTCCCCGACATTCTGGTTGTGCCGGAGCTGAAACTGGTTGATCCCCGACTCGAGGCCGAAGACATGTCCCAGGTCGATCCGACCGTCCAGCAGTCCACGCCGGGCATAGGTCGCGGTCACCTCACCGATGAACGCGCCCGGATTCTCGTAATAGGCCGTGCGGAAAATGAAATCGCTGTAGTCATTGGCCGCCCAGTAGTAGCCGAGATTCTCGAAGAATCGATCGCCGCCCGAGGTCAGGCCGAATTCCAGGCGGGGCAGAAGCAACCCCGAGTGCCGCCCTTTCTTCAACGAGAAGACGTAAAACGGCAGGATCAGAACCGGGATCCGCCCGAGGTACAGGGTGACCGGCCGGGCCACGACCTTGTCGCCCAGGTAAACTTTCATGCGCCGACTGGTGAAGTGGTAGTGCGGCTCGAGCTCCTTTCCGACCAGATCGCAGGTGGTGTAGCGGCCGGAGCCCACGTTCAGTTCCGTGTCGGTGACTTTGCGCAGGCTGTCGGCGAAGAGAAAACCCTGATCGTACTGGGTACGGCCGTGATAGATGGTGCCCCGCGACGATTTCATGTCGTAGGTGACCTCGCGCCCGACCACCTCCTGATCACCTGGTCGAGAGCGGTCAATCAACACGGGCCGCGGCTGGGCCGACAGCTCCTCCTTCTCGGCATCGAAATCGATCTCGTCGGCCTTGAGTGTCATGGTTCCGTAGCGGGTCTCTCCACTCCCTCGCAGCTGGATCAACCGTTCCTCGATCCGGAACAGGATCCGATCGGCGGAATAGTCCACCCGATCGAGCGAGTCGGATGAGGCCTGGCCGCGGTAGAGATAACGACCGGCGGCGCCGCCGGCCAGGCGGACTTCATCGATCTTGTTGCTGGCAATGCTGATGCGGATCGTGTCGGCACCGGCCTCGACGCGACCGGTGCCGCGGGCCGAGTCGGAGCTGGACGGTGTGTATTCGATCGTTGGTTGGCCGAGCGCTGTAAGGCCCTCAATCTCCCCGGCCTTGAACTCGACAATCAGGCTGTCGCCGGTGATCAGGCTTCGCTCGCCCAGGAGGTCGAGTTCGATCGGTCGTCGGTCGAGCCGGGCATGCCCGATCATGACCGCCCGATCGAGACGGGACTCCTCGAATCGGATCAGGAGTGAGTCGCCGGTGACCACGCCGTCCCCATCGGCCACGCGGGGCGATCCGAAAAACCAGGCGAGTCCGGCGTCGTCCAGGAAGAGCGCGCTGTCCGCCGTGACCGTCTGTCGCTCCTCGGTGACGACAACGGAACCGGCCGCCTCAAGGCTCTTTCCGCTCTCGTCGAGACGAAGACGGTCTCCCTTGATCGACATCGGCTTTTCCTGTCCACGCGACCATTCGAGAAGCGGCTCGCCGGTCGCCACCGCCACGCCGGTTGAATCCCAGTCGAGTCGTTGGCCGGTCAGGACGATGCCGCGTTCCGGATCCTCGAACCGGGCCCGCCCGGTCAGGGCGTAACGACCGGCCGCGCGATCCCATGCGAGGCGCTCGCCGCTCCAGATGCGATCACCGTCCCGGCCGGTGACGCCCCCGTCCAACTCGAGGCGGTTCCGATCGCGGTCATAGGAGCCGTGCGCCCCTTCGAGGTGGAGCCCCGCCTCATCAATGGTGACGTGGCCGAAGGCTTCGAGGCGCGCCGGGGCACGATCATAGGTTGCGGAATCGGCTGTCACGGTCATGGTCAAGTCGACCAGCCGGACGCCGCCCCCCATGGCCGTCCGGTTCTCGCCGGCGCTGTAGTAACCTCGGGGCGCGGTGACAGCCAGGCTCCCCTGGGTGACGCGGACATCGAGGAGGAGGTGTCGAAGCCCGCCCGCATCCGGGAGGGCGAGCATCTCTCGCGCCTCGAGATTGAACCCGCCGGACGGATCGAGAAGTGGCAGCACCGGGGCCGCCGCGGCGGGCACCACAAGGCTGGCCAGGGCCGCGAGTCCGGCCAGGAAGGGGAGGAAGATAGAACGCGTCATCGTGATCGACCGGGGCCGGGCGGCGTCAACCGAATCGCGTGTCGTCACGACCGGCCACCAGGGCGGCGCCGACAATTCCGGCTTCGGAACCGAAATGGGCCGGCCGGATCGGGACCGGGTGCTGGCGGGCCACCATCGAGCGTTCCATCAGTGCCTGCCCGGCCGCCGGAACAATCCAGGCATGAGCCCCGGCAATACCGCCGCCAAGAACGATGAGTCGGGGCTCGAGCAGGTTGACCAGACCCGCGAGGCCCGCGCCGAGGCGGCGCCCGATCTCCGCGTAGAGGTCACGGGCGCGCTGGTCGCCCGCCTCGGCGCGCTCAAAGACACGTTTCGGATTGTCGGCTCCCTCGGCAGCGAGGCCCATGTCGACCGCGAGCTGTTCGATCGCGCCCTGGGCGACGAACCGTTCGAGGCAGCCGCGGTTCCCGCACGGGCAGGCCGGCCCATCATGGTCGATCGTCATGTGTCCCAGCTCTCCGCCCTGGCCGGTTGGTCCGCGATACGGGCGGCCACCCAGGATGAGCCCACCCCCGACGCCGGTGCCCAGTGTGAGGACAAGCGCGTCATCGACCCCGCGCGCGGCGCCGGCCAGCCACTCGGCGGCCAGAAACGCCGAAGCATCATTGATGAGGCGCACCCGGACGGGCAACCGCGCGGCCAGTTCGTCGCGAATCGGCACATCGTGCCAGCTCGGCAGATTGGGCGAGGTTCGGAGAATACCGCGGGCGCCGTCGACAAGACCGGCGCACCCGATGCCGAGCCCCGCCAGTTCTTCAATTCGCAATCCTGCCGCATCGACGCGTTCGCGGATCGCCAGGGCGATCTGCGCAATGACCCGGCCGGGGTCGGCCGTGGCGTGGTCCCTGAGGACGGTCACCGGGCCGTTTGTCGCGCCGTCGTCCAGCCGCACCAGGCCGATCTTGAGGCCGGTACCGCCGATGTCGATGCCGGCGGCGGTGGCCGGCGCCCCCGTCAGCTTGGGACTCCGAGGGCCCCGGCCGAAACGGCGACCGGGATGGATTGCCCGCTGTGCCAGAGCGCCAGGCCTCCGGCGGCGTCGAAGAAGTGGCACCGTGCCGGGTCAAAGTAGAGTTCAAGCACGGAACCCACCGTCGGCACGCGATCGCCGGCCAGCCGGGCCAGGAGTGCATTGGAACCGGACACCAGGTGGACGAAGGTTTCGCTCCCCATGGGTTCCACCAGCTTGACCGTGGCGGATAGATTGGCCGAGGCGTCCGCCGGTTTCGTCGGCAACAGATCTTCCGGCCGGATGCCAAGCTCGAGTTCCTTCCCGACGAGCGGCAGCAGGCTGGCCGAGTGCGCGGCCGGGAGCGCAATGCGGAGGTCGCCCGACTGGAAAGCCAGGCCGCCCGGTTCCAGGTGTCCCTTCAGAAAATTCATGGCCGGGCTCCCGATGAATCCCGCCACGAAACGGTTGACCGGGCGATGATATAGCTGGAGAGGGGCGTCGAACTGCTCGATCCGGCCGGCCCGCATGACCACGATCCGATCGGCCATCGTCATCGCTTCCACCTGATCATGCGTGACATAGATCATGGTGGCCGAAAGGCGCTGATGAAGCTGGTTGATCTCGGAGCGCATCTGAACGCGGAGCGCCGCATCAAGGTTTGACAGGGGTTCGTCAAAGAGAAACACCTGTGGCTGGCGAACGATGGCGCGGCCCACCGCCACCCGCTGGCGCTGCCCACCCGAGAGGGCGCGGGGTTTTCGATCGAGATAGGGAACAAGGTCGAGCGTCTCGGCCGCAGCCCTGACGCGTCGTTCGATCTCATCTTTCGGGATCTTCCGGAGTTTCAGACCGAAAGCCATGTTGTCGTACACCGACATGTGGGGGTAAAGCGCGTAGGACTGAAAGACCATGGCAATGTCCCGATCCTTGGGAGCCACGTCATTGACGACCCGACCGCCGATCTGGATGGTGCCACTGGTGATCACCTCCAGGCCGGCCACCATGCGCAGGAGCGTGGTCTTCCCGCAGCCGGACGGACCGACCAGGACGACCAGTTCCTCGTTGTTCACCGTGAACGAGGCCGCATCGACCGCCTTGACGCCTCCCTCGTACACCTTCGAAACACTGTCTATGTCGACGCGAGCCATCTATCCTCCATTGTCTGTCGGGGGCTCGGTCGGCATGACCGGGGCCCCGGGCGAACGGACGCCCGACAGAAAATCGAGCAGACGGCCGATGGTTGGTTTCAGTTCGTGACGGACAACAATCATGTCGATCATGCCGTGCTCGAGCAGGAACTCGGACCGCTGGAATCCGGGCGGCAGTTCCTGATTGACCGTCTCGCGGATGACCCGCGGCCCGGCGAAGCCGATCAGCGCCTTCGGCTCGGCCAGGATGACATCCCCGAGCGAGGCGAAGGAAGCGGTGACGCCCCCCGTGGTTGGATTGGTCAGGATGGAAATAAACGGGATACCCATCTCGCGCAACTCCGCCAGGAGCGCCGAGGTCTTGGCCATCTGCATCAGGGAGAGAGTTCCCTCCATCATCCTGGCACCGCCGGATGCCGAAAGGATCAGCAGCGGCGCCTTCTCTTCTCCGGCCGTTTCAATGGCCCGGGCGATCTTCTCACCGACCACCGAGCCCATGCTGCCGCCGATGAAGCCGAACTCCATGAAAGCGATGACCACCGGGCGACCGCCCAGCGTCCCGGTGGCCGTCAGGACCGCATCATTCATGCGGGTCTTCCGAACCGCCGCGGCATAGCGATCCAGGTAGGGCTTGGAGTCGACGAAGCCGAGCGGGTCGGTCGACTCGATTTCCTCGGCGAAGGCGGTCCAATGGCCGCCATCGAGGAGAAGCTCCGCATACTGCCGGCTGTTGATCCGGAAGTGATGCCCGCACTTCGGGCAGACATGGAGGTTGCGTTCCAGTTCGCGCGCATAGATGGTTTCGCCGCACGAATCGCACTTGACCCAGAGCCCCTCGGGCACCTCCCGCTTTTCCTGAGAGCGGGGTCCCCTGGTTTCCCGCTTGAGCCACGACATCATGCGCGGGCCGAATCAGTAAACATCACGATTTGAGCTCCAGCATCATGACAATGGCATCCTCGTGGTTATCCGGATAATAGCGCCGCCGGATGGCGATCGGACGAAATCCGTTGCGCAGGTAGAGGCGCTGGGCGCCCATGTTCGATTCTCGAACTTCCAGGGTGATGATCCGACCCCCCTGCCGCCGTCCCTCATCGACAAGATGATCCAGCAAGTGCTGTCCGGTTCCCTCCCCCTGACGCTCGGGGTGAACGGCCAGGTTGCCGAGATGAACCTCGTCTTCGATGAACCAGGCCACAAAGTAACCGAGAACAGGGCCCTCCGGCCAGAGCCTTGCCACGCGCGTCAGGGCGGTTCGGTTCTCCTCCACCTCGTGGCGGAACGACGCCGCGGACCATGGGTCCGAAAATACAGTCCTCTCGATGGCCAGAACCTCGTGCAGCAGTTCGACTGACATCGGCACAATGTCCAGCCGCGGGGCCGGGCGCGCACTCATGATTCGTTCGATTCCGCCGTCGGCAAGGGTAACGCCACCGGCCGCGCCGGTTTCCGGGCATCGGGGGAACGAATGTAGAGAGGCTCAAGGAGGAGCGGCGCCCCCTCCCGGCCAAACTGGCGCCAGCCGAGTGAGGCCAGCAGCCGGACGGCGTCGGGCGGACGAGGCGGCGAGACCGACCGAAGGTCAGACAGGCCGCCGGTACCCCCCGGGCTGGACGCTCCCGATTCAATCAGTTCGGCGGCAATGACCGGAAGACCCTCGCCGCAGATTACCAGTGGCGCCCCGGGGGTCGCGGCACGGCGCAAGGGCTCGAGCAACGAGGAAACTTCGGATGGCGGCATGAGATCGGGACCGGAGATCACCTCGATGTCGATGGCGTCGTGGGGAGCCGATCGCCCTCTCGCGAGGAATACATCCCCCCGCCGGGCATCGAGAACGGCTACCCACCCGCACCCCACGGACTCCGAAACGAGGCGGGCCCAGGCCATCCGGATCGTCGTGGTCGGCACGCCGACCACCGGGATGCCGCGGGCAAATCCGATCCCCTTGGCCGCGGCGAGGCCGATCCGAAGTCCCGCGAACGAACCGGGGCCGAGCGCCACCGTCACCAGCTCCAGATCTCCGGGTTGCCAATTGGTGTCCCGCAACAGGGCGTCGATGGCAACCAGGATGGTTTCAGCCTGGGAGCCCGCCGGTCCGAGTTCCATGGCCGCGATCGCCGAGTCGCCGCGCGAAAGACCGACACCGCCCAGCGTGGACGAGGTGTCGATGGCCAGGATCAGCGGTTCGGATGTCATGCCGTGGTACCGGGCAGGTCGAGGCGATCGACCAGCGCCGCCGGCCCTTCGATCCGGATCCGGCGTCGGTCCGAATCCGCCGCATCGCCATCCGGCCAGTCGATGGCCACCGCGAGCGTGGTGTCGCCGGGCGGATCGGTCATCCGGTCCGGCCATTCGATGGCCACCACAGCCGGCCCGGACAGCAGATCGGCCAGCCCCAGTTCGTCCAGATCGTGGCCCGGCCTCAGCCGGTACAGATCGAAGTGGTGAAGCGCGCGACGCCCCATGTGACGGTGCTCGAGAACAAACGTCGGGCTCTTGACTGGCGTCATCACGCCAAGCCCCTCGGCCAACCCCTGTACAAGGACAGTCTTGCCGGCACCGAGCGGACCGGAGAGCTGGATCAAGAGGCCCCGATTGTCGGAAGAACCGGTCGTCGCAGCCGGTACCAGGGCGGCAATCGCCCGCCCCACGCCCCGCGTGCCTTCCGGGCCGGTCGTGACAAGGACTCGATGGCTCTGGTGGGGCGCGACCACCGCCACCTCTCTCACCGCCGCGGCACGAGCGTGGCCACCGGAAGAATCATTTCCTCGAGCGAGATGCCGCCATGTTGGAATGAGTTCCGGTACTGCCGCTCATACTCGTGAAAATGCGTCGGGTAGACGAAGTAATAGTCCTCCTTGGCGAAGACATAGTTCTTGTTCAGGTAGTCGTTCGGCAGGTTCAAGTCCATGGGGTTCTTGGCGATCAGCGCCAGCTTCTCGTCGGTGACCAGATTGACGCCGTATTTGTATCGCAGGTTGGTCGATGTATCCCGATTTCCGTAGATGAGGGCGGCCCTCTTTCCCATGACGGCCCCGTGATCCGTGGTGATGACCACCACCGCATCCTGTGCCGCGATCCCCTTCAGGATGTCGAAGATGGCGGAGTGGGAGAACCAGGAGAAGAGGAGACTTCGGAAGGCGGCCTCATCCGGCACCAATTCTTGAAGGATGGGCGAGTCGGATCGTCCGTGAGCCAGGATGTCGAGAAAGTTGAAGACCAGCGCCACCAGCGGCAGCCGCGAGTAGGATCCGAGTTCGCGGCGGACATTGTTGGCTTCGTCCGCGTGATAGACCTTGGAGTACTTGACCGGGCCGTTCAACTTCAGTCGCTTGACCTGCTCCTCGAGCAATTCCTTCTCGAAACGGTTCTTGCTTCGCTCGTCGTTGGAAGCCTCCTGCCAGTACTTCGGAAACTTGGCCGCGATCTCGGCCGGCCAGAGGCCCGCAAAGATGGCGTTCCGGCTGTAGGGTGTGGCGGTCGGCAGGATCGAGAGGTAGCAATCGGTCTTGATGTCGAACAGCGGCTCGAGCAGCGGCTGGATGGTGTACCACTGGTCGAGCCGCATGCAGTCGATGACGATGAGATAGACCCGCTTCCCCTTTTCCATGTGGGGGGCCACGAACTTCTTGACGATGTCCACCGACATCAGCGGGCGCTCGGCGCCGCCACACCACTCGCGATACGCCCGATCGATCCAGTGGCAGAAATCGGCATTCATTTCCTTGCGCGTGTCCAGGTGCGTCTGCTTCAACCCCTGATCCTCGACCGTGAAGAGTTCCCGCTCGAGGTGCGTCATCCGAATGTACATCTCGACCCAGTCGTCGATGCCGAGCGGTCCCATGCGGGCCTGCTGAAGCCGGTTGAATTCCTGCACGTAATCGCGGGTGAACTGCCCCTCCACCAGGCGCTTCCCCTCGGTCAGGCGCTTCAGGGCCAGCCAGATCTGGCTGGGGTTGACCGGCTTGGTCAGGTAGTCGGCGATTCTCTTTCCGAGCGCTTCGTTCATGAGGCGCTCCTCCTCGCTCTTGGTGATCATGATCACCGAGAGGGAGGGGTCGATCTCCTTGATGGCCGCGAGCGTCCCAAGTCCGCCCAGGCCCGGCATCATCTCGTCCAGCAGAACCACGTCAAACCGTTCCTGGCCGACGAGGGCCACGGCGTCCTCGCCGTTCGGAACCGCGGTAACCACGTACCCCTTCGACTGCAGAAAGAGGATGTGAGGCTTCAGAAGATCGATTTCATCGTCGGCCCACAGGACGCGGACATTGTTCTCGGGCATCAATTACCTCGATTGGGAGTGGAATCGGTCGATCAAGTGTTTCACGCCGGACCGGGGGGACGCAACCGGCCCGGCAGTTGAAACCTTAAGCCTTCATTCCCCCGGAGTCCCCGACGGCCAAAACGAACGATTCACCGATAACCGGCATCCAATGGGCCGGCAATCGACACCGATGCACCATTTTCACCTTGATGGAGGACAGGCATGCGATCCCCCCTTCGTGCCGTTTCAACGGCCATTCTGGCAACCTTTCTCGTGTCATTTTCGCAGAGCGTGGCGGAAGCCGGCCGTACCGTCGTTCACCGGGGGCGTGGCGGCCGAACGACCGTGGTTCACAAGGGACCTCGCCGAACGGTCGTCGTGCACAAGGGCTTCCCACTGGCGCGGACCTGGCCAACAGTTGTCATTCGAACGCCGATCCGGCCGGTTCGGGTGCTCACCCCCCGCCTTTACCTCGCCCCGGTGTTCTTCGCGCCGCTGATCGTGGCCACGGCCCCGAAAAACATCAGCTGGGAGGATACCGAGGTCATCGAGAAGAGGGAGGAGTGGGTCGAAACCACGCTGAACGCGGATGCCAGGGGATCGCGGCTCTTCCTGAACATCGAGGGACTCGCACAGCTGTCGTTTGCCGAAGTCGTCTTCGACAACGGCGAATCCCAGGTCGTCGACTTCGTCGACAAGGACGTCAAGGAAGGACGATATCTCCTCCTCGACTTCAAGAACGGACGCAAGGTGGACCATGTCCGGGTGGTGGGTCGCGCGCGGACCGACGAGGCCGGACTGACCCTGCTGCTCGAGAAGTAGGGCGGCGGGTCAGAGACGATGCAACGAGGGGCCGGCAGCACGCCGGCCCCTCGATTTTTCTTCTGGTATTAACGTCGACACGATGGTGACGTGCCGGCGTGGATCACCGAACGAACAGCATCCGCTCCGTCCGGCTGAAGGCGCCGGCGGTCAGCCGATAGAAGTAGACACCCGACGGGAGTGCCTGGACCCGCTCGCCCCCGGTCGTTGGAACTCCGACCCCGAAATCAACGGCGTAGCGCCCGGCCTCCTGCTCCCGATTGACCAGCGTGGCCACGCGACGGCCGCTCAGGTCGAAGACGTCGAGATTGACGGACGCCCTCTCCGGCAGGTCGTACTCGATGCGCGTCGTTCCGGTGAAGGGATTCGGCCGATTCTGTCGTAGCGCCGCGACGGCAGGTGCAGGTCGCGCGTCGAATGCACCAGATTGATACAAACCGATGCCGACCAGCGCGATGGAATGAGGTGCGAACGGGTCGTTGCTGACCAAGGTCAATGTCCCCGCTTCGTTTTGCAGGCTGTCCGGATCGAAGCAGATGGTCAGCGTATCGGACGAGGCCGGTTGAATTGTCAGGCTGGACCGAACCGGGCTGAAACGATCGGAATCTGACGTGATCGAGGAGATCACCAGCGGCGCGGACCCGTTGTTGTCCAGCGTGATGACAACGCAGGACGGTGTCTCGATGGAGACCACGCCGAAATCAACCGAGTCCGGTTCGTTGGCGAGGAGCGGCGCCGTGATGGCGAACTCCGCATCGGACGTGTCGAGAATCGGTCCGCCCGTCTCGCGTACGCGGACGCGGGCCGTCGTGGTTGGCGTGTACGGCACGATCCAGTTGTAGCTGCCGGAAACGGCCGGAACCGCCGTGTCGATCGGCAACCAACCGCCGCCGGGAGAGGTTTCGTAGTCGATATCCACGTTCGTGATGGTGGTACTAGACCAGGTGATCGGGTGGTTGGTGTTGTACTCCCACGCCTCGCCGCCATCCGGAATCAGGACGGCCACTCCAGGCGCCGCCTGGCCGATGCCGGTCAGCGGCACGCGATGCGGCGAATCGGGTGCATTGCTGGTGATGATCAGCGTGTCGGGATAGCTCCCCGGGGCGCCGGGCGTGAAGGTGACGCCGACCGTGTCGGTGTCCGCCACCGCCACGGAAAAGCTTGTGCGGCCCGGGAGATAGGCTCCCGAAGTCGTGGTGACGTTCGAGATAATCAACGGCGCGGTGCCGGTGGATTTGATTTCAACCGGCAGCAGGGTGCTCGTCCCGATGGTGCGGGTTGCGAAATCGAGTCCCGCGGTCAGCAGTTGCGCCCGCGGGGCGGCAATGGTGAAGAAGCTGTTCGACGAATCGACCGGCGCGCCATCCCATGCATCGACGATCCGGATCTTGGCCTGGGTCGTGGCGTCGTTGGGTACGGTCCAGTTGAAGGCGTTGACGTAGCCGGTCTGCGTTCCGATCACCTGCCACGGCTGTCCGGGCGCCCGACGGTATTCTAGACGGGCCAGTGCCACGTTCGTGGCCGTGGTGCTGATGACCCGGTTCTCTCCGGCGGCCCAGACCTCGCCCCCGTTCGGAGCCAGGACGAGGCATGACTGGTTGCTGGCGGGCGTGTAGGTATACGAGGTGGCCAGCTTGTAGACGCCGCCTCCCTGTTCGGTCAGAACCGTGTTCCGGTCGGGCATGAACACGGAGTAGTTCGAGCCCGGATTGGCGATAGTCGTGAAGGTGAGCCCCTCGTCGAACGACAGGTAGAGCAGCCCGCCCGAATAAACGCCGTAAGCCATGCAGTTCGGATCGTCCTTGGCCGAATCCACTCCCCACGCGGAACCGGTGGTGGCCACGCTCGGCCAGGACGCGCCGGCGTCCTTGGTGCGGCGAACCCCCCCCGATCCCCAGTGGGTGGCCCAGCCAACGCCCACGTCGAGTCGTGTGGCGGCAATCATGGGGATTTCCGATCCGCTGGTCGTGTAGTTGAGGGCAAAGGTGGCGCCACCGTTGGTTGAAACGAACATCTGGCCCTGGCCCGAGCTGGTGATGCCATCGCCCACCCAGATCGTGTTGGGCAGGTCGGGAAGGATCTGGATGTCACATGGGCTGCGAAAGCTCGGCTGGTTGGAAAGGAGCGTGAAGGTGGCGCCGAAATCGTTGGACTGCCAGAGCTTCGCGTCCTCCGCCCCCAGTATCAGGTGGTTGGGATCGTTGACATCCATCTCCAATGGCACGCCATACTCGGTGAACGGAATCGTTGTGCCGGGCACGTCCGCCCAGGTGATGCCCCCGTTGGTGGAGCGAGCAATTCGGTCTGATGCGCCGACAGCGGCCACCATCAACATCGAGTCGGCCGGGTGCACGTAAAAGGCATTGGTCTTGCTTGGCGAGCCGAGCACGGTCGTGATCGTGCCGATCTGCGCCCAGGTGTCGCCGCGGTTGAACGATTTGTAGACCCGCGCCCCGAGGACGCAGTAGAAAGAGTTCTTGTTCTGGCCGTTCTGGGCGAGCGAGCTGCCGCGGACGGTTCCGGCCACGAGTGGCTGCACCAGGTTCAAGGCCCGCGAGACACCGGTGCCGCCGGGCGGACTCCAGTTCACGCCGCCATCGGTGGAACGGAGAACGATCCGATTGCTGCGATTGCAGGCCCAGGCCTTGGTGCCGACGACCAGGACATCGGCCATTTCGCCCTGGATGGTGTGCTGATGGAACGACCACGAGGTTCCGCCGTCGATCGAGCTGCGCACGAAACCGCCGCCGCCGACCAGAATCACATGGGTGGCGGAGAGGAGGTGAACGCCGTTGATATCCGACTTGGAATCGAACTTCATGTTCTGAGCGGTCCAGACCGTGCCGCCATCCGTGCTTTTCAGCGCGGTGGCGTCCTTGCCGCCCGCCCAGAGGACCGGGTTGACCGCGCCGATGGTCGTGGCATCGACCGTGTAAAGATCCTTCGTCGTGCCGGAAGTCAGGGGTGTCCAGTTGGACCCGCCATCGATGGTCTTCAGGATGGTGCCACCGTTACCGACGACCCAGCCCGTCTGGTCATCCAGAAATTTCAGCGCATTGAGCCGAACCGCCACGCCGCTGGTTTGCGGGGTCCAGTTGATACCGCCATCGGTGGATTTCAGGATGGTGCCGGATGCACCGACGACCCAGCCGATCGAGGCGTTGACGAGCTGAACACCGCGAAGTTGCGGGGAGCCGGCAACCGTGGCGGTACTCCACGTGCCGCCCGAGTCAGTGGAGCGATGGATCTTGCCGTTGTCCGAGACGAGCAGGTCGGTCCAGACATTGGTGGCCACGCCGCGGTGGGTATCCGCGCCGAGAGTCTTGCTGGTCCAGGTCAGGCCACCATCGAACGAGCGATAGTAGGCGCCACTTCCCCCGACAGCCCAGACATCAATTCCGTCCGGGCTGTAGAGGGCGTGAAAACCATTCTGAGCCCATGCGGCGGGTGCCGAAAGGAAGAGCCCTCCGAGTGCAAGACCAACGAGGGCTGGAAAAATTCGACCTGGTAACCAACGCGACATGTGACCCCCGGACGTTAGTCGTCGATCAAGCGACCGATGACGGCGATTTCCGCAATCGCTCCACCCGGGTGCCGGCCGGCTCGGCCAGGACCCCGGCGAAACTGGATGTCGAGGGCATCGATTTGAAGCGCCTCAACGACCACGTGCGTACCGGCCGGGGCTAGCGCCCGGGTGACCGTGTCATGGTGGACCGGCCGATCGGCGTGGAGGAACGTGATGTCAGTCAATCGGATACCGGCGTCTTTGTTACCGCCCCGATCACTCTCGCTAGAGTAAAGGATGACCTCTCGCACTTCAATGGGAAACGGCCAGGCGAGCCGTACCCGGCCCTTTTCTGGATCCACCAGGCGGCAGGCCACGTCGTCGATGGGTCCTTTCGCCCGGCGATCGACCAGTGGCCGGGTGCCGAAGCGCGGGTTCATTACTCCCAGGGTTGTGAGGACGGCGGAGGGTGCCACATTGGTCCAGGTGGCCGACTCGTAGTTCTTCGGCACGGGCATTGCCGAATGGCCGGAGTGGCATCCCACGCATTTCGTACCCGAGCCGAATCGGCCGAAATTGAATCCGGGGACATGGGCCGGTCCGCTCGATCCGCGAAGGACGCGCCCGTCGCTATCGATGAGTTGTTCGAACATCGGCGTATCCGCCGGCATCTCGTGCTCGTGAACCGAACCGGTGGCGGTGAGAGGCGCTTCGCGTACCAGGACGATCGAATCGCCCGGGGCACCTGGACGGTCGAGAACGGCGAAAAACCGGATGCGAACCCCCCGGGCCAGCTTCGGAGCATCCGGGAACGGCGAGTCGACCTCCCCGTTGGCGAAGACGTTGAGGCAGTCGAACCGAAAGGTCCAATCGAGATCGTCGAGCGAGGCGCGATCGCTGACGGGTGCGTCGCGCGGTGGCGGCGGCAGATAGACGTCCAGTGCCGGCGAAACCGGCCGCGCAAGAAAAAGTGCCGGGTCGAGGTCGTCCATTCCCTCGGTGTCGGCGATCATCACAGGCTTCTCACCGGGGCGCCGAACGAGGTAAAGGGCCAGATCGCCGCCGGGACCGGGGGCTGAAAAGACGAGCCGATCGTCCGGGAGCGCGCAGGGTGAGATGCCCCTCTCGGCCACCAGAATGGAGCGCGCGAATCCGCCCGGGTAGGCCACCAGACGATGCGGACCGGGTCCCCGCGTCTCGCCGGTGGCGTGGGGCATGGAAGCGAGCAACGATCCGCGGTCCGCCTGGACTCCCACCAGGGTGCCATCCGACAGCAGGCTCGGCTGGTACGCCATCGTCTCGGTTCGAATGCGCGGCCAGCCCCCCGCCAGCCTCATCCCGTCCCCGTCGGACCGGATGGAGATGGCGTGCCAGAGGTCCACCGGATCGGCCGGCATTGCGCGGGTCTCGTCCGTTGTCAGCGTATCGGCCGGGACGACCGAGGGGTGGTAGCGATTGAACCACCAGCGCGCGTAGACCAGTCGTCCATCGCGCGGATCGACCGTCGGCTCCTCGGCCCCGTTCCGGTCCGTCGTCAGGCGGCGGATATCACTCCCGTCGGGCCACACCGAATGCAGGTTGGTGGCTCTCACACCCCCCTGCTCGGCGGTCTGCCGAAACCGGGTGCTGGCAAAGGCGATCCGCCCCTCGGGAAGCCAGACCGGATCGATATCCTCCCGGTCGTCGTCGCCCGGAAGAAGTGGTCGGACCCCATGGCCGGCGGCATCGCAGGTGAAGAGTCGCCAGGGCTTTCCCGGCCCGGCCGTGCCGGAGAAAACGATGGTGCGGGCATCCCATGAGACTGCGGGATCCGACACATCGAAGAGTGGCGGCTCGCCCGGTCGGGGATCGAGGAAGGGTCGGACTCGTCCGTTCGCTTCGCGGACCATCAGACGACCGCCATGAGCGAGGAATCGTCCCGACGGCCCGAGGCCGGGCACCCGGCCTGCCGGGTCGGGGGTTCGCGCCACGAAGAGCAAACGGGGCAGCTGCCGCCGGAGTGGGGCCGGGCGCGCCGCTGTCATGCCGATCAGGGCGAAGATCGACACGATGAAGGCGAAGCGGGCGATTGAGCGCGGAGTCATGGTCATCATGGGAGACGGCGAACCGCCACGATTGTACCGCCATGTCGGACAAGGAGCCAAACGGGGAACGTGATACCGGCGCAGCAACTGACCGAAGCCTCGCTTGGGCCATCGAATGGAGCCAGTTCGGCGACACGCCGGCCGAGGGGGTCAAACAGCGACAGCGCGTGGGGACCGGGAAGGCTGGATTGAATTGACAGGCGAAGGCCCCCCCCGGCATCCCGGCGCGTAGCCCGGACCAGGACGGGGGGCTTGATGCCAGGGAGGTTCAGATCCGGGAGGCCCGTCGTGCCAAAGGCCAGGTCCACCAATCCCAGGTGCAGCGCCACCGCCTCAGCCTTGGCATGCCGCTCGAGCGGATCCGATCCGAATAAACCCTCCTCCAGGAGGTCGTTCAGGTTGCTGGCCTCCGTGAGCACGGCCGGCATCGTGGTATTTCGGAGAACATAGAAGTGAAAGCGCCCGGTACCAGCCGAGTCTTCGAAGGCGCCGCGACCGGTATAGCCAAACGCATCCACGATGCGGTCGTGCAATTTCAGCGCCATTTCCTGGCAGGCGTCTCCTGGTGGGAGGGGGGCGCCGGGCATGAGTTCATCACCACAGCTCGAGTTCTGACGGCAGTAATAGGTTTCCGTCCGGTTCGAGGCACCGGTCGGAAGGCCGTTGTGGTGAATCGACAGATAAAAGTCGGCGCCTCCCTGGGATGCCAGCGCCACCCGGTCCGCCAGCGAAACTTGTTGAGTGGACGAGGTGCGCAGCAGAAAGGATCCGGCGAACCTGGGGTCATCGACGAGGTCACCGATCAGAAACTGGGCCACGCGCAAATTGACCCACTGCTCGGTGAGCCCGTTCGGCCCGCGGGAGCCAGCCCCATCACCGTTGTTACCGTTCCAAACACCCGCGCCAAGCCCCCCATGCCCCGGATCCACCGCAACTCTCATTGGCGCGGCGTTTGATGGGCCTGGATGAGATCGACGCTCTTCGACATCGGCTGTCCGGGCCTGACCCGCCAGATAAGCCAAGCGCCACGCCCCCAGCGCCGAATCCCCGGACCCGGCAACTCTGATCACCGCCCCGTTCACCACCACCACCCACCCCGCCTCAATCAACGCGTGCCCGTCATCGACCAGTCGCACGGCGTGTAGCGTATCCCCATCCGCATTCCAGTTGATCGGATGGATCAACGGCCCGAGATCGAACGCACGTGTGCCGTCGGCCGAAACGATCCATCCGCGCCAGGCGTCCTCCCGGAAACGGCGCTCGGCAATCCAGGCGTCGTTCGGCGCGCGCACTGTCTTGAGAGTGACGGGCCCGTTGGGCGGCGCCGCGGCGATCGGGGAGGCCGTAAGGAGCAGGAAAACCCCCAACCAGCGATACAATGGTGTCGTCATCATGAAACAGTTCCCGACGGGTGAAAGCGGGTGTGGGCCTGGTTAAAGCTAGTCGAGAGGCGGGTCGAGTCGTCAAGCCCTCAGACGGGAAATGAGATGACGAACTCGCTTCCCTTTTCCGGCAGGCTCGAACGGAGCTCGATGCGGCCTCCGTGGTAATCCTCGACGATTCGGCGGACGAGCGTGAGGCCGAGACCCCAGCCACGCTTCTTGGTCGTGAATCCGGGCTCGAAAACGCGGCGCTGATCGGCCGGGGGAATCCCCTTGCCATTGTCCCTGACCGAAATTTCAACGGTTTCCGATTCGGGGCGACGCCGTACGCTGACCTCGATCCGGCCGGTCCGGGCATCCGTGGCGTCAATGGCGTTCTTGACCAGGTTTTCCACCACCCAGCCCATCAGCTCGGCGTTGACGTTGATGAACGGCACGTCCGGATCGAACGACTCGACCAGCGCCAGGCCGAGTCCCGCTTGAGGCAACCGGCGGCGGTAGTAACCCACCGTGCTGGCGACGATCGGCACGATGTCCTGGGGAGTCAAGACCGGAAGTGAACCGATATGCCCGAAACGGTTGGCCACCTTCCGAAGGCGCTCCAGATCGGACGCGATCTCCCGTTCGACGTCCTGAAACAGCGCCGTTGGGATTTCCGTAACGCCGTCGGGGCGGGCCCTGGCCTGGTCACCGGCCAGTTCCAGCCAGCCCATCAGCGAGGAGATGGGCGTTCCGAGCTGGTGGGCCGTTTCCTTGGCCATGCCGGCCCAGATTCGATTCTGCTCGCTGCGGCGCAGGCTTCGAAACCAGACGATGCCCACGGTGGCGAAGAGCGCCGCTGCGCCGAACAGCAGCCAGGGCACCCAGCGAATTTCACCCACGATGCCGGTGTGTCCGTAGTGGAGGTAGCCCAGGATTCGCCCGTCCCTCGGACTGATCAACGGTTCGGGGCGGAGTTGCCGGTCGAACTCCGTTACGCGCTGGAGCAGGTTCTTGAGCGCCGGCCCGGGATTCCTGGGATCGGCGTCGGACAACTCTTTCTCGGGAATGACGATGGCGTCGAGGGCCGGGCTGCCGCGCCAGACACGGGGACGACCGTTTTCATCGGTGATCACGATCGGGAAGGAGATCGGTCCGATCAGATCACGGTACAGGCTGATCAGCGCACTGTCCGGATACTCATGAACCTGCGCGCTGGAGAGCGCGATGACGCGGGCCATCACGGCCGAAAGGGCGCGGGTCTGCGCGTTCAGCCGGTTGACGACCCGATTGGTATAGAAGAGGGCAAACGAGGCCAGCACCAGGCTGCCGACCACGAGATAACCACGCAGGAGCGTCGCCGTCGGTAACGGGCGCTTCCAGCCCGATCGGAACGACCGCCGGACCGGTGTTCGCTCCTCCACGCGTGGCGCCGCCATGTGGGGCGATCAGCCTCCCAGTTCCCGGAGCCCGCCGAGGTACGGTACGAGGACTTCCGGCACGCGCACGCGGCCGTCCGCGGTTTGATAGTTCTCGATGATGGCGATCAGGATCCGCGGCAACGCCAGGCCCGACGCGTTGAGCGTATGAACGAATTCCGGTTTGGCACCCGGCTCGGGCCGGTAGCGCATCTTCAGACGCCGCGCCTGGAAGGCCTCGAAATTGCTGCATGACGACACCTCGAGCCAGCGATCGGCCCCCGACGCATACACCTCGAGGTCGTAGCACTTGGCGGCAGCGAACGACGTATCGCCGCTGGCGAGAAGGAGCACCCGGTACGGCAGGTCAAGCCGCTGGAGAATGTCCTCGGCGTCGGCCAGGAGCTTTTCGTGTTCGTCATACGAAGCTTCGGGCGTCGTAATGCGGACCATCTCCACCTTCATGAACTGGTGAACCCGGGTCAGTCCTTTCGTGTCACGGCCGTACGAGCCGGCCTCGCGCCGAAAGCAGGGGCTGAAGCCGACATGCCGAATCGGAAGAAGAGCGGCGTCGAGTATCTCCTCGCGGTAAAGATTGGTGATCGACACCTCGGCGGTCGGGATCAGAAAGAGATCGTCGGTCGTCCGATACATGTCATCTTCCAACTTCGGGAGTTGCCCGGTACCGAAGAGCGATTCGCGCCGCACCAGAAAGGGGGCGGCCACCTCGGTATGGCCATGCTCCAGCGTGTGGACATCCAGGAAAAAATTGATCAAGGCGCGCTCCAGCTTTGCCCCCAGTCCCTTGAGGACGGGAAATCCGGGGCCACTCATGCGCGTCCCCCTTGGCATGTCGATCCAGTCGAGGCGCGCCCCAAGCTCTTCATGGGGAACGATCGGAAAGTCGAAACGGCGCGGCTCCTTCCAGGTCTTCACGATCGTGTTGTGGGCGGCGTCACCGACCGGAACCGAAGCGTGGGCCAGGTTCGGCAACCAGTGAAGTGCGGTCTCCGCCGCGGCAAGGGCCGGCCCCAGGGCCTCCTCCGCCAACTTGAGTCGATCACCCAGCGCCTTCACTTCGGCCTGCAGCGTCGCGGCATCCTCCCCGGCCTTTCGCCGCCGGCCAACCTCGAGAGATTCCTTCGTCCGCTCGGCGCGAAGGGTCTCGACTTCGGAAAGCAGGCGCCGGTAGGCCACGTCCGCTTCGAGGAATTGATCGAGATGGAACGGGTCGCCGTTGCGGGCCAGGATGGCCTCGCGCAATCCGGGCGGGTTCGTTCGAAGATATCGAGCGTCGAGCACGCGTCCACTCCAAATGGCAGTCCGGGTCAATCCGTCCAGGGGCGATTCGAATGCGGGAAGTTTAGCAGGTCATCGCAGGATTCGCAGAAGGGAGGGAGCCGCATAGGTGATCACCAGATCGGCACCGGCGCGGACCAGGCAGGTGGTGGCCTCCACGAACAGCCTCTCTTCGGCCGCGGCATCGCCGGCGGCCAGTGACTTCAACATCACGTACTCGCCGCTGACGTTGTATGCGGCGATCGGCACATGGAACGAGTCCTTCGCGCGTCGGATGATGTCGAGGTAGGGCAGACCGGGCTTCACCATGACGATGTCGGCCCCTTCGTCGATGTCGAGCGCGATTTCGCGGAGCGCCTCATCGGAATTGGCCGGATCCATCTGATAGGGGCGGCGATCACCGAAGCTCGGCGTGGAATCGGCCGCGAGGCGGAACGGACCGTAGAACGCCGAGGCGTACTTGGCCGAATAGGCCATGATCGGACTGTCGGCATGCCCGGCAACATCCAGGGCCTCGCGCAAAGCGCCGATCCGCCCGTCCATCATGTCGCTCGGCGCCACCATGTCGGCCCCGGCCGCCACGTGGGAAACGGCCGTGCGCGCCAGCAGTTCCAGTGTCGGATCGTTATCGACGGTGCGCTCCCCTCCCCGGTTCGCCGGCGTCAGCACCCCGCAATGTCCATGGTCGGTGTATTCGCACAGGCAGACATCGGTGATGACTTCGAGGTCGAGGTTTGCCGACCGGATCGCCCGGCAGGCGCGCTGGACAATACCATCCTCGGTCCAGGCTCCTGACCCCGTGGCATCCTTCACCTCGGGAAGGCCGAACAGAAGGATCGAGCGAAGCCCAAGTTCCTCCACCGCGCAGCGGCAATCGTCGACCAGCCGGTCGACGGAGTGGTGATGCACGCCGGGAAACCCCGCGATCTCCGTCTTCACGCCCGTTCCGGGCACGGCAAAGACCGGCCAGATGAGCTGGTCCCTGTGCGGACGCGTTTCGGTCACCATGGCGCGCCGCCGCGCCGAACCGCGCAGACGGCGGGGTCGTTCCTCGGGGAAAGGCATCGGTTACCTCGTCGTCTCGTGGTCGATCACAGCTTCAATCAGTCGTTCCAGCGAACCCCCGCGGCCGGTCGCGACGACGGCGAACCCCAGATCCCGGGCCACGTCGGCCGTGACGGGTCCGATCGCGGCCACCCTGACCCGACTCCGCTCCCCTACCGGCATCACCCCGGCCAATGCCACGAGAGGCGCGCCGCTCGTCACGATCAGCAGATCGATGGCCGGAACTTCGGAACGAAGCCGGGCCGCCAGTCGTTCGGCGGCACCCTGAATCATAACCGTTCGATAGACCGGCGCCACGAGGACATGGGCTCCGGTAGCGGCCAGCGCCTCGATCAGTTCGGGTCGGCCAACCAGCGCCCGAATGAGCAGAACGGTTTGTCCGGCAAGCCCACCGGGCCCGGCATTCAGGAGCTGAGCCGCCAGACCCTCCGAACGCGGGTCCTCGGCCACCAGTTCAGGAGTCCGCCCGAGCTCAACGAGCGCGCGCGCGGTCGCGGGGCCGATCGCGGCCACCCTGGTCGGGGGGGACCAGCGGGCGGTCAAATCGACAGTCAACAAAGACGCCTGCTCCGCAAGTCGCCGAACCCCCAGGGCGCTGGTCAGGACGATCCAGTCGACAACCTGGTTGCCATCGAGCCAGGCGTTGACGGCACTGAGTTCGTCCGGAGCAAGCACCTCGGTCCGGGTCAGCGCCTCGACCAGGACCTGGGCACCGTTTCGCTCGAGACCTTCGGCCAGTTGGCGGCTGCCCCCCTCCGGAACCAGGACCAGCAAGCGGCGTCCGGCGAGTGCCCGCCCCGCTTCACCGGTCATTCCGGTTCGATGACCGCCGAGATTTCGAGGATCGATCCGGCCCCCTTCGCGAACAGGGCGTGGGCCATGCGGACCCCGAGGCTCGTCGGATCGTCAATCGGGCCGTCCAGCGACTCGCGATGGGCACTGCGGCCGTCGAGGGAAATGACCAGTCCCAGGAGATGAAGTCGCGGCGGCGTCCCGTCCGTCACGTGTGCCAGCGCCGCGATCGGCGCGAGGCATCCCCCGCCGAGAGCCGCCAGCAGGGCCCGTTCCGCCAGGGCCGCCGCCCGGCTTGGCGAATCATCGAGCGCGGCCACCCATTGTTGCGCGACATGGTCCGCCGCGCGGCACTGGATCCCGAGGCACCCCTGACCCGGGGCGGGCACCATCTTCAAGGTGTCAAGAAACTCGAGGCGCCCGGCCGCTTCGAGCGAGGCCAGCAGCCCGAGTCGCTCGAGCCCGGCCGCCGCCAGGACGATGCCGTCCAGATCTCCTTCGTCGAGCCGCCTGAGGCGTGTGTCCACATTGCCGCGCAGGTTTGACACGTGCGCCCCGGGCCATCGAGCTCGCAGCTGGGCGGCGCGGCGGGGACTTCCAGTACCGAGCCGGGGGTCCGGCCCCGGATTCGAGGGGGGCGGTTCCCGCCAGATCACCACATCGAACGGGTTCGCCCGTGCGGGCACCGCCGCGATCAGGAGTCCGGGTGTGAGCGCGGTGGGCAAATCTTTCAGGCTGTGCACGGCCAGGTCGATTCGATCATCGAGAAGCGCCCGCTCGATCTCGGTGACGAACATGCCGACCGTCCCGACGGAATCAAAGGCCACGGAGGGCATCAGATCGCCGGTCGTCACGATTGGCACGATCTCGATCGTTGCCTCCGGACGAAGCTCCTGCAATTCGGCCAGGATGCCCCGGCTCTGAGCCATGGCCAGGGTGCTCTGTCGGGAGCCGAGGCGCAGGATGGGCCGCGTCATCGAATGGGCACCCGGTTAAGTCGGTAGCCGAGACAGAGAAAGAGAATGAGGAACAGGAGCAGGCCGGCGGCGGCGATTCCGGCAGGACGGCGCGCCAGGAGACAACCGGCGGTCGCCGTCAGTCCCGAAGCAAGGAGCACAACCAGGAACGCGCGGCGCCGACAACCAAGCCAGGTGGCCAGTCGGTGCGTCGTGTGATCGAGCCCCCCCACCAGCGGGGATTGACGGCGGGATAGTCGGGTCACGGTCACAAATGTCATGTCGAAGATCGGCCAGCTCATGATCAAGGGCAACGCCAGCCACGTGGCGGTTGGGTCCATGAGGGTGGCGGTTGGGTCCATGAGGGTGGCGGTTGGGTCCATGAGGGTGGCGGTTGGGTCCAGAGCGGTGGCCGTTGTGCCGGCCGCAGAGGCGATCATCCAGCCGGTCGTGGCCAGGGCGGCGCCAAGGAAAAGGCTTCCAGCATCGCCGAGAAAGATCGAGGCCGGCGGACGATTCCAGAGAAGGAAACCGCCGATCGCTCCCGAGAGGACCAGCGCCACGCTCCGAAGCTCGGGACCACCGGCGAGGATGGCCAGTCCACCGGCCGCCGGCAGCGCCGCACCGCCGAGCGCCCCATCCATGTTGTCGAGAAAGTTGCAGGCGTTCATCAAGCCGACCACCCAGAAGAGTCCGATGATGCCATCCAGGGCGGGTC
The DNA here is from genome assembly GCA_034440375.1 of Candidatus Eiseniibacteriota bacterium. Lineage (GTDB taxonomy): Bacteria > Eisenbacteria > RBG-16-71-46 > JABDJR01 > JAWXBZ01 > JAWXBZ01. Next base: position 28,927 of record JAWXBZ010000067.1, read on the forward strand.
GAACAAACGGTCCGCCCCCCCCCGCCGAGAGGAAACTGGCCGCGATCACGACCTGGCCGGCCATCTTGGCGGGAGGCGATAAATTCCGCCAATCATCGAGCAGACCCAGAAGGAAGGCGGCCACAGCCAGATAGAGCAGAAGTGTCGCCGGGGGCACGTTCAGCAGGGTCGCGGGGCGCCCGGCGACCGTCGTCAGGATCAGCCCGCTGGCGAACAGCCCCGCGATGTAGGCCGAGAGGACGGCCAGGCCGCCAAGGTAGGGAGTCGGTTTGTCATGCAGTCGATCTTCCCGCGGCCGGGCCACGAAGCCGATACGCCGGGAAAGCAGGGCCACGAGAGGTGTCAATGCGATCGCGACCCCCAGTGCGACGAGCGGGCCGGCGTCGTTCAACGCTTGGTTCAGTCGTTATCGCCGTGCTGCAGGACACCGACGGCGTCGGCGAGCACAACCGGGCGCTCCGTCGGACGGGACGATCGCGGTGACGCGCCGCCATGCCCGCCGGCCATCGTTCCGGCCCGGCGTTCGGCCTCGATATTGGCGATGGTCAGGTCCAGCAATTGATCGAGCGAAACCTCGGGGCGATAGCCGACCAGGCCATGAATGCGGGAGAGATCGGGAACGCGCCTCGGCATGTCCTCGAAACCGGGACCGAAGGCCTCGTCATAGGGAATGCACTCAAGCCTCGACCTGCTTCCGGTCCGCAAAACGATCCGTTCGGCCAGTTCGCGGACGCAGACTTCCTCGTCGGTACCGATGTTGAAGACCTGTCCGTTGGCATCCGGATGATCGGCCAGCATCAACACGCCGCGGACGACGTCGCCCACAAAGGAGAAGCAACGCGACTGCGTCCCATCGCCGTAGATGGTGATCGGACGATCATCGAGTGCCTGCTCGACAAAACGCGGGATGACCATCCCGTAGGAGCCAACCTGGCGTGGACCGCAGGTGTTGAAACAGCGGACCAGCCGAATCGGCAGCCCCTTCTCACGGTGGTAGGCCAGGGCCAGGAATTCGTCGACCGACTTGGACGCGGCATACCCCCACCGGGTATACCGCGTGGCGCCCAGTATCCGATCGTCATCCTCGTGCAGCGGGCCGCCATGACCCTTGCCGTAAATCTCGGACGAGGAAAAGAGGATGACCGGAACATGGCGTGGGGTGGCGGCTTCCAGAATGTTTTCCGCCCCGTGAATGTTGTTTTTCAGCGAAAGCAGCGGATTGTCAACGACATAGCGCACGCCCACCGAGGCGGCCAGGTGGAAGATCTGGTCGACATCGGCCACCATCCGGCGCACCAGATCCACATCAAGGACGGTGCCTTCGGTAAAGTGAAAACGAGAGTTTTTTTGCAGTTGCTGGATGTTGGCCATTCGGCCGGTCGCGAGATTGTCGACAACCCGGACATCGTGGCCCCGTTCCAGAAGGGCTTCCGAGAGATGTGAGCCGATAAAACCGGCACCACCGGTGACAAGGATTCGTTTCAACCTGGATCCCCCTGATCGGAGCATGTCTTCGTGGCCGATTGCCACGGATTGCATGCGGGGCCTTTGACGACGTGACGAACAGATTCATCGGCCCGAAGGCCGGATCGTTTATCAAATTCCGTCGTCTGTGGCCCTCCGCGAATCCCGTAAGTCCTTCAAAATTCAAGGGGAACGTACGAGAGGCCCGAAAAGGATGTCAAGGGGCTACTCTCCAGAACCGGTCGGACCGCCTTGTCTCGGTCCTCCTCCAAGTATATAACGTGGCCTGCCGGATGACATCCGGACCTTTAATTTCATCGAACCAGCCAAGGAGCATCAAGTGGCGGAGATCTACATTCCGATTCTGGCCTATCACCGGATAGTCGACGGAGTCGACTCGGGCCTTGCAGTCACGCCGGAGCAATTTGCCCACCAGCTGAACTGGCTGAAGAATCGGGGATATGTTGGCGTGTCGATGGCGGATGCCGTGGCGGCCCGTGCCGGGCGCCTGTCAGGGCAGGCCGGCGGTCGCGGCGGCGCCTGGAAGAATTACAAGGCGGTGGCCCTAACGTTCGATCATGGCTACGCCGACAATTTTCGGAATGCATTCCCGATCCTGAAAGAGCACGGGATTCCAGCCCACTTCTTCCTCGTGACCGGGTTCCTCGACACATCGAACCTCCTCCCGCTTCCGGGCAACCCGAACACCGACCCGAAGCGTGATCGCCTGATGACCTGGGACGAGGCGATGCAGTTGAAGGAAGCCGGCATGGGGATCGGCGCGATGAGCGCGCATCATGTCGACCTGACCTCCCTCGATGCGGCCGCCGCGAAGGAGGAAATCGATCAGTCACGCGATGCCGTGCGCGGTTTTCTCGGGGATGATCCGGACTACTTCAGCTATCCCTTCGGGAAGCTGACCCCCGCCCTGAAAGAGTTGGTCAAGGACTCCGGTTTCCGGGGGGCCGTGTACACGCCGGAGGGAAAGACCGGCGGCATCGATCGGTATTCCCTTCGACGAATCGGCATCCCGCCCGGACTCTCGGACAAGGCCTTCGCCTTCAAGGTCAGCGAACAGGCCGACACGATGCGCGAAAACCCGGCGATGTATGCCCTCATGAAGGCGATGGGGAAAGCCTGGTAGCCGTGGACGACCCCGCGTACTTGACCACCAGGAGCGTGATGTCGTCTCCCTGCGGCTCCTCCCCGCGCCACTGCCGATCCGGATGATCCGGTGAAGATCGCGATCATCATCAATTCGGCCCCCCCGTTTCCGGTTTCCGGTTCCGAACAACAGGGGATGACGATGGCGGGCCTGCTGGCGGCGCGCGGTCATGACGTCCGCCTCTTCGCCCGCGCCTACGGCGGCGCGCCGGTCGTCGAGTCGATGGACGGCTACCGGCTGATCCGCGTGCCGTTCGTGAACTGGCCGGCCCTTCAGTTCCTCTCGCACCGCTGGAACTTCGACCGCCTCTTCGCCCGTCACGCCGCCGATGTCGATGTCATCCTTGCGTACCAGACCTTTGTGCCGGGGTACCTCGGCGCGCGCGCGGGACAGCGTCACCAAATTCCGATGGTCCTCTGGATCCGCTCGATCATGGACTTCGAACTGGCGAAGGTCCAGCGACTGGCCTGGGCCATGGGTCAGATACTCCCCCACTGCCGGCACCTGCTGCTGCAGAGCGAACGACTGCGAGCGCCGTTCCTGGCGGAGGTCAGGCAGTCGCTCGGACCGCCGATGGCCGATCGAATCGCGCAGCGGATTTCGATTGGTCGCAATGGGGTGGCGATCCACGCGGAGGGGCCTTCGGAGGGCGATGAACTCCTGGTGGTCGGGCGTCTCATCCCGCTCAAGGATCTGTCGACGCTGATCCGGGCGCTCAGGCTACTGCCGAACCCACCGCCGACCCGTTTCATCGGCGATGGGCCGCTGCTCGCCGCGCTCGAGAAGGAAGCGACGGGCTTGCCGGTCACGTTTGCCGGCCGCATCGATCCGGCCGATCTTCCGGCCGAGTACCGCCGGGCGCGAGTCCTGGTCATGACCTCCACCACCGAGGGGATGCCCAACGTCATCCTCGAAGCCATGGCCGCCGGTGTCCCGGTAGTCTCGACGCCGGTCGGCTCGATCCCCGACATTGTGAAGCCTGATGAGACGGGATTCCTTTTTCCCGTCGGCGACGCGGAGGCGCTGGCCGCCCACCTCACCCGGCTGTTCGGCGACCGGGCGCTGCGTGATCGGCTGGCGGCGGGGGCGTTCGCTGAGGCGCGGCGCTATTCGTGGGAGCGGGTGGTGGGTGAGGTGGAAAGACTCCTCCAGCAACTGTCCCGGCCCTCCGGGAAAGGACAATGAGCGGGCTGTTGGAAGCTCCGACCCCAGCGGAGCGACGGTCCGGGGATCGTACGGCCTTGAACATCGGGCTGTACGGCATGGCTCAGGTGGCGAATGCCGCACTGGCCCTGATCCTGATCGGCCTGCTCACGCGGACTCTCGGCCGCGCTGGATTTGGGGAATTCTCATTCGCTTTTGTCGTCGCTTCGCTCGGGGCCATGTTTGCCGACTTCGGCCTTGGCCCATGGCTGACGCGCGCCGTGAGCCGCAATGCCTCGCAGGCGGGACCGCTCCTCGACCGGGTCTTGTCGATCCGGTTTCCACTTCTCATCGCATCGGCGGCCCTCCTGCTCGCGGTCATGAGCATCTACCTGGACTCGGTGGACCGGCTCTGGACGTTGGCCTTGATGATTGGCTACGTCTCCGGGCTCGGCTATTCGATGATCTACGAGAGTGCACTGATGGGAAGGCAGGACGTTCGCGGCGTGAGCACGGCCCTTCTCGCCGGAAAGGTCCTGGAAATCACCATGGTCCTTCTTGTCATGCTGCTGGCTCCCGCATGGGGACCGACGGCGGCGGCAGCGGCCATGGCTACTGCGGCTGGATTCCGGGTTGTTGTGGTGCGGATGCTGGTTTCCCGGGCGATTCGAGGCGATGCTCCGACGCCCTTGCCGCCCGAATCGTCGGGCATGTGGCAAGTGCTCGGCGGGACGTTTCCGTTCGCCGCCGGCCTCATACTTTGGATGATCTACTCAAAGATCGATGTCCTTCTTCTCGAGCGAATGGTTCCGACCGATCAGCTCGGCGTCTACACAGCCGCATATCGCGTTGTGGAAGCCTTGTTCCTGATTCCGCGGAGCGTTGTCGGGGTCAATTTTCCAATTTTTGCCGACGCGTGGACACGGGATAAACTTGACTCACGCCTCGAAGCCGCCCCCCTGCGGCTTCTTCTCGCGGGTGCACTAACCGCGACGACCACCCTCGTGATCCTTCCGGAGGACTCGCTTCGATTGCTGTTTGGCAACACCTTCAGCATCGGCGCCGGTGCACTGCGAATCCTGGGTCTGGCACTCCTTCCGCTATTCTTGAACCAGTACCAGGCCATGTACCTCGGAGCCACCGATCGCCAGGTGGTTTGGATCAGGCGCCTCGCCATCGCCCTGGTCGGCAATCTTCTCTTGAACCTGATTCTCATCCCGCGATTCGGGATCGAGGGTGCGGCGGTCGCGACGCTGATTTCAGAAACGGCCCTCCTCGCCTCCTTCGTAGCATCTGATCACGCGCGCCTGGCCCGAATTCTCTCGATCTCCTGGATTGGGCGACTGCTTCTGGCCACCGCGCTCCTGGCCGCTGCTCTTGCGATCGTGCCCGGCCCGCTTCCATGGCGCATCGCCCTTGCCATCACCCTCTTCGCGGGTGCCGGAATAGGTCTTCGAATAATCGACCCGGGATTCCTGCGTATCTTCCGGACGGATACCACCGACCCTCCCTCGCCGATCGATGCAACCAGCCTCGGTGAACCGAAAAATATGCCACCGACGCCCGCACTCAGCGTCGTCATCCTGGCATTCAACAGTTCCGCGACATTGTCCGCGACGCTGGAGAGCGTCCATGGAGCCGGCGAAATTCTTGTCATCGATTCGGGCAGCAGCGACGACACGGTCGACATCGCCCGCCGATACGGTGCGAGCGTCGCAACTCGGCGGCTGACGGAGGGATGGGCCGCTCAGCGAAATTTCGGTCTGGACCTGGCCCGCGGATCCTGGATCCTGGCGATCGACAGCGATGAAATCCTCGACACCGAACTCGCCGCAGCCATCGCCGAGGTCGCGAGGTCGCCGATGGATTTGCCCCGACCCGGCGGCTACTCGATCCGCGTCCTGAACTATTTTCTAGGCCGACCTCTACGGCACGGCGGACTCGAGCGGGACGATCACGTACGGCTGATTCGACGCGGCGCTGGGCGATGGATCGGTGATGTTCACGAAGTTCTGGAGGTGGCCGGCCCGATCGGCGTGCTGCCTGGGTTGGTACACCACCACACGGGAGCCACCATCGAGGAGCGCCTGTCCAAGATCGCCCGCTATGCGCGTCTTCGATCCCGGCAATGGTGCAACGAAGGGCGTCGCCCCTCGGCTGCCCGGACCATCTGGGAACCAATCCGGTTTCTGCTGGGCCGGCTGGTCATTCGCGGTGGGTGGCGAGACGGTTTGCACGGATTCCTTTGGTGGTGGCTCCAGGCAACCGAGTTGCTGGTGGCGAACTTTCTGATCACGGTCGAGGGCTTGTGCCCGCCAGAGGCAGAGCCTAAGATTTCCGACAGGACTACGAACGAACCACGCCCGGAGTCACATGTCGGAAACTGATCTCCTTCAATATGTCGGAATCTTGAGCCGCTGGAAGCGGTTTCTGATAGGCACGATCCTCGCAACCGCCATTGTTTCCGCCGTCGTCTCCTTTTTCCTTCCCAAATACTATGCGGCCCGTGCCACGATCCTCCCGCCGCAGAGTTCTGAAATCGGGGCCAGTCTTTCATCACTGCTCCAGGGGATCACGCTGCCCGGCATTGGAAACGTGGGTCCCACCGGGAGCGAAAGTCAGTTGTTTCTGGCCATCCTCGACAGCCGTACCCTCCGAACTCGCCTGATCGAGGATTTCGGCCTCAAGGCACTCTACAAGTCACGCACGATGGACGATGCCCTGAAGGCCCATCGCACCCTGGCCAGGGCCGGCCTCACCGATCAGGGCGCCGTCGAGATCATCGTCGAGGATCGCGATCCGAAACGGGCGGCCGACGAAGCGAATGCCTGGGTCCGTCTCCTGGATGACTTCAACAAGAATTCACGGATGACCTCCGCCGGGAAAAATCGCGAGTTTGTCGAAGGACGCCTCGATGAAACCCGCCGGCGCCTGGCCGATGCCGAGGACCTGGTGGCCGTTTACCAGAAGTCGAACAAGTCGGTGCCACTCACCGCCGACATCGAGCAGGCGGTCGATTCCGGCGCCAGTCTCATGGCGCAACGGATCGCCCTGCTGGTGAGACTCAACCGGTACACGGATATTTATCGAGCCGACGCACCGCAGGTGCAGCAGGCTCGCGCCGACCTCGCGGCCCTCGATCGCGAAATCGAATTGATGCCCCCCCTGGCCATGGAATTTGCCCGGTTGCTCCGGAATCTCAAGATCGAGGAACATGTCTTCACGCTCCTGACAGCCCAGTACGAAGAGGCACGCATCCAGGAGGTGAAGGACACTCCAACTCTTCAGATTCTTGACCTTGCCGTACCTCCCGAACGGCGAAGCCGTCCGATTCGCTGGCTCTTCTGCGCCAGCCTGACCGGGGCGGCCGTCGTGCTCTCCTTTGGAGTTGTTTTCACGGTGGAATTCATGCGCCGGCTTGGATTCCCGGGCCGAAGTGGCTGAAAACCTGGCCGGTCGGGTTGGCAGTGAGCCGGGTCACACTTCGGACGAGGGGAAGACTCCCTCGCACCGGCTGATTGCAATTCTCGCCGTCGCCGTGACGGTCGCCCTCTTCCTGCTTGGCTGGCTCGAGGTTCGGTCGTCCCCTCCGGCCCCCCTGGCACTGACCGTCGCGGTCATGTGCGCATTTGCGGTCCTCTGCGTCATCCGGCTTGAGGCCGCCTTTCTGAGTCTGCTGGTCCTGACACCATTTTCGGTGCAGTTCATCGTTCCGGGCACCGGCTCAGCGCTCCAGATCCCGACGGAGCCGATGCTCTTCCTGGCGTTGGGGGTCTGGCTGTTGCGGTCACTTGCCCGAGGTCACCACACGGTCGCTCAGCCGGCCTTGATCGGAGGCCTCTGTCTCGGGCTTTTGAGTTGCATTCTATCGATCGTGGACACCGAATTCCGATTCAACGCCGTCAAGGCCACCCTCAATGCAACCTGGTACGGCTTGTACGGCGTATTTCTCATCAATAACCTGTCGAGCCGAACATCGATGCTGGCGCTGATCCATGCCTGGGTCTGGCCGGCGCTGGCGATTGTCGGATTCAGTGCCTGGAATGTGATGACCGGCAACTACAATCGCTGGGGCGGCTACTATTTCGCCGAGCCGTTCTTCTATGACCATGGGACCTTTTCAGCCTACCTCTCTTTCATTTGTGCCCTGTCGCTTGCCTTATCCCTCGAACTCACCGGCCTGCCACGTGCCGCGTTCATCGTGCTGGCCGGGATCACCGGTGGTCAGGTCATTGTCTCCATGACACGTGGCGCCTGGCTCGGCCTTGCGGCACTGCTGCCGTTTCTTGTCATCAGCTATGGGCGACGCATCCTGCGCCCGGGAAACATCGGCCTGATAGCCGTCGCGGCCTGCCTGGTGACGGTGCTGATCATTCTTACCGGTAGCGAACGGGATATTGAAAAGCACAGCGGGACGCTGACCCAGGTGGGATACCAGTCGAATTTCGAACGTCTCAATCGATGGTATGCCGGATACCAGATGTTTCGTTCTGATCCGATAAACGGAATCGGCTACGGCACATATCAAGATTACTACTTCAATTTCCGACGACAGGCACTCAGCACGGACCAATCACGTCAGCGCATGGGAGTTCACAACGAATACCTGCGGGTATTGGCGGAAACGGGCATCGTGGGAGCCCTCGCGGCAACCCTTTCACTTTTCATTCTGACAAGAGTTGCCTGGCGGGCGATTCGCCGTACAACCGATCCCCTCATTCGAGGCGTTGCCGTCGGGATGAGCGGGGGGCTGGTGACTTACCTGATTCACGCCATGGTGAACAACTACATCGAGTTCGACAAGGCCGCGATTCCCGTCTGGACCGCCATCGGGGCGCTGGGTGCGATCGAGCGCCGGCAGCGCCGCCGCGACTGATCCATGCGCGTCGGGCTCGACCTTCTCTCACTCGGGGCGGAGCAGACCGGGATGGCATGGACGGCGCACTGGCTGGCCCGCCATCTCCCCGCTCTTGAACCAGCTTTCACGTTCGTATTTTTCCTGCCACCCGGCGTCGCACCTCCGGTGGCCGGCGCCAATGTCGAGATCGTCCGTGTCTCCGTCGGCCGGCATCGCGGTGGACGCCTCCTCGCCGAGCAGTGGAAACTGCCTCGGGCGGCTCTAAGCGCACGGCTCGACCTGCTGCATACAATTGCCTACGGCCCCCCCTGGCTTTATCGCGGGACAAAAATCCTGACGATCCATGATCTGGCCTTCTGGATCATGCCGGAGATCGCCCCGACACGCTGGCGCTTGTACTGGAAATGGGCGTGGGGTGTTGCAGGACGCGATTGCAAGGTGTTGATCGCCGTCTCGGAATGCACAAAGCAGGATGCCGTTCGCTTTTTGAATCGCCGACCTGAAGAAATTCGCGTTGTGCACTCCGGCGTCGATCCGATGTATGCACCGGCCCCCGGGAGCGAAGGGCCGTCGGATACCGTCCGGCGCCTCGGCCTGCCCGAATCGTTCGTCCTCAACGTCGGCACGCTCCAGCCGCGGAAGGATCTGGACACACTCCTGGACACTTTTGCTCGTCTCGAACCGGGAGGTGCCGATCTACATCTCGTCATCGTGGGAGGGCACGGCTGGGGTTACGGGAGCCTCAACGAACTTGTATCGCGCCGGGGCTTGAATGGCCGTGTGCACCTCGCAGGGTTCGTGGACCGTGCGGCGATGCCGGATTTATATCGCGCCGCCCGGCTCTTCCTTTTCACGTCACGATATGAAGGATTCGGATTGCCTCTCCTCGAAGCCATGGCCTCGGGCACACCGGTCGTGACCACCGTCCACTCCTCCATTCCAGAAGTGGTCGGGGACGCCGCGCTCACCGCCCCGCCGGGCGACTCGATCCGCCTGGCCGATGCGGCCGGTCGATTGTTGACCGACCGGAAGCTCCGCGATGAGATGATCCGCCGCGGCCTGGAACGGGCCTCTACCTTCTCGTGGGAGACGGCTGCCGCACGAACACTGGACGTTTACCGCGAGGTTCTGAAATCATGATCGGACCCGGTGTCGATCGGCGCCGGGTACCGCGCCTTCCATTGACAGATTTGTTGCTCCGTTCAACCCGGCTAAACGGTGGTCGTCCCTGTGCCTGAAGGAGTGAGTTGATGCGCGTTCTCCATCTATCTCCCACCCTTCCGTGGCCTGCCAATTCGGGCGGCCGGATATGTGTCTGGAATCAACTGCGGATCGATGCCCGATTTGCCGAGGTGGGCCTCCTGACCTTCGCGGACGTGAGTCCCGACGCGGCGACCATCGAAGCGTTGCAGGAGTACTGCACCGAAGCCGAGATCGTCCGGCGCCCGAAGTCGCTGGACGGCGTCGTGGGGGGGGCCAGAAGTCTGCTTACATCGACCGCGATGAACCTGGCCAAATACCGTTGGCCCGTTTACAGTGATGCGCTCCAGAGTTTTCTGGATCGCTGGTCGCCGGATCTCGTCGTGGCGCATCACCTGCACATGGGCCACTACCTTCCGGAGGTTCGCGGAACGGCGACGATCCTTCGCGAGCACAATGTCGATTCCGACCTGATGGCCCGCTACTCGGAAACCCTTGCCAACCCCGCCATGGCGGGCTTTGCCTCCCGCCAGTCCGATCAGATCCGGAATACGGAGGCCCGTCTCTGCCCGAAAGTTACCCGGTGTCTGATGATCACGGGCGACGACGAAGTCAAGCTCCAGGAGCTGGTCCCCGAGGCGCGCACGGCCGTCCTGCCGGCGGCGATCGACCCGACCGACTATCAAGCGGTCCCGCCACCGCCGGTCGATGCGCCGCCCCTTGTTGTCGCCGTTGGGAGTCTCAATTTCCGGCCGACTGGCGAGGGCATACTCTATTTCACCGAAGATGTCTGGCCTCAACTTCGCCGGAGTTTTCCTGGCGCTCGCTTCCGAATCATCGGTGAATGCCCCGAGACGTTGCGTCGGCGACTCATGGCGGTTGTCGGCGTGGAGGTCACTGGTCGCGTTGATGTGGTTCGCCCGCATCTGGAAGGGGCGCACGTCTTCGTCGTCCCGGTCCGGGCCGGTAGTGGCATGCGCATTCGAATCCTTGAGGCCATGGCGCATCAGATACCGTTGGTCAGTACGACCATCGGCGCCGAAGGGATCGGTGTGCAGCACGAGCGTCACCTTCTCCTGGCCGACACGACAGATGACCTGGCCCGCGCCGTGACCCGGGTGATCAAGGAGCCGGTCCTGGCCCAGACATTTCGTCGGGAAGGGCGGCGCCTGGTCGAAAAGGCCTACTCAGTCGAGGCACTGGCACCCATCACCGAACGAATCTACCGCCGCGCGATCGACGATGCCGCGGCGACGCAAGGCGTTCGTTGACGGACCGTCCGCGAGTGCTCTACCTCATCCCTCGATTTCCCTGGCCACCGGATCGCGGTGACCGACTCACCGGCTTGAACCTCCTTCGTCAGTTCACCCGGTTCGCCGATGTGACCCTGGTGGCGTTTTCCGATGGCGACCCGACAGCCATCGAGGTGGGGCCGCTGCGCAATCTGTGTGAGCGGATAGAGGTCGTGCCTCACCCGACCTGGCGCGGCCAGGCGAACATGGTGGCCGCCCTGATGGACGATGTTCCCTTCCAGGTGGCCTTCTACCGGTCGCGGCTCATGTCGGATCTGGTCCGCCGACTTCGGGGTGAGAAATTTGATCTCGTTTTCGCGCAGATGTTTCGCATGCACCCATATCTGGCGCCGTTTACCGGGAGCCTCCGGGTCATGTATCTGGGCGACTCGCTGGCCATGAATCTCCGTCGGGCCATCCCCACCAAGCACGGCATCAAGAGGCTCGCCTTCCAAATGGAAGCGCGGCGCGTCGATCGCTACGAGGTCGGCGTGATGTCCGAAGTCGACGAGTCATGGGTGGTGGCCGAGGCTGACCGGCTGGATCTGCTGGCCCGCTCACCCGGGGCCCGTGTCCTGGTTCTTGCGAACGGGGTAGAGGACCGCTGGGGACGGGTAGATCCAACCAGGTCGGGGGAGACCGTCCTGCTTCTTGGTAACATGGCCGTGGGGCACAATATCGACATGACCACGCACCTCGTGGAGGCCATCTGGCCGATCGTCCGGGCGGCGCGCCCGGGCGCCCGGCTTCTGGTCGTTGGCCCGGCCGGTCCCAGTGTGAGGCGACTCTCCGCCCGGCCGGGCGTCACCGTGGCCGGATACGTCGAGGACCTCGCGCCGGTTTTCGCGCAAACGCGCGTGTCCGTCGCGCCCCTCCGTTATGGCGCCGGCGTCCAGAACAAGGTGCTGGAGACAATGGCCGCCGGCCTCCCGGCTGTTGTGACTTCGATCGTAAACGAGGGGATCGGCGCGGAACCGGGGAGGAGTATCGATATCGCCGATGAACCGGTGGCCTTCGCGGCATCGATTGCCCGACATCTCTCAAATCCGGAAGGCGCCGCCCGGATGGGCATCGCCGGACGCGAACATGTGCTCGCCAACTTCAGCTGGGAACCGGCGGGACGGCGCCTGAGGACCCTGCTGGGCATCTGACCGCGCCGGGGGCCGTGATAAACTGCGCTCAATGCGCCACGCCTTCACCGTCGACCTCGAGGATTGGTACCACGGTATCCCACTGGATGCCCTGACGCGCGCCGGCGCCGAGCGGCGCCTGTCAATTGGCACCGACCGCCTGCTGGAACTGCTTGAACGACATCGGGTGTCTGCCACCTTCTTCGTTCTGGGCCCGATCGCCCGCGAGCACCCCGATCTGTTGCGTCGGATCGTCAGCCTGGGCCACGACGTCGGTTCCCACGGCACATCCCACGACCTTCTCTACACGATGACCCCGGAGCGCTTCCGTCGTGAGACACGGGATTCGATTCAAGCGATCGAGGAGATCGTCGCCCAACCGGTCGATTCGTACCGCGCGGCCTATTTCTCCCTGACTCGCGACTCCTTGTGGGCTCTCGAAATCCTGGCCGAACTGGGGATTCGCTACGACTCCTCGATCATGCCGGCTCACAATTGGCGTTACGGCATCCCTGAATTTTCCCGGCTGCCGGTCCGCCTCGAAACCGCACACGGCCCGATCGAGGAGTTCCCGATCTCCGTGAGGGAGATCGCGGGTCGAACTGTTCCCGCGGCCGGCGGGGCCTACTTCCGCCTGTACCCCTGGATGCTGACCCGGAGCAATCTCAAGGCGGCGGAAAGGGCCGGCCAACCCGTCATTTTCTACATCCATCCCTGGGAGCTTGATCCGGACCACCCCCGGGTCCCCTTCCACTGGAAGAGTCGGATGACTCACTATGCGGCCCTTGACCGCACCCTCCCACGCCTCGAAAAGATGTTGGCGGAGTTTTCATTCACCACCCTCAAAGGAGCCTTCGGACATGCGATCCCTCGACCAGGTTCATAAGTATTTCAACCGTGAAGCGGATCGGTTCGACGCCATTTACGACCAGGAGAAACCGGTCACCCAGCAATTGGGAGACTGGATTTTCAGGCGTGTCATCCTTGAACGATATTCGCTGGTCATCAATTCCATCGGCGCCGGAGAACGCACCCTGCTGGACGTCGGGTGCGGACCCGGTCGATACGGTATTGAGCTCGCGCGGCGCGGTGCCTCACGCTGTCTTGGCGTCGACGTGGCCGAAGAAATGATCAACATCGCCCGACGCGAGGCATCCGCTCACGGCGTCTCCGATCAGTGCATCTGGCAGACCGGCGATTGGCTCGGCACCCCGATCGAGGGAACCTTTGATGCGGTGACGGCGATGGGATACTTCGACTATCTGGAAGATCCCCGCGCCCACCTCGAAAAGATGCTGGCCCACTGCGGCGGCCGATTGTTCGCCAGCTTTCCGAAAAGGTGGACTATTCGTACGGCGCTCAGGCGCGCGCGATTTGGGTTGCGCGGCGGCTTCGTCCGGTTCTACTCCCGGCGGGAAATTGTCGACCTCTTTCGCGCCGCAGGTGATTTACGCTGCCTCGCACTGGTCGACCTGGGCCGGGACTATATCGCCATCTACGATTGCGGCTCCGAACGCCGGCTATCCCTTCGCCACTAACTCCTGCTCCAACTCACCGTTCTTGACGGCCGTCATCCGGCTCGGCCCGCTGATCGGAAAGGGCACTGACCGGGGCGATCAGGGTCACGGCCGTCTCCCCAACCCGAAGTCGAAATGCCTCGGAGAGGCCGGACCAGTCGAGCACATCGACAACAAACGGGAGATCCGACTCGCTGAAGGCATCGCGCAATTCGGTCCAGGCCCGAACGTCGATCGGCCGCTCGGTCATTATGACCAGGTCGAGATCGGAGAGAGGCCGGGCCCGCCCCATGGCCCTGGAGCCGAATATCCGCACTCCGCATCCCGGTACATGCTGCCGGAGAATTCCCTCCACGATGGCGCGGTGCGCCGGCGTCAGGTCAATGGCCGTCATTATGGCGGGCCCTCAGCCGATCAAGCAAAAAGTGGACATCGCGCACGAAATCGTCGATCCCCACCAGCGCTTCCTGCGCCTTCTCTTCCTCGTACGCATGGCTGGTCATGTTCCGACGCTCGCGATAGTCCTGGAAGGCCACCGGGTCCGATACCAGGCCGGCTTCCGCCGCTCGTCGCATCAGGTCCGAGAAATTTATCTCGCGCAGTCCGCCGGGGCTGAGCGCGATCATCTCCAGCTGCCGCCGGATGAACTTTGCCGCCAGCTCGTAGGTGAATTCGAAACCCTGGATCGTCGCGGCCCGGAACTGACCATGCAACTCGGCATCCGCCAGGCTGGCTTTCGAGCGCAGGTACCTGAGACTTGTTTCGAGCTGTCCCAATGCCTTTTCCAACGACGTCACATCCAACATCAGATCGTACCTCGAGGGGTCGTGAGCGGGGGGAGATCCAGTGTGGCACGACGACGCCCCGAGCTGTCAAGCGGCCCACGGTGTCGCTCGCCGTCAGCCGGTGTCGGGGCCGGCTCCGCTGGCTCTTCCCTGCCGCGCATGCCGGAGCATCGCGCCACACCACATGCGCGCCGTCCACCGAAGTCTGGAACGGCCGGGCAGTGGGGCGCGTTTCGGTTGCCGAGGCGCGTGGCCCCATGTTGGACGCTAGCGGGTTCGGATCAGGCGGCGCACGACCGCGTAGCCGTCAACGCTGGCACGGACGAAATAAATGCCGGACGACACCGCTTGCCCGGACGCGGCGCGCCCGTCCCAGTTTAGGCTGAGGAGCCCGGCCTCCCGGTAATCGTCGTGCAATACGGCCACCGTTCGCCCGACGACATCGAATACCTCGACCCGGACCGCTGCCGGCGCCGGGAGGTTTAGACTGACCGCCACCTCTGCCTGGAATGGATTGGGACGGCAACGCATCTCCATCCGCGCGCGGCCCGGGTTGGGACCGACCAGCTCGATTGGTCCGTGCCAGCGCTTGCTACCGTCCCGGGTGGACTCGCTGAGCCAGAAGACGGGTGAATCCCAGCCGGGGCTGGGAAGGCCAGCGATCGGGCCCGCCGGGCACCCGATCATTGACCACGACTCGCTCACCGCCGGCTGTCTCCTGCCAGAGCCCGAAGGTGGATCCGGCTGACGCGTCGCCCGCCTGCCACTCGATAAGGATTCCGTCCGATTCCCGGACGGCCTTGATCTGGAGCCGCGATACGGGGACGTACTGGTAGACGTTCCAGAAGGATCGACCCCAGGGCCCGGTGGGATCGACCCACGAAATGTCGGACCAGTTGTCGCGGTCCGCGTCAATGAGCCGGAGTAACGTCGGCGGCGCCAGGGTGCGATAAGACTCGTCCAGTTGCAGAGCGCCGTGACCATCCCCACGATAGGAGCTGATCATCAAGTCGCCGAGACTGGCGACCACGATGTCCATCAACCCGTCGCGGTTGATGTCAGTTGCCACGAAGGAGTCGGGGACATGCTCCAGCGGCATGTCATACGACTCGATCTCGCCGTCCCCCAAGGGGAGGCGCAGGATGCGAACGCTCGACTGAGTTGGCGCGAGCAGGAGCAGTTCGGGCGCGCCGATCCCGTCGAGATTGGCAAAGGTTGGCTGTCGGAGTCCGGCTTCCAGGAGGAACTCGCGCGATTCAACCCATTCACCCGCCGTTAGCCCCCCCAGGAGCAGCAGCCGCCCGGAAATACTTTGATGCACGACGGCCTCCGTCCGGCCGTCGGCATCCAGGTCGGCCAGCGCCAGCCCGTCGGGGCTCATGACCAGCGCGGTGGACCCAACCGGAGTGAGATGTCCCGTCGCGTCGCTCGTCCATACACGCAGCGCCGACTCTGTGGCATCCACCACGATGATTTCCGGCCGGCCATCCTCGTCCAGGTCCTGGACCTCAAGTGTCAGCGGATACCCGTCGGTGTTCCAACTGCCGATGACACCCCACTGCCCCGCGGATCGACCCATCGTCCGAAGTTGCCGATTCGCCTGGTCGACCAGGACGAACTCGTCCGTACCGTCCTCGTCAAAGTCGACCGCCCGTCCGACTCCCGGGCTCCCGCCGATCAGAACACTCCCGACGACCTCGAAGTGACCCCAGCGCTCACTCTCAAGTATGTCCACCAGCCCGGAAGCCCGAGGAATTGCCAGTCGGGAGCGGGCGCCGTCCGCCGCCAGCGGGACCACGTCGACGGCGCCGTCGGGGACTCGCCAGAACGACTCGAACGGCGCGCAGCGGGGTTCGCTCGACAGGACGACCCCCAGTCGGCCGCTGTAGAAGTCCGCCTCGGGACGGCAACCGACGACATCCAGGTATCCGTCCCAGTTCAAGTCGGCGAAGGCCAGCCGGCCCCAGTTCCAGTCGTAACCGGCACTGGATCGCGAGGGGAAATCGCCCGTCCCGTCGCCCCAGCCGGTAAGCAAGGTGTAGCCGCCGAAGACGAGGTCCTGATGACCATCGGCATCGATGTCCGCGTTGTAGCAACTATGGGGGGACGAGCCGATATCCGGCACGTGCAGCACCGGAGGCCCAGGCTGGCGATCATGCCGCCCCGAGACGACGAAGCCATTCCCTGACTGGAAGTCCCCCCCGCTCGAGAATCCGATGTCGTCGACGCCGTCCTCATCGAAATCGCCGGCGGCCGCTCCGGCGGGCGATGGTATAGTCACGCGCCCGCCATACGTGAAGGATCGCCCGCCCTCGCCGTAGAAGAAATCGAGTCCGGCATTGCTGGCGCCGGCAACATCCAGCCGACCGTCGCCATCGAAATCACCCACATTGACGAAGCCGCCGGCACGGCCGGCCGTGTTGAAGTCCACCCGCTCCGGAATGGCGTCGGCCACTCCGTACAGGACCGAAAACGTCGGACCAGCCGTGCCCCCGCCGTAGCCCACCAGGACGTCCTGCCGCCCGTCGCCGTCGAAATCCCCCGATTGAAGGGTCGACGGAACGCGGGTCACTGGTATCAACCAGGTGGTGCCGAAGGTCGCCGATCCGGTCCCCAGGCGGATCTCCACTTGAGCCTGGGGCCGGCCGAGCACCAGATCGCGGTGATCGTCATCATCGATGTCCGTGAATAGCATCCCGGGCCCCGACACTCCGCTCGCCACCGAGTTCGACTCCCGCAGAATGCCTCCGGGCATGACCTGCCAGATGACGATTCGCGGCGTTTGCAGGGTGATCACCTCGACGATTCCATCCTCGTCGAGATCCGCCACGGCGACGTTTCGGATCGGCTCGGCCGTGGAGTAGAAATTGGGCGTCGGGCGAAGAAAGTCGACGCCCCAGACGGGACCAGTCCAGGGGAGGCAGGCGAGCATCACCACGGCCATTGGAATCAGCATCTGAAGATTCTGACAGATGGGCCGGGTGGCGTCTGCCGGCGTCCGGCATCGGGGACCGAAAGCCGGCGTCCGGACTGCGGACCCGGAAGTCCCTGGTCACAAGGCCATCTGGAGGCGCCGGGTGGGGCTATCTCACTCCGGCGTTCTCTTCCAGATCATGGGCCGACTGCTTTCGTCGGTCCGGTCAAGAATCGCCCCGGCAGCCCAGATCGAACCGTCCGGAGCTTCGGCCAGCTGCGCGATGCGGGTGCCGGGCAACACGGCTTCGTACACGCTCGTGCCGCTCATCTGAACAATGATGCTCCCCTCGACGCCGCAGGCAAGGTAGATATCGCCATCCGTGGCGATCAGGATGTCGTTGACGCGATCCAGCTTTCCGGGTTCTGGGAGAACGATTTCCGTCCAGTCGCCCTCCCGGGACGAGCTGAGCGGGAAGGCCTGGTATTGGTCCTGGGAGCCTGCGGAGAAATCCGTTTCCGCGCCTCCGAGGAAAAAAGACCCCGATGGCGTGACGGCGACCGTCCGGAATTCCCGGTTGGCGCAGCCGCCGCAGGGAAGTTCCAGTCGTTCCCAGTCGCCGCCGTCGTTTCGGAACACGACGCTGTTCGGGGACTGGGGAGTGCCGTCTCCTCCGTCGTCGAAACCGCAGGCGATGAAGACGCCATCATCGGCGCTGATGTCGACCAGCGCGCGTTCATTGTTGCTTGAGGGGAAAGGAATCGATTCGGGAGTCCATGTATCGGGCGAGCGGCTCACGAACACCGCGTTGTTGCCCGCGGCAGCGCCGGCGACGCGCACGATGCCCGGGCTCGACGCAAGCGCCAGCCCAAAAATGGCGACGTTGTGACGGCTCCAGCCGCCACGCTCGTCCAGGATGAAACCGGATTGGATGTCGGACTCCACGCCGGCCATGAGGACTCCCCCATCTGGCGCAAAGCCGACGGCGCTGATCAGCGACTGGGGTGGGAAAGGGGCTCCGGCCGGCTGCGACCATGTGTCGTCGCTCGCCCGCGTGACAAAGTAGGGAGAAATGAAGGGAGAACGGATGGTCGCGGACGACGTTAGCCCGACACGCTGCCCCACCGCGAGGCCCAGTGAATCCGAAAAGGCCAGAGAGTAAAGAGCGCCGTGCGAAGGCGCGACAAATATCGTCGCTTCTTCCCACTGATCGGACAGGACCTGCGGCTCGGAGTCATCGCCGCAAGATGTGACGACCAGCAGTGACGCCAGGATGAGAGCGTGTACGAAGCGCCTGGTCGCCATTCGGACAGGCACGGAGGAACAGTCCGTCGTCAGCCGGCGGGCGTCGATGCCGTGACCATCGGCGTGTACTCCGTGATGTACCCCGCCAACGCGGAAGCCGCCACCGTCAATGGACTCGCCAGGTACATCTGCCCCGGCCCGGAGCGCCCCGGAAAATTGCGGTTGATGGCGCTGACCGTGACCTCGTCGGTGTGCTTGCTGACGCCGGGGCCGGCGTTGATGCAGGCGCCGCAGGAGGGTTCGATGACCTGGGCGCCGACCGCCTCGAAGATGGCCATGTAGCCCTTCGCCACACAGTACCGCTTCACTTCCTGGCTGCCGAACTGGATGAAGAAGCGGACATCGGGGTGCACATGCTTCCCCTGCTCGAGCCCTTCCTTGAGGACACGGGCGTACATGTCCATGTCGTCCTTCTTGCCGGCGGTGCAGGAGCCGGCGTAGGCGATGTCGACCTTGACGCGGGCCGGTAGCTCATCGATGTGGAGACCGTTGCCGGGGTCGCCGGGCGTGGCTACGAGGGGGCGCATCGTTCCGGCGTCGATTTCGATGATCTCGGTGTACTCGGCGTCCGGATCACTGAAGAGTCCGTGGAGCGTGGCCTCCGCGGCCTTCCGGTCCATGCCGCGTGTGGCGACCAGAAAATCGACGGCCTTGGCATCGGGCGCCACGATGCCGGTGAAGGCGCCGACTTCGGCGGCCATGTTGGTCATGGTGGCGCGTTCGTCGATGGAGAGTTCCTCCACCGCGCCGCCGCAGTATTCCAGGATCTTGCCGATGGCCTGGCCGCTCTTGACGTAAGGGTGACGGAGGATCTCCAGCATGAAGTCCTTGGCGGTGACGTTGTCGGGACGCTGGCCATGCACGCGAATCTTGACATTCTCAGGCACGCGGACCCGCACATCCTTCGTGATCCAGGAATTGAAGACGTCCGTGGTGCCAACGCCAAAGGCCACGCATCCGATGGCGCCGGAGTGGGGCGTGTGGCTGTCCGAACCGATGATCAGCTGGCCCGGCAGTGCGTAGTCCTGGAGCACCTTCGAGTGGCAGATGGCCTCCGAACCGTGCCCACCGGCCAGTTCGCCATGCAACGTGATCCCCTGCTCGGCCGCGAAGTCCTCCTGCTTCTTCTTGAGCTGCAGGGCCACGTCGAGCAGCCCCTCCTTGATCCGCTCCGGCGTCATGACATCGCCGAGGAAGGTCAGGTGGTCCCGGAAGAAGACGATCGTCTCCGGGTCATTGACGCGCGCCTCTTCCCCGACGTATCGGTGAAAGAAGTCGGCGGCCATCGGCGTGACGTACTCGTGGCTGAAGCGAAGGTCGACCGCGGCGAAGCCCGCATCCCCCGGCTTGACGGCCGGGACGCCGACGCGGCCCTTCGCGGCATCGGCCACGAACGCGCGGGCAAAAATCTTCTCGGCCAGCGTCATCGGCCGGGGGGGGGTATCGATGGCGGGAACGCTGACTTTCCCCTGGAGGCGCGCCACATTGAACGGAAAGAGTCCGCCGTATTCGATGATCTGGCGGGTGATCTCATCCTCTCCCTCGTAAAATTCACTGAGAGGGATTTCCTCGCCCTTTCGGATCCGTTCGAGGATGCGGAAGTCGGTCGAGGTCAGGACGCCCAGATTCTGGCAGTTCTGCCGATAGATCCGCTCGATGTTCTCGGCCACCACACACTGGATGCCGGCGCACAGCTCGGCGTAAGGGCTCTGTTCACGGCTCGATCCCTTGCCCCGTCGCTTTCCTGACACGGACACGGCGAAGCCGCCGGACCGGACCAATCCCCTCTTGCAGGGAAACTCACCGCCGGCCTTGAGGCCGAGATAGGGAAAGTCGCCCAGCGTCTCATCGAAGTAGTAGCAGATATAAGCCGGCGTGATCTCGTCCGTCGAGATATCATCACGGAGCTTGATGGCAGGGTTCCATTCGAGATCCTGGCCGTCGAGCTGGCTCGCAAGGAGAGCGGGGTCTTCGGTGAGAAAGAGAATACGTCCGGCCAAAGTGACGCCGGCCGGGCGTTTGTGGACGGCGAGCGTCTTGAGGTCGGTCATCGAATCCTCGGGGCGGAGACGGTCGAAGCGGAATCGAACGGGCGTGGCCCGGCCGATGATGATTCCCACTCAGGACCCTAGATTAACACATGGAGCGCTGTATTCGGTTGCTCCACAACCCCGCTCTGCGCTATAACTTGTCGCCTTTCCTTTCAAGAACGCCTGCGGCCGGAAGCGTGTCGGGACCTCCCCGCCAACCGGCCCGTCCAATTGACATGGGAGAAACCATCGGTGACGCCTCTCTCCAGTGACCTCTCGGCCAGCTTCGACACCTACCTGGGCTCCCAGGGGGAGGCCGTCCCTGACCCGTCACAACTCCTCGAGTTTCGTCTTGCGGTCCGCCGGGCAATCGAGGCCGGCCAGGCCGAAACCCTCCGGGCCCATCTGAAATCGCTCCCGTCCGGAACCGGACTGCATGTCAACCGGGTCTACCTGGAAGGGCTGCTCGCTGCGGCACGAAACGATCTGGCCACCGCGGACCATGCCTGGCAACCTCTGTCGGAAAAGCTGAACCAGGCAAAGGCCTGGCCGGTGCTGGGACGGGTGGCCCTTGACTGGATCGAGGGGGCCGGAACACCGGCCGGCATACGCTTCTTTATTCGTGCCTGGAAGCAGGGCGGGCGGTCCGCCGTCGATGAAGCGATGCTGCGCGCCGCCAACGACGTGTTCCCAACCGAGCCCGACATCATCTGGGCCCTGGCCACGACGCTCGACGAGGATGGTTCCAGCCGTGAGAGTCGTCGGCTGCTGGCAACGGCGCTCAAGCCGCTGGCCGAGCAAAAAGATTCGGCGCGCGTGGAGGAAGGGGTGCTCCGCCTCATCGAAGCGCCCGAGGCCTCCATCCTCCTGCAGGCACTCGAGGCCGTCGACATCCTCTCTCAGAAAGGCGAGGCCAAGGCGGCCGCGTCGCTGCTCGACAGCCTCAAGGTCACGGCCATCACCCATGGGCTGGCCGGCCCCGCCTGGGCCATCGCCCGGCGCGGCATGGAGAAGCACCCGAACGAGACCGGCTTCCGACCGTCGGCCGTCGAGTTCCTGAAGGCGGCTCACCCCGAAGTGCCGACACTGGACCGGGTCATCGAAGTGACCGGTCTCGATCGCATCGCCATTCCGGCGGCCACGGCGCTCCAGTCGCTCGATCTGGTCCTTCCCTTCTCGCCCGGTTACTACGTGGAACATTCGGGTTGGGGCCTCGGGCCGATTCGCGACAACGACGGCGAGTTCCTGACGATCGACTTTCCGGGGAAGCCCGGCCACCGGATGAACCTGGCTTCGGCGACCAAGGTGCTGACCAGCCTGCCGGCGGACGATCTCAAGGTTCTCCTCAGCATCGACAAGCCCGGACTTCTGGCCCTCAAGGAATCCGATCCGGCAGCGCTGATCGTCATCGCCCTGAAGCGCGCCGGCGGACGGGCGGAGGCTTCCGAAATCCGGAAGCTCCTCGTTCCGGGCGTTCTCGCCACCGGCGAGTGGGCCGGCTGGTGGAAGAAGTCAAAGACGAGGCTGGTGGGCGATCCCCGCATCGACGGCCGTCAGGCGTTCAGCGAGGTTTTCCGCCTCCCCGGCCCGGGCGAGGAAATCGAGGAACCGTTTGTATTGCCCCCGTTCGACGAGCCGAAGGGCATCAACCACAATATCGATTTGATCCACGACTTCCTGGCTCATCATTCCGCCCAGGAAGACGATCTCAAGGTGCACACGGTGGATCGCGTCGCCCGATGGGCCGAGCGACGGGCGGCCAAGCGTCACGAGCGGGCCAGGGCCGCACTCCTCCTGTGGCGATGGGATGAAGCCGGCCGCCCTTCGCACGAGGCGACGATCCGCGAGCACTTTGCCGACGACTTCGACCTGTCGGCCGCCGGTGGCGCCGACGAGCAGCGGGCGTTGCTCGAAATCGGTCTGGCCTCGCCCGAGGTGCGGCCGAATGCCCTTCGACTCGGGCTGAACGCCCGCTCGGCCGCGGTGCGCGACGCCACACTCCAGGTGCTCCTGTCGGAGCCGGGGCCGGCCCCGATCCAGTTCCTGGCCAATCTGATTCAGGATTCCGTTGGTTGCACGGATGCCCTCTTCATGACCGCGGACGCCGTTGGGTCGCGCG
>JAWXBZ010000068.1:0-12242 GCA_034440375.1 Candidatus Eiseniibacteriota bacterium
ATGACGGGCTGCAGAATCAGTCGGTCATCTTCGTCCAGGAGGGTGCGGAGGGATCACCGCGCCTGTTGCTCGATCCGAATACGTTGTCGGCCGACGGCACGACGGCACTGGCCGGCTGGGTGCCAAGCGACGATGGTCGCTGGCTGGCCTTCGGCATCAGCGTTGGCGGGACCGACTGGCAGGAGTGGCGGGTGCGTGAGGTCGCCACCGGCGTCGACGAGAAGGGCGTGACCCGGTGGATGCGCTACACCGGTGTGTCGTGGCAGCCGGATAACTCGGGCTACTACTACAGCCGCTATGACGAGCCGGCGGAGGGGACGGCGTATACCGGTCGCAATCTTTTTCACAAGGTCTATTTCCATCGTGTCGGCACGGAGCAGGCGGCCGATCGGCTGGTGTTTGAACGGAAGGACCAGTCGGAATGGTTGCTGGGTGCCAATCCGACCGAGGACGGGCGGTGGCTCGTTCTGACCGCTTCCACCGGTGGGCAGAAGAATCGCCTGTTCGTACAGGACCTCCAGCGGCCGGGGTCCGATCCGGTTCCGGTCATCGACGAGTTCACCGCGCAGTACACGACCATCGGAAACGACGGATCGATCTTCTACGTTCGGACCGATGAGGGTGCTTCGCGCGGGCGGGTGGTGGCCATCGACGTGACGGCGCCGGAACGGGCGAACTGGAAAACCGTCGTGCCCGAGGGCCCGGAGGCCCTGCGCGGCGCAAGCTTCGCCGGGGACCAGATCTTTCTGTCCTATCTGAAGGATGCTTCGAGCGAGGTGCGGCTCATTGACCGCAGTGGAAGCCTGATCCGAACCCTTGAACTCCCTGGAATCGGCTCCGCTTCCGGTTTCGGTGCCCGTCGCGATGACACCGAATCCTTCTACACATTCACCAGCTTCACACGACCGCCCACGATCTACCGCATGGACCTGGTCAGCGGAAAGAGCCGGATCTGGCGGGAGACACATGTCGATT
The DNA here is from genome assembly GCA_034440375.1 of Candidatus Eiseniibacteriota bacterium. Lineage (GTDB taxonomy): Bacteria > Eisenbacteria > RBG-16-71-46 > JABDJR01 > JAWXBZ01 > JAWXBZ01. The sequence goes on from JAWXBZ010000068.1 coordinate 976, forward strand.
TTGATCCCGATGACTACGAGGTGCACCGGGAGTTCATCGTCTCGAAAGACGGCACGCGGGTACCCATCTTCCTGACCCACCGGAAGGGTCTGACGCGGCACGGTCTGAACCCGACACTGCTCTACGTCTATGGCGGTTTCAATCAACCCCAGGTGCCGTCGTTCAGCATCTCACGGGTCGGCTGGCTGGAGATGGGTGGCGTCTTTGCCCTCGTCTGTGCCCGTGGGGGTGGGGAGTACGGGCGCGAGTGGCACCAGGCAGCGGTCAAGGTGACCAAGCAGAAGACCTTTGACGATGTCATCGCGGCGGGCGAGTGGCTGGTGGCCAATGACTACACCTCGTCGCACCATCTCGGGCTGCAGGGCGGCTCGAACGGCGGCATGGTCGTCGGGGCGGTGGCCAACCAGCGACCGGACCTGTTCAGCGCGGTTCTGGTACAGGCCGGCGTGATGGACATGTTGCGCTATCACCGATTCACGATCGGCAAGGCGTGGGCGGCCGATTACGGACTCCCGGAAAACGAAGACGAGTTCCGGGCCCTGCACGCCTACTCGCCGTATCACAACGTCCGGTCCGGAACGAACTATCCGGCCATACTGGTGACGACGGCCGACTTCGACGACCGGGTCGTGCCGGGGCACAGCTTCAAGTACGCCGCCGCGCTGCAGGCGGCCCAGGCGGGGATCGCACCCGTTATCATCCGGATCAGCCGATCGACCGGCCACAGCGGTGGGATGAAACCGACGGCACTGGCCATCGATGAAGTGGCCGATTTGTGGGCCTTTCTGGCGGCCCATCTGGGGCTGGAGCTCGAGGAGCAGGGGAGGGGGGGGCGATGAGCGACGAACGACCGATGAGCGACGGGCCGGCCAACGGCACCGAGGGGCCGGCCGGGAGGTCATCCATTCTCCGCGAGGCCGCATTCCCCTTCGCCGAGTACGAGGCGCGCTGGCGGGCGAGCTGGGAGGCCGATGGCCTGTTCCGCGTCGACCTGGATTCCACCAGACCCAAGTATTACTGCCTCAACATGTTTCCGTACCCCTCGGGCGATCTGCATGTCGGGCACGGCCGAAATTACATCATCGGTGATGTCGTCGTGCGGCGAAAGCTCATGGACGGCCACGCCGTCCTGGCACCCATGGGCTGGGACGCCTTCGGCCTGCCGGCCGAGAATGCGGCCATTCAGAACGGCATCCACCCGGGCGTCTGGACCTACGACAACATCAAGCGCTTCAAGACCCAATTCGCCCAGTGGGGGATTGGCCTGGATTGGACCCGTGAAATTGCTGCCTGCCATCCTGGCTACTACCAATGGACTCAGTGGCTTTTCCTCAAGCTCTACGCGAAGGGACTGGCGTACAAGGCCGAGGCGCCGGTGAACTGGTGCGCCTCGTGCGGCACCGTGCTGGCCAATGAGCAGGTCGAGGACGGCGCCTGTTTCCGTTGCGGCACGATCATCGAGCAGCGCGAACTGTCCCAATGGTTTTTCAAGACAACGGCCTACAGCCAGCGCCTGCTGGACGATCTGTCGCTGCTCACCGAATGGCCCGACCGGGTGCGCACCATGCAGCGGAACTGGATCGGAAGGAGCGAGGGCGTCTCCATCGACTTCGCCCGGACAGACGGGCCGGAGATCGTCCGCTGCTTCACCACGCGGGCCGACACGCTGTACGGCGTCACCTATGTCGTCATTGCGCCGGAACATCCGCTGGCCCTGGTCTTGATTGGGGATGACGTGTCGGCGGCCACCGCCGACCGCATGACCCGCCTCCAGGCCATGAAGAATCAGCGCGCCGAGCGCTTCTACAATCCCGACCTGGAAAAGGCGGGATTCGACACCGGAAAGACCGTGACGAATCCCTTGACCGGAGAAGCCGTTCCAGTGTGGGTGGCGAACTACGTCCTGATGAATTATGGCACCGGCGCGGTCATGGCCGTGCCGGGCCACGACCAGCGCGATCACGAGTTCGCGCGGAAGTTTGGCCTCCCGATCAGGACGGTCATCGCGCCGCCACCGGCTACCGGACCGAACGACCTGGTTTCTCCGCCACCGGACGCCGCCTACGAGGACGATGGAGTCCTGGTGAACTCCGGTACGATGGCGGGGCTCCAGAGCGGTGACGCGCGAGTGGCCATCGGCGAGGCGTTGCGATCGGCTGGCCACGGCCAGCCGACGATCACGTATCGCCTGCGCGACTGGCTGATCTCGCGCCAGCGCTACTGGGGCGCACCGATCCCGATCATCAATTGCCCGGACCACGGCGCTGTTGCCGTGCCTGAATCGCAACTGCCGGTGCTCCTGCCCGATGACGCGGAATTCAAACCGACCGGCGAGAGTCCGCTGGCGCGCCATGCCGCCTTCGTCAACACCACCTGTCCGACCTGCGGCAAGCCCGCACGGCGCGAGACGGACACGATGGACACCTTCGTCGATTCGTCCTGGTACTACCTGCGCTACCTTTCGCCGCGCGATGAGTCGAAGGCCTTTGACTCATCCAGGGTCAACAAGTGGCTGCCGGTCGATCAGTACATCGGCGGGGTGGAGCACGCCATCCTGCATCTCATGTATGCCCGCTTCATCACGAAGTGTCTGAAAGACATGGGGCTTGTCGACTTTGACGAGCCATTCCAGCGCCTCTTCACGCAGGGCATGATCACCAAGAAGAGCCCCCTCACCGGTCGGCTTGAAAAGATGTCGAAATCGAAGGGAAACGTGGTGGCTCCGACCGATCTCATTGAGAAGTACGGGGCCGACACGGTGCGCCTGTACACGCTCTTCATCGGCCCCCCGGAAAAGGATGCCGAATGGGAGGATCGGGCTGTCGAGGGCGCCTACCGATTCCTGGGACGCGTCTGGCGACTTGTCGGCGACATGGCGGATCGAATGCCTCAGACGGCCGGTTGGATCGACCAGGCAAACCTGTCCGGTGGCACGGCCGATCTCAGGTTCAAGACCCACGACACCATTCGTCAGGTCGGTCACGACCTGACCGCGTTTCACTTCAACACGGCCGTCTCCGGCCTGATGGAGTTGGTGAACAGGATGAGTCTGTACCAGCAGTCCACTGACGGCGCCCGGATCGGCTCGGATACGATCGAAGGGCGGGTCTGGCGGGAATCGTGCGAGGCGCTGCTCTTGCTGCTCGCCCCGATGGCTCCGCACATTGCCGAGGAACTGTGGCACCGGCTGGGACATGACGAAAGCATCTTCCGGTCGCGAAGCCCGGAAGTCGACCCGAAAGCGCTGGTCCGAAGCACGATCCGCATCGTCGTCCAGGTGGCCGGCAAACTCCGCAGCCACCTGGATGTGGCCGTCAATCTGTCCGGGGCGGATATCGAGCGCCTGGCGCTCGAGGATCCAAAGGTCGTGGCCTATCTCGGGGATAAGACGCCACTCAAGATCATCCTTGTACCGGGAAAACTGATCAACATCGTGCCGGGTCGATAGGGGCCGGGGGCGGCATGAGACAGGACGAACGGGCCATCCCGGGGACCGGCCAGAGGACCAACCGTCGAACCAGACATCCCGATTCTAGTTTACATAATATATATTATGCGCCATTGATTCCAGGGGCCTGTAACTGCTGATGCCATCCCGATCGAGCTCGTCCAAGGATTCCCGAAGCTCCTCCGGCAAGTCAGCGAAGACTTCAAAGTCCTCCGGTTCATCGTCCGGCTCCGGGCCCGGCGTAGGCGTCCGATCTCGTTCCAAGAGTGCTTCCCGGTCCAGGACATCGGGCCGGCCCAGCCACGGAATCCTGGAGCGGTTTGCGTCCTCACCCTGGGCGCTCCTGCCGACCTTTGTCCTCGCGCTTGTCATGCGGTTGATTCATCTCGACCAGATGCGCGGCTACGAGGACTTTCGAACCCTGATCCTCGATGAATCGTGGTCCTGGGATCTGGCGGCCCGATTCGTCGCGTCCACGGCAGATGCGATTCGACCATTTGATTCGGATCCGGGGGCGGCGGCGGTCCTGTCCGTTCTGGTTCGAATCCTTGGAAGCCAACCCGAATTGATCCTCGCAGCCCTGGCTGTTACCGGCGCACTGGCGGCCGTTGTCATCCAGCTGCTCGGTATTCGGGTTCTGGGAGGCGCGGCCGGTTTTGCCTGCGGCCTGATTGCCGCCGGCTACCGTCCGGCGATACATCATGGAGGGCATCTGCTGGATGCCGCTTTTCTACCAATCCTTGCCGCGCTCGCGCTGCTCCTGGCTTCGGTACTGATCAGCGCCAGAAAGCCTCTGCCGGAGGTACTTCTTGGTATTGCTGCCGGATCAACAACGGCGTTCCTGGCCCTTTTTCAGGCGCCCCTGATCCTCCTGGCACCGGTTCTGCTCGTCATCCTCATCTTCGACCGAAAGATGAAGCCGGCCCGGCAAATTCGCCGCGGCGCGTCTTTTACCGTCGGCGTGCTGGTCATGCTTGCCGGGATTTCCTGTATTCAGACGCCCAACGCCGGGCCGCGCCTCCTGTTGCCGCCAATTATTGGAAGGGAGTTCAATCTCGCCAATCGCGATGGGAATCGAGCCGGCCTTCGGCTGCCGCCACCCTGGGCGCCCTCCGATCCGGCCGGCCTGGCCGAGGCCTATCGCACGGAAGGCGCACGGCAAGTGGGTGCGGCGAACGTCGGTGCGCTGGCCGTCGATCAGGCCTGGTTCGATATGAGCGGCCGGGAGGCGGCGGAAAATCCATGGGGATTTCTCCACGGGTGGGCCTGGCGCGCCTTCCGCCTGATCAACGCCGGCGAAACTCCCGGTCCGCTCGACCTGGCTTTTGAAACCGGACGGTCCTGGATCCTTCGCCTCCCCTTCCCCGGGTGGGCCATCCTTTTTCCGCTGGCCGTGGTCGGGGGGCTGGCCACCCGACGCGACACCAAACGTCCGGCGATGGGCCTCTCGACGGGGTGGTTCCTGATCGTCCTTTTGGCGGCAAGTCCCTTCGCGATCAGCTCGCGCGTCCGGATGGCTGCCGAGCCGGCATTGATCCTGCTGGCGGTCTCTGGCGCGATGTCGATCGCGTCGATGCTCCGGAAGCGGGACGGTCGGGCGCTCGCCGCGGCGGCCCTCACCATCGGAATCCTTGGCGTTGCAATCCGACTTCCGGCTGGTGGGCCCGGTGCGGCGCCCTTCCATCGAATCCTGTCGGACGCCTACGCGGGCCGGGGAGCCGCCGACGCGGCGGAAGAGCACCGGCTCGAAGCGGCCCGGCTGTCGGCTCGCGCCATGAGCCGCCTGGGCCAGCCACGCTGACGCCGTTCGAATCGGCCGGGCCCGGCCGGGTGGCCCTACTCGCCCGGATCTTCGGCGCTGCCTTCGAAATCCTTTTCCTCGATCCACCATCGCCCGCCGCAGCGGGGGCAGAAGGTCTCCACTCCCCCATCCCCCTGAAACAGATCCCCCGGCCGGCCGGCGTAGATCGTCCGAAGCATCGACAGCATCCGAGTGGGGCTGCAACCGCACTGAAATCGGATGCTTCGCGTGAAGAGAAATTCGTCCGCGGACAGGTCAATCTCGTCGGCGCGGGCCGGATCGAGGCCCCTCACCCATTCATCGTCCGCGTCCGGCAACGATTGAATCATGAGAAATCGATTGTCGGTGAGCTCGAAAAAGCGGGCAGGGGCCTGCTCCGAACGGCGGTAGTACTGCTCGAAAACGTCGAGGACGTCCAGGCCTTGAACATCGATCAGGCTCTGGATGGGCGGCTGACCCGGGCGTACCGACTGAACATTGAACCGGCTTGATTCCGTGGTGGCTACGCCGTCCGTGAAGGCCCGGCCAACGATGGTGGACTTTGCCGCGTCGCCGGTCAGGAAGAGATTGGTCGGCGGCTCGCGGAAATTGAGCGTGAAGCCAACCGACTCGTCGTATGGCCGCCCGGACAGGTGAAGGGCCGTCGCGGCCAACCCCTGTCGCATCAATGTTTCGAGAAAAGGATCGAGCGGCAGTTCCCAGCGCTCGACATGTTCCTGGTAAGCCTCGAACACCAGCCGAAAGTCGCCGTCGGCGAGTATGGCCGCCCGGGCCCGATCAAACCGGCGATGAATCAGGACTTCGCCGCCTCTCGCCCCTTCGGTCACCGGTTCGGACATGGTGCTGGAACCCGGCTGGACTCGATCAGCTGCCGGCCGACAGTTCGGCCTTGCCGAGTTTTGCGGCGGCCGTGGCCCGGCTGAGGGGATACTCCTTCAGGATCCGGTCGTACATTGTCAGGGCCGCCGTGTTGTCCGCGGCGCGCATGCGAGCCTGTGCGGCGTCGAGCAGCGCGTGCGCTTTTTCCTCCTCGCCCATGGTTCCTCCGGCCAGTGCCTCGAAGGCCACGGCGGCATCCGCGAACCTGGACTGGTTTTCAAGGGCGATGGCCCTGCCCCGCTGGCCGGTGGTCCAGAAATAATCATCCTTGGAGACCTTGGCAAGGTAGGCATCGTACTGCGTGAGAGCGGCGGCGGCGTTGCCTCGCTTTAACTCGATGTCGCCGAGATAGAGGCGGGCGCGATTACCGGCCGACGAACCGCCATGGCGGGAGACAACTTCAGTCAACTTCTGGGCCGCGGCATCGGTCTGATTGATGTTGACGTCCGCCAGGGCCAGTGCCAGCTGACTGGCCGCCGCCTTGCTCGATGAGTCGCGGTTCGATTCAAGAAGGACGAAACCGACAACGAGTGCGACCAGCACGCCCGCGCCGATGGCCAGGTTCCGGCCGTGTGACTGGGCGAAGTCATAGGCCTTCAAACCGGCCGCCCCAAGAGCATCGCTCGGGTGGCCATCCAGGTGCGGCAGCTTTTGACGGCTCAAGCGGGGCTCTCCTCGGGTTCGTGGTTTTCGGGGACGCCGATGACGACGTCAGACGGACGGACGAGTATGCCGCACTCGTCGGTTCCTTTCAATCGCCTGGGTCCGGCCGCGCGTTTTCGCCTCCGGATTGTCCAGACCTCACCGCTGTGCCGATCGATCCAGTAGTCGACCATGGGCTCGCGCCGTCCCGGCGGAGTCCGGGCTCGCCACCGATCAAGGGGTGTTCGGAGTTTCAGGGCACAGGAAAGCGACACCTTGACCTCCGGCAGCAGGCGCCGCTTCTCCTCCATGACCCGCCGATCCCAGTCGAGCTTCAGCATCTCGATTTTGCTGTCCGATTCCTCCCGCCCCTTCCGCGTGACCCGCTGTTCGCGGAAGAGCTTTTCCTCGTCAATCAACTGTCGATAATACGTCTCGATCGTTTCGATTTCACCGAGCAACCGCTCCTGGACCTGTCGGTTCTGCTTGTCCGTGAGTCGGGCCACCTCCTCCTCCACTTTCACCCAGGCCATCCGGAAAGCCTTCTCCGGCTCGATGCCGTCCGGCGTGGCCGGAGCGCCCGCGGGCGAGGGGCCGGCCGCGTCGACCAGCCGCCAGGGATGAACGTCGTGGCGCACCTTTGTCGATTCCCAATCGACTCGAACCGTGTAGAGGCGCTCCTGGGGAAGGTCCGAATAGAATCCAAGTCGAAAGGTGAAGAGATAGATTGTGCCCCAGCTCGATTTGACCTTCGTCAGGGCCCGGCCGGCCAGGCGGGGAACTGACTTGTGGATACGTTCCTCGGGCTGGATCGATTCGTCCACGGGGAGCCAGCCGGAGGCAGCCCGTCCGTGTTCGCGGACAAGTCGCAAGATCAGGTCGTACAGGAACGAGCCGGCTGAAACGAGATCGACTTCCGGATGATGGGCCGCCACTGCCGGTCGAAATGTGAGGCTGAGTCCTTCCCGGCCGAATCGGGCGGCCAGACTCTCGTCCAGTCGAAAATGGACGATACCCCCCTCCCGCCCGGTCTCCTCTGCACCAAGCGAGTTCAGGCTGACCCGGATCAGGTCCTCGAGCTCAGCGATTCTCATCGTGCGTGTCGAAGATCTGCGCGTCCATTTCCTTGACCTCCTCGTACCGCTTGCGGGCCACCTGAAGGCGGTTGCCCAATTCCCCGAATCGCCGCTTGGCCTGCACCGTTCCGGTCGAGCCGGCCCATATCTTGAATACGGTGTCCTCGAAGGTGTTTTCCTCGGAGAAATGGCCGAGGATCATGTCCATCTCACCGATGACCAGCTCGAACATGTTGATCTTCCGGTGCAGGATTTCCAGAACGTAGGATTCGACGGTCTCTTCACTCGCAAAATTGATGATATTGATATCCCGGGTCTGGCCAAGGCGATGAACGCGACCGATCCGCTGCTCCACTTTCATCGGATTCCAGGGCAGGTCCCAGTTGACCACCGTCTGGCAGAACTGGAGATTGCGCCCCTCCCCGCCGGCCTCGGTTGAGATGAGAATGCGCGATCGCTCGCGAAAATCGTCGATGGCGGATTCCTTCTCACCGGCCGTCAGGTTCCCGTGGAACAGGACTGTTGAGTGACCATCGGCCCTCAGATGCTCGTCCAGGTACTCGAGCGTCGAACGGAACTGGGTGAAGACGATGACCTTGTCCCGCACCTTCTGGACAACTTCCTTCAGCCCCCCCAGCTTGGCGCTGTCGCCGGCCATGCTGGCCAGTTCGAGGAGCCGATCAATGTCCTCCCATTCGCCGCGATACCGGGCGTCGGCCCGTGCGCGCTCCAGTGTCTTCCTGGCGGCGCGGGTCGAGCTGCCGATTTCCTTTTGCAGGACCATGGCCACGAAGTGCCACCTCGGCAGGTCGGTTCCACGCGCGGCGGCCACCCGGCGTCGAACAAACTCGGTGACGCCATCGTACAGGGCCCGTTCCGGGGGGCTGAGCGCGAAGGTCATCGTCTGAACCCGCCTCTTCGGAAACTGGATGGCGGTGCTCGCGCGGGTCGTGCGGATCATCACCTTCTGCAACAGCTGCGAGAGGTCGGCGGTGTTTCGAGGCAGCCGCTTGTCGCCCCGGATCATGAAGTTCCTCCGGAAGCTGCGATAAGTGCCGAGCGTTCCGGGCTTGAGGAGAGTGACCAGGTTGTACAGCTCGCGCAGGTCGTTCTGGACCGGCGTGGCCGTCAAGAGCAGGAGGTAGCGCGCCGTGATCTGGCTGACGAACTTCCAGGCCAGTGTCTGGTGATTGCGCAGTCGGTGCGCTTCATCGACGATGATCATGTCGTAGCGCCCCTTGAGGATCTGATCCCGATTCCGGGTCATCTTGGCCGTGTCAAGGCTGGCGATGATGAACGGTGCTTCGCTCCACCCTTCCCGACGTCCATGGACGGCAAAATTCAGATGCAGTTTGTTGAGAAGCTCTTCGCGCCACTGGGTGGTCAGCGAGGCCGGCACCAGGATGAGCGCCCGGTGAACGAGACCGCGCATGATGTACTCCTTGAGCACGATCGAGGCCTCGATCGTCTTGCCAAGGCCGACCTCGTCGGCCAGGAGTGATCGCCCCTTCATGTCGCGCAGGACCCGCAGGCAGGCCTTGATCTGGTACGGAAATCGTTCGACCTCGTGCAGGTGATCCAGCGAGACGAGCTGATCGAATCCGCGCCGGAGCGAATGCTCGGCGGCCTTCAGGTGCAGGCGATACGGCTCGATCCCGTCCAGTGACGGTTCGCGCAGCGCGTCAACGACCGACCAGCTCTCCGGTTCGAGCGTCAGGTAATCGAGGCCGACCAGCCGCTCTCGCGGGGCCCTGAGGCTTTTCACGCGGGCCTTTGCGGCCTCGGCGCTGCTCGGTCGTTTGCGCGCGGCGGCGGCCTCCTCCGTTTCCGGCGGGGCTGCCATCCGAATTTGCGGATGAATGCTCGATACCCGCTTCACACCGCTGGCAAACACGACCTCCAGAATGTCAAAAAACAGCCGATCCCGAATTTCAACGATCAGACCCTCGCCGAATTCGGCATGGAGGATCCGATCCCCTATCTGGTAGCTCGTCCGTTCCGTCACGGTTCCCTCGCACGAACTGCCATGGCGACACGCCCCGCCGATTGCGCAGTTCTTCGATGCATGTCAACGAAGCAGGAAATAGTCGAGCCCGATCACGATCTGGCCCGTTACCGAAAAATCCCCCTCACCGTTCTCCGTCTCCCGGGGGCAGAGTCCCTTCCCCGACATTCCGTATCCATGAAGGCCAAATTCAATTGCCCATGCCTGGGCCAGGAAAATCTCCGCCCCGACCCCGGCATGGATCATGAGCGCTTCCGCCGGAAAGCAGACATCCTCGCCGATCGAGGTACCGAACGTGTTGGGGCGCCGAACCTCGGGCCGGTAAAAGCCGGCCGTGAGTTCGAAATACCGGAGGACATCGCCACCCGGCGGAACGCTGAAAAAGCGCGCGCCAACGTGAGCCGCCGTCATCGTCATGTCGATCAGCGTGTCGCCGCGCGCCTCAAAGGTCTGATTGTCGAAATACGCCACGAATGCCGTCGAGCGGCTCATGTGGTATCGGAAATGGAGGCTGTAGCCGGCCCCCTTGCTGAAATCGAGCCCATAACGGCTGTTTCCCTCGATCAGCCCGTACTGAAACCACCCGCCCAGGTTGTAGACGCCCTCGCGGTCCACCCGGCCGGCGGCCGCGACCGTCGATGTGTGGCCGACCGTCCCGATTACCAGGACGGCCAGGCTCATGCCGACGACACGGCCGGGAATCCCCCTCATCACTCTCAACACATCAACCTCTTCCTCAAGCCCGCGGGTGAAACGAACGATGGACCTCGCGCAGGTAATCGCGATCCACCTGGGTGTAGATCTGCGTCGTTGTAATGGAGGCATGGCCGAGGAGTTCCTGCACGACGCGCAGGTCCGCGCCCCCTTCGAGCATGTGCGTGGCAAACGAGTGGCGGAGCGTATGGGGATGAAGGTCCCGTTCGACGCCCGCATCCCGGGCATGCCCCTTGAGAATTTTCCAGAATCCCATGCGCGACAGGCGCCCCCCTCGCTGGTTGATGAAGATGGTCGGAGGAGCCGGCCCGCCTTTTCGAAGCATCGCCTCGCGACCATCCACGAGCCAGGCTGAAAGCGCATGAGCGGAGGCACCGCCCAGAGGCAGTACCCGCTCGCGCGATCCCTTCCCCACGACCCGAATGAAGAGACTCTCGAGATCGAGCCGGTCGAGAGTCAGTTCCAGCAGTTCCGACACCCGGAGCCCCAGGCCATACATCAGTTCGAGCATGGCCCGGTCGCGCCGGGCGGGTGGCGCATCGCCGGCGGGCGCCGTGACAAGCCGGCGCGCCTCATCGACCGTGAGGACACGTGGTAGACGCCGCCCCTGCCGCGGCCCGGGCAACGATTCGGCCGGATCGCGCCGGACGAGGCCCCCACGAACGGCGAAGCCGTAGAAACTGCGCAGCGCCGCCACGCGGC
>JAWXBZ010000069.1:0-4580 GCA_034440375.1 Candidatus Eiseniibacteriota bacterium
CCGGCGCAATCCAGCCGGAGCGCAGCTCCTCCTGCTGGGCCAGTGCCGCCTCGCGGGCCAGCGGGTGCGGCCCGGTGTCGTCGAAGGGGGAGGGGATTCCGGGGGGAAGCGAGTCGTGCGACGGTCGTGTGGAGAACCAGGTTACCAGTGGATCAGTTTGCGGCGCCCCGAACATCCAGCTCATATATTCTGAGCATGATGCACCGTAACCGACACGCGCTCAAGGTGATCTCACTCGCCCTGGTCATTCTTGGTCCCTGCTGGTCCACATCCACCGGCGCCGGACCAAACGCCGACGCACGAATCCTGCTGCACCTCATTCCGGTCGACAACAGCAGTCCCTGTCCGGGAACGACGGCGGGTCTGGAGTGCTATTCCATCGTGACAGAAGGCGGTCTGGCGCCGGCCCGCTACTACGCCTGTGTCCTGGTTGCGAACGGTGACGTCGGATCCGGGATCGGGGGGGCGAGTCTTGGGATCCGCTACACCGACACCGTGCGAACGGGTGTCGCCTGCTCGTGATCTGTCTGCCAGCGGACGCGCATGTACTTGAAGACGGGTTTCCAGTAGGCGGTGATGATGCGCTCGAAGGCGCGGCGGCGGGCGGCCTCGTCATCACTGCGGGCGCCGAGGACGGCCGAGATCCTTGTCTCGGGGAAGCGATCGTCGCCTACCACGCGCGGAGATATTGCGGCGGCACCGGTGGCGGGTGGCCGAGCGTGCGCGCGGCGTGGATCGGCCAGTACGGATTGCGCAGAAATTCTCGGGCCAGGAAGACCAGGTCGGCCTGTCCCTCGCGGATGATGGCGTCGGCCTCCCGCGCGTCGGTGATGAGGCCGACCGCGGCGGACGGCACTCCCGACTCGCGGCGAACCCGCGCGGCAAACGGCACCTGGTATCCCGGTGCGACCGGAATTGTCGCGCCGGAAACGGCGCCACCCGATGAACAATCGATCATGTCCACACCGCGCTCCCGAAGCAGCGGGGCCAGCCGGACCGTATCGTCATCCGTCCACCCTCCCTCGGCCCAGTCGGTGGCCGACACACGCACGAAAAGGGGAAGATCAGGCGGCATGACGGCGCGCGTGGTCGCCGCCACGTGGAGTAACAGCCGCGTCCGATTCTCGAACGAACCACCCCAGTCATCGTTCCGCCGGTTCGACAGCGGTGACAGAAACTGGTTGAGCAGATATCCGTGCGCCGCGTGAATTTCGATGACCTGGAATCCTGCGGCCAGGCTTCTCTGGGCCGCGGCGACAAACGACGCGACAATCTGCTCGATGTCCTGCGACGTCAGCTCGACCGGTGTCGGGTCATCCGGATAAAACGGCAGGGGAGAGGGGGCCACTGGAATCCAGCCACCGGCCTCGAGCGAAATCCGCTTCCCCCCATCCCATGGCCGGCTCGTGCCGGCTTTCCGCCCGGCGTGGGCCAGTTGAATCCCTGCCACCGCCCCGTGATCCCGGATGAACCAGGCCGCGCGGGCCAGCGGCGGCACGTGGGCCTCCGACCAGATGCCAAGATCATTAGGACTGATCCGGCCGTCTGGCTCGATCGCGGTCGCCTCGGCCATGACCAGCGCGGCGCCGCCGATCGCCCGGCTCCCCAGGTGGACCAGATGCCAGTCGGTGGCCAGGCCATCCTCACAGGAGTACTGGCACATGGGGCTGACGGCGATCCGGTTTCGGAAGGTCACGCCCCGAAGAGTCAGGGGCTCGAACAGGTGGGCGGTCATGGACCTACGATAGCCGCCCCGGCGGGTCGCGCCAACGGGGGGCTCAGGTTCGATCACCCAACCGCCGATAACCCTTGGGCAGTGCTTTCGTTAGCGGCGGGAGGGGAGCATCGGGTATACTCGTCGCTTCCTGTTTTGACCCGGTGCGGGTCGGATGTGCTCCCCATGACCTTCAGGAGTGCGCGAGGATGTCGGACATCCTGTATATAGGCTTCCACAAGAGTCACGATTCCAGCCTCTGTCTGACCACGAGCGAGGGCGAGATGCTCTTCGTGGCCAACGAGGAGCGATTTACCCGAAAGAAGCTCCAGGCCGGTATCCCGTTCCAGTGCAAGGAGTACCTCCTCAAGAACTTCAAGGTCGGGCCCGTCGTCTTTTGTTACGGAGGGCTGAAGGTCAAGGATCGACTGAAGCGGGAGGCTGCCTTCCACATGGCCAGCCTGGCCAAGGGACTGAACACGCCGCCCCTCCATCACGATATCGGCAAGCTGTACGGCCGGCTCACGAAGAAGGACGACCCGAACCGGCCGAAGCTGTTCGACGGATTCGACATACAGGATGTTGTGCATGTCGATCATCATGATTGTCACGCGGCCAGCGCCTACTATCAGAGCGGCTTTGACGAAGCGATGGTCATGACGCTCGACGGCCTGGGTGATTGCTTCTCGGCCGCCTTCTACCGCGGTCGCGGCAGTACGCTCGACCGAACGCGCGCCTACTACCATAACGACGTCACCATCGGCGAAGACTACGAGATGATGACCGCCCTTCTCGGTTTCAACCCGCATCGCCATCCCGGCAAGATCACCGGCCTCGCGGGCCATGGCGCTCACAACGAGTCGTGCGTTCGGATGGTGCGTGACTTCTTCCAGAAGGTATGGAAGAAGGGGAGCCGCAATTTCTTCTACGAGTTCCACACCGAGAAGGAAGAGGATGCGGTCGCAGAGCTTCGCCGACTTCGTGACACCATGTTCGGCCAGTTCAGTCGTGAGGAACTCGCCTGGACCATCCAGTACCTGGCGGAAGAGGACACGCTGGCGCTGATCAAGGAAAACATTCCGGATCCATCCAATCACAACATCTGCCTGGCCGGCGGCGTGTTCGCCAACGTGAAGCTTAACAAGCGGGTTCACGAGCTCGGCTTCAAGAAAGTCTTCGTTCAGCCGGCCATGAGCGACGCTGGCCTCGCCACCGGGGCTGTCCTGTGGCACCTCGGCGCCGAGAAGGGGCTGCGGCCCAATGCTCTCCGGAATGTCTACGGGGGGCCCGGGTTCAGCCAGGCCGAGATCGAGGCCGCCTGCCGGGCGGAGGGGCTGGCTTTTGAGGTGATGAACCCGATCGAGCCGACGATCGCAAAGCTCCTGGCCGACGGCCATGTCGTGGCCCGGTTCGAAGGGAAAATGGAATTCGGCCCCCGCGCCCTCGGCCACCGCTCGATCCTGTATTCGGCCAAGGACCCGACGGTCAACGATTGGCTGAACAAGCGGCTCCAGCGGACGGAGTTCATGCCGTTTGCGCCGAGCACGCTGTACGAATACGCCGATCAGAGTTTCGAGCGGGTGAACGGGGCGCATCACACCGCCCAGTTTATGACCATCACGTTCGATTGCACCCCCTGGTTCAAGGAAACCTGCCCGGCAGCCGTCCACGTGGATGGCACGGCGCGGCCACAACTTGTCCGGAAGGACGAGAGCCCCTCGTACTACGCCATCATTGATGAATACCGGAAACTGACCGGCGTGCCGACCGTGATCAACACGTCGTTCAACATGCATGAAGAGCCGATCGTGATGTCGCCAGCCGACGCGGTCCGGGCCTTCATGGACGGTCATCTCGACTACCTGGCCATGGACAACGTCCTCGTTGCGAATCCGCGGCTCGACACCAAGCCATCGTGATGAACGTTTCCATATTCGGACTCGGTTACGTCGGCTGCGTCACGGCTGCCTGCCTCGCCAAGGGTGGACACCGGGTCATCGGCGTCGATGTCAGTCCGGCCAAGGTGGCCGAGATAAACGCCGGCCGTGCCCCGTTCTTCGAGCCGGGGCTGGACGACCTGACCCGGGCGGGTGTGGCTGCCGGTCGGCTGTCGGCCACCGGCAGCGCGGCCGAGGCGGTTGCCGCTACCGACATCGCGCTCATCTGCGTCGGCACGCCCAGCCTTCCCGACGGAGCCCAGAACCTCGACTACGTTCGACGGGTCTGCCAGGAAATCGGCGAATCGCTGAGGCCTCGCCCGGTCGACCGGTTCTTCACCGTGGTCGTCCGATCGACGCTGCTTCCGGGCGTTTTCGACGACGTGATCCTGCCGGTCCTGTCCAAGGCTTCCGGTCGGGAAGCCGGCGTCGATTTCGGCGTCGTCCAGAACCCCGAGTTCCTTCGAGAGGGGACATCGATCGCCGACTTCGACAATCCGCCGTTCACGGTCATCGGCCAGATAAACGAGCGAAGCGGTGATCAGGCGGCCGCCCTGTACGCAAACCTGGCATCGCCCCTCTTCCGCACGACGCCCGACGCGGCGGCCATGGTCAAGTACGCCTGCAATGCCTTTCATGCGGTCAAGGTGTCGTTTGCGAACGAAATCGGCAACCTGTGCAAGAAGGCGCACGTCGACAGCCATGACGTCATGGAAATTTTCTGCCAGGATACGAAGCTTAACCTTTCGCCCTACTACCTGAAGCCTGGGTTTGCATTTGGTGGTTCCTGCCTGCCCAAGGACATAAGGGCCCTCCAGGCGGTGGCCCGCCTGTCGGGAGTGGGGGTACCGCTGCTCGACGGCACGCTCGAATCGAACCGGCGGCAGGTGGAGATGGCCGCCCTTCGAATTCTGAAAACCGGTGCCGGC
>JAWXBZ010000070.1:0-4619 GCA_034440375.1 Candidatus Eiseniibacteriota bacterium
AAGATGGCCGAGTCGTGGCGCCCGGCCACTTACCACGACGAGTACCACGATCAATTGATGACCTATATCGAGCGCAAGGCCAAAACCGGCCGCGGCCGGACCGCCGCGCCTGCGGCGAAATCGGGCGGGAGCGGCAAGGTACTCGACCTCATGGCCCTGCTCAAGAAAAGCGTCCAGCAGGGGCGAAAGGCGAAAGTCCCATCCCCACGCACACGCAAGACGACGCCGAAGCGCCGCTCAGCCTGAGCCTGGCGCTCCGCCAATATCGGGAAAAGAGGTCCTTCGGTGAGACCCCCGAACCACGCGGGGGACGCGCCGGCGTCAACAATTCGCTGGCCTTCGTGGTACAGAAGCACGCGGCCAGCCGACTGCACTATGACTTCCGGCTTCAGGTTGGATCCGTGTTGGCCAGCTGGGCCGTGCCGAAGGGGCCGAGCACCACGCCCGGGGAGAAGCGGCTGGCGGTTCATGTCGAGGACCATCCATTGGAGTACGGTTCGTTTGAGGGGGTCATCCCGAAGGGGCACTACGGCGCCGGTACCGTTGAAATCTGGGATAAAGGCACCTGGATTCCCGAGGGAGATCCGCGGCGGGGATTACGCGCAGGAAGCCTCAAGTTTCGCCTGAAGGGAAGGAAGCTCAAGGGGAGCTGGGCGCTCGTCCGCATGGCGGCGAAGGATGGCCGCGACGGCGGCAAGGAGAACTGGCTCCTGATCAAGCATCAGGACGCCGAATCATCGTCTGAGGCAGAGGACCCTTCAGCAGCCGATCGCGCGCTGCCTGGCGCACGCCGCGCCGCCCTGCCGACACTTCTCAAGCCGCAATTGGCGACCCTCGTCCAACACCCGCCGGCCGGCGACGAGTGGCTTCACGAGATCAAATTCGATGGGTACCGTCTGCTGGCCCGTGTCAGCAAGGGTCACGCCCGGCTTTACACCCGCGGCGGTAATGACTGGACCCGGAAGTTCGATGCGATCGCACAGTCGCTCGCCCGACTCCCCGTGCGCGCGGCCTGGCTCGACGGCGAGGTCGTGGCACCAGACGCGGAAGGGCGTCACTCCTTCCAGGCCCTGCAACGCGCGCTTAAAGAGGGAGCCGGCGACCTCGTCTTCCATGCTTTCGATCTGATGCACCTGGACGGATGGAACCTCTCGGACGTGCCGCTGGAAAAACGCAAGAAAGCCCTGGCCCGGATCCTTCCATCGAATGATGGCCCGCTCCGCTTCAGCGACCATGTCCCGGGCAGCGGCCTGGCCACATTTACCGAAGCCTGTCGGCTCAGGCTGGAGGGGATCGTCAGCAAACGGCGGGACGGTGCCTATCATCAGGGGCGTGGAACGGACTGGCGAAAGAGCAAATGCCAGTCCCGCCAGGAGTTCCTGATCGGCGGCTTCACCGATCCGGGTGGCAACCGGAAAGGCCTCGGCGCATTGCTTCTGGGGGTGCGGGGAGATTCGGGGAAGCTCCGGTACGCCGGTCGCGTAGGTACGGGCTTCGATGACGCCGCGCTGGCCGAATTACACCTCAAGCTGGCCCCGCGTGAGATCGGGGCACCGCCGTTCCAAAATCCACCCGCGGGCGCAGACGCCCGGGGTGTTCACTGGGTGCGACCGGAACTGGAGTGTGAGGTGTCCTTCACGGAGTGGACTTCGGACGGCCGACTCCGCCACCCGTCATTCCTGGGCCTCCGCGCCGACAAACGGGCGCGCGAAGTTCGACGGGAAAAGCCCATCGCACTGACCCATCCTGATCGGGTCCTCTATCCCGAGACGGGGCTGACGAAGGCCGACCTTGCGGCGTTCTACCGTGCGATTGGCGATTTCGTCATGCCAGGGATCAAGGATCGGCCACTGTCGCTGGTGCGATGCCCGGGGGGGCACGGCAAGGGGTGCTTTTATCAGAAGCACCTGGAGCCGGGGGCTCCGCCTGCCATCCGGTCGATTGCCATTGCGGGGAGTGAAAAGACGACGGATTCCCCCTGGATCCGGAACCTTGACGGGCTGATCGGCCTGGTGCAGATGGGCGTTCTCGAGTTTCACCCATGGGGCTCGCGCATCGACGACGTCGAGCGCCCGGACCGCATCATCTTCGACATCGACCCGGATGTGGGGCTTCCCTGGGCTCGCGTCGTGGAGTCGGCGATGCTGGTCCGCCACAAGCTGGAAGGGCTTGGCCTGGAAACCTGGCTCAAGACGACCGGCGGCAAGGGTGTTCACATCGTCGTACCTGTCCAGCGTCGGCATGAATGGCCGTTGGTGAAGGCCTTTGCTCACGCGGTGGCGCTGGATATGGCCCGCCGCCATCCCGACAAGATCACCGCGGTCGCCTCGAAGGTCCGGCGCAAGGGGCGCATCTTTCTCGACTACCTGCGTAATGCCCGCGGTGCCACCGCCATCGCGGCCTATTCCACCCGCGCCCGTTCCGGGGCCCCGGTGGCGACTCCGATCGCCTGGGAGGAATTGCCCCGACTCGGCCGTGCGGACAGGTTCAACGTTCGCAACCTGCCGAAGCGGCTGGCGTCGCTGAAGGCCGACCCCTGGGCTGACCTGGCGTCCTCCCGCCAATCGCTCACGCAGCGTCTGATGGCGGGCATGAACATCGACTGATCCG
The DNA here is from genome assembly GCA_034440375.1 of Candidatus Eiseniibacteriota bacterium. GTDB lineage: Bacteria > Eisenbacteria > RBG-16-71-46 > JABDJR01 > JAWXBZ01 > JAWXBZ01. The sequence continues at coordinate 2,611 of JAWXBZ010000070.1, forward strand.
GGCGTGTCGTTGGATGGCTGTCCCGGCAACCGAGTTGAATGCCGTGCGGGGTCAGTCGTTCTTTCCATCGGACAGACTTTTCTACCCGTTGGCGTGTATTCGCGGGATCTCTCATTTGCCGAGTGCCATAGCGGAGTGATTGCTAATCACTGTCTTATGAGGTTCTTGCCATCGCCATCAGGAATGGAACGCGAATTGCTTGGAGTTCATTTAGTCCTCTCGTTAGGGACTCCTGGATTGGCTGGGATGACCCGTAGCGAAGGTTTGATCGTATATCGGGGGAGGTTTTCATGTTGTGGACCGCTTTCGTCGTCCTGGTGGTGCTCTGGTTCCTGGGCATGGTCAGTTCCTACACGATGGGTGGGGCCATCCATATTCTGCTGGCCTTGGCTGTGGTCGTCATGCTGATCCGGCTCCTTTCCGGCCGGAAGCCGCTGGCATGACCCGCCGGTCGATATCCGCACGCGTTGCGGGTGATCTCGGCAAGGGAGCCAGGTCATGACGCAGCTGGTTGAAATTTGTATCGTCGTTTTGACGGTCACTGTGGTCCTGCTGACAATCGTCGGCATCATCACCATGAGGCATTTCAGCCGAATTCTGGAAAATACGGATCGTTCGCTGAATCGGTTCGAGACGCTGCTCGACGAGACCGCAAAGACGGTGAGCGAAGGTCGGAATGTACTCGTTTCAGTTGGCGCCGCCGTGGAGCGGCTGGATGAGATGACCGGCGAGGTAAGAAAAGTCACGCACCGGATCGCCCAATTGTCCGGGAGCGTGCTGGACGGGGTCGAAATACCGGCACGAGGGGCGATCGCCATCGTCCGCCGCGTCAAGAGTGTCGCCAACGTTTTGATGAGTTTGTGGCCCCGCCCAAAGCATGCGGACAAAAATGGAAATCAAGCATACGAATCAACTATCTCAACAGGGAGGATATTTTCATGACTGATTACCGCAGGAATGAAAAGGGCAACATGCTCGCCGGCGTAGTGGTGGGTTCGCTCGTAGGTGCGGGACTTGCACTCCTGATGGCTCCGAAGGCCGGGTATGAAACCAGGCGTCGGCTGAGTGAGACGGCCCGGAAACTCGGCGGCAGAATGCGCTCGCTCGCCAATAACGCCGGTGACGATCTCAGTGATGGATTGTCCGAGGTGAAGGATCGTGTGACTCAGGGCGTCAATGAAGTCAAGAAGGACGCCTGGAACGGATTGGAAGCACCACGCACGACGAACCGTACCTGAACAACCTGCTGCGCCGGGCGATAAGTACACCACCGCCCCGTTCGTGGCCTTGTAATCAATTGTATCGGAGTCTCTCAGTGCACGACGATTGGCGGGGGCCGATCTCTGGCACTGAGAGGCTCCACTTGATTTTTCGTTAAAAGTTCCAATTCCTGCGCCTCCAGAGCGGGGGGCCGGAAGGGTCAACCCTGCGCCCGATGGGTATTCCTCAGGGCAACTCGTCTTTTGCGTCTTCGCCGGTCCCGACGGGCACATTTGTTAGACTTGATGCTCGGGCTTCCGCTCCTCAACCGCGGAGGTGCCAATGATCGAGGTGAGTGGTCGTTTCGCTTCATGCGTTCGGCGGGTGGCCGTGGCCGCCGCGATTGTGGGCTCGTTCCTCGTCTGGGCGAACAGCGCCGCCGCCGTCCCGACTTGCGGGGATTCGCTGGTGTATCCCGCCGGTGTCCGGGACGAGTTTTCCCCGCCGACCGAGCCGAGCGGCCCGTCCGTGCTGATCGAGGATGACACGATCATCGATGACGCCGTCCTCACGATCTGCGAATGCGGTCTGGTCCCGGCTCGGACGACCACCTGGAGTGCGCTGAAATCGCGAACGAGTTATTAGTGCCGTCCGGAGCCGGGGAAAGCCGCTACGATGCAGGCGCCGCGAAGACCTGCACCTCCATCCAGGCCACCCACGACGGCGAGGCGGTCGTCCGCACTTGAACGTATCGGATACCCCGCGGCGCTTCCAGTTTGAACTCGAGAACCTGGCGGTCCGTGATCGGC
>JAWXBZ010000071.1:0-4787 GCA_034440375.1 Candidatus Eiseniibacteriota bacterium
GCATGGCTGGCAATGGAGAATCGTTACCTGGTTCCGCGGCCGGGCAGACCGGCTGATCGTGCATGGGCCGCGCATGCAGGCGGAACTCGAAGACCTGGATTCCCGGGTGGCCGGACGGGTTGACATCGTTCCCCATGGCATACTCGGCCGGACGGATATCGACACTGATATTTCGGGCTTCGAGCCGGGAGCCTTCCTGTTCTTCGGCCGCGTGCTGGCTTACAAGGGTTTGCGCTATCTGCTGGACGCCGGCGATATTCTGCACGCTCGCGGATATGCCTTCAGGGTCATCGTGGCCGGCACGGGCAGCGACCTGGAGCTTCATCGGGCGCGAATCGCATCCTGCCCCTGGATCGACCTGATCGATCGTTACATTGCGCCGGCGGAGGTGCCAAGCCTGTTCCGCAGAGCCATGGCCGTGGTGTTGCCCTATACCGATGCTACGCAGAGCGGCGTCGGCGCAATGGCATTTGCCGGCTCACGGCCGGTTATCGCAACCGACGTTGGCGACGTCCCCGACGTCGTGATCGATGGCCAGACCGGATTGATCGTCCCTCCGCGGGACGGCACAGCACTTGCGGATGCCATGGAGAAACTCCTGGCCGACCCGCGGCTGCGCGACTCGCTGGCGACAGGTGCTTCCCGATTCGCGACCGAGAAGTTGTCCTGGTCGAGCATCGCCGAAGTGACGGAAGGGGTTTACCGTCACGCTCCACGCGCACCCACGGCAACACCTCGCAGCGGTTCGGAATTGATCGGGAGCCGGACCGTGAATCCTGTCACGCTTGGCGTCCTGCTGGACGGAAGAGTCCAGGAAAGCTGGGCGCTCGAATCTTTGCGCCAGGCCCTGGCCGTGCCGGGCGTCAGATTGGCGACTGTGGCCGTTGCCCGCGGGATGGCCCGAGAGTCGTTTGCCTCGCACCTGCACAAGATTTTTGACCGCATCGACAAGGCCATGCGATGCCGGCGGGAGAGGCTGTTTACCCCCACTGACGTTGCCTCACAATTCGCGGTCCCGTTGCTGAATGTCGGAATCACCCGCCACAGCGACGGCTGGGGCCTGGATGAGGCGGGAGCCGCCACGTTGAGGCAGTGCGAAGTCGATGTCTGGTTGTGTTTCGCCGCCAGTCCACCACGGCGGCCGGTGACTCCCATTTCCCGGCTGGGTGTTTGGGGAATCGCGATCGGAAAGGACGTATCGGCGACGAACATCTGGGGCGGCGCCATGGAACTTAGCGCCGGCAGCCCGGTAACCATGGTCAGTGTCGTCGATTACGCGGCGTCGGGGGCTGGCCTGCTATACCGGACCTTCGGCGCGACCATCACCAACTCGGTTCGGCGCAATCGTCTGAATGCGCTGCACAAGGGAATGAGTTTCTACAGACGCATACTGCAACACTTGACTGTTGATGGGGATACCTGGGGCCTCGCAGCGCCACGGATGGCGGTCCCCACGCGCTATCCCGCACTGCGCGAGCCGACTGTTTCCGCGGTCGCTCGCGTGGCCTGGCGTTGGGCATCAAATATCGCGCTCACGCGTTTGCGTTCGTTGAATTGGCGCGACCAGTGGCAGATGGCGTATTACTTCGCCGACAAGGATGAGGCGGGTGTGCGCTTTGACCGGCTGCGTTACCTGGTGCCTCCCAAAGACCGCTTCTGGGCTGATCCATTCGCGGTCGAGCACGAAGGCCGGTCCTTCATCTTCTTCGAGGAACTGCCTTTCGCCACGCAGAAGGGGCACATCATGGCGGTCGAGGTGTTCGAAAACGGCGAACCCGGCGAACCGCAAGTCGCTCTCGAGCGTCCCTACCACCTCTCGTATCCGTTCATCTTCTCCTGGGAGGGGTCACTGTACATGATGCCGGAAACGGCGGCCAACGGAACAGTCGAAGTCTACCGCTGCGAGTCGTTTCCGCTGCGGTGGAGCCTGCACCGGGTTGTCCTCGAAAATATCAGCGCGTATGACGCCACCTTGTGGCAGGACAAAGATCGTTGGTGGATGTTCGTCAACGTCGCAGAGCCTGGAGCGGACAGCAGCGATGAGCTGCATCTTTACTCGGGCATGACGCCGCTCGGCCCCTGGACTGCCCATCGCGCCAATCCAGTGGTTTCCGATGTGCGCAGCGCGCGCCCCGCCGGACCGCTGTTTTCGCGCGACGGGGTGCTGTACCGGCCGAGCCAGGACTGCTCTTTGGCCTATGGACACTCCGTGTTGATCAATCGGGTGGACGTCCTCCGCGACGACGCTTACCGGGAAACAGCCGTTGACCGGGTATCACCGGGCTGGCGCAAGGACATTTTGCATGTCCACACGCTCGGCGGAAGCGGACGACTGCGCGTTATCGACTACCTGGTCAGCCGCAAACAACGGTTCTGAGCCGGCTTTCGCCGGTCAATCGGGGCGCCGCGATCCTTCCACGTCGTGGCGGATCACGCGGCGGTGGATAACAGCGCTCGCCTGCCGATAAGCAACGTGGTAGTTGGCGAGCTTGAGGTAGCAGCCCTGCCCGACGTAGAGCGTTGGTCCCTTGTGCGAAAGCTTCTGCACGCCGTTCACCCACGCATCCAGGAAGCCGTCCGGGCCCGCGGACCACTTCACGTGATAGACAAAATCGTACCAGGTGTTCCTCACGACCGGCCCGATCGGCGCGATGAATGCGCCGTCGCCGGACTTCTCCCCACCGTAGCCCCTGAACCTGAGAATAGGGGGATAGGGGTTTCGCAGCGGATCATTCGGGTCCTGGGAAAGGGTGACAACTTCCGTATGCAAATTGGCTTGCCACGGACCAGGAGCGCTGTTGTGGAAATCGAAGACGACATTCCAACTGAATGAATACTTCGAACTGGCGGACGGAGCGACATAGTCGTCGGGGAACAGGATCGAGTGTTCCCACCACTGCTCCCGGCCCTGGTAACAGCCGGTGTCTTTCTGTGGAAGCGCGACGTCGTTGCGCTCGTGGACGCCGCTGCTCGAAACATTGTCGTCGCCCGGTTCGGTGTGCAGGCGCAGGGCCGTTGCGCCGCCAGGTCCGATGTTGACAAGGGTCGCGCGATTCGTCCCTGCCTTCTGCTCCACCCACCAGACACCATCATCTGAGGTTCCGTCGCCCGGCGCGGTCCTGAACGGGCCCTTCGCGAACGTGGTGAAGTACCGGAACGTCGCCCCGAGCTTGCTGACATCAAGTGCGCCCTCCCGCGGAGGCTTGTCCCCAAACTTCGGAGCGCCCCGGGCGTCGCGCCAGACATAGGCATCCGCTAGTCCGGCGGCAGAAACGAGCAGAAGGCCGGTCGCCGCGAGGACTGCCTTGAGCATTCGGAACCGCGTCCTATTGAGTGGATGCCGCATTTGTCCTTGAAGACGCTGTAGTCGTTGAAGATTCGTTGGTCCCTGAAGCTGCGTTGGCCCTTGAAGCTGCGTCACGCCCGAGCCACTTCCTGAGCATGGATTTTCCCCGGAAGAGGGCCTGGTGGATCCAGTAATCGCCGGCAGAGCGGAAAACGATCATGCGATGATTGGAACGCGTCCGGTTCGCGAAGCGGTACTTGAAAGGCTCGGATCCGACGGTAAAGTCGAACTCCTCGAGCCCCTTCGTGATTGCGTCGTCGAGGAGAAACTTGATCAGGACCTCCCCGGGAGATCTGGCGGCAAAGCGGACATCGAAAGTGGGTTTGTACCAGATGAAACGGCGTTGATACTCGAAACCAAAATGACAGGCCAGCGGCGCGCCGTCGAACAGAACCACGGCGAACCTGAGCCAGCCATGGCGGAAGGTCTCGCTGACGAGTGCCTTGTAGAAGGCCTGCTGGGCGGGATCGAGAAACTGGCTGGGTGAGCCCGTTTGCGCCCGCCGCGCCTTGTGCTGCTCGAAGAAAACACCCAGGTATCCGAGGATTTCATCCTCGCTGGTACATGCGTGGAAGCGGAGCTCCCCGGACTTCTCGAAGAATCTGGTGTGCCTCTTCAGACTGGATTTGTTGGCCGCCTTGCGGTCCGCCTGGCCATCGCCCAGCATCCGCGCCAGGGCGTCCGCCTGAAATTCAACCGTGATTCTTGCGTCGCGTCCTGCAAAGTAGTCGAGGACTCCGGCCTTGTTTGGGGAATGACTGGGGAAGTGGGACAGGTCGATGCGATGGAAACCTTTTGCACCCGCGTTCATCTCTTCCAGCAGCGCACGCAGCACCCCGGGTTCGTCGGGATCCGTTATGAAATCGCAGTAATCGGACGCGCCGTTGAGGCTGCCGATGAAGCGAACATGGCTGCGCACCTGGCCCATGGGGCCCTTTGCCCGGGTGATCATCATTGGCGCAATGCCAACCAGCTCGGCGCCCACATACCCGAGGATCACGAACAGTTCATGGGAGCCGCGAAACGCTTTCCACCAGCAGGCATGCCATGGAAACGTCTGGAACACGCTGTGATTGCGGGAACGATTCAGCAGCTTCGTCCATGATGCTTCCAGATCGGGAACGTCTTCCCAGCCCTGCAGCCGGGTTGTGCGAACCCGGGTCGTGCTAAGCCGGGTCGTGCTAAGCCGGGTCGTGTCATAGTCCAATGGCGGCCTTTCCTTTCCTGCCTTTCCGTGTCGGCAATGCGCTCCGATTCCTGAGGACCGCAACCCGGGATCCGCGCGATCCACCGGAAGTATCGGCAGCGTACCGATTCAGGTTTTCGTCACCGGGCACGGCACGTGGTCCGAACGGACCACACCGGGGCTGGATCCGGCGGGTGTGGCGACCCCATGCCGTCGATTAGATTGGGCGCTGCAACGGATGATTTGAAAGCGAGC